>WBOU01000002.1:300000-592342 GCA_009268125.1 Chloroflexia bacterium SDU3-3 | reverse complement strand
CAGGGCCACCCGGGAGCGCCTTTCGGCTTTCCTCCTCAGAGCGTATGCGGGATTAGCACCGCTTTCGCGGTGTTGTCCCCCACTCCCGGACAGGTCCCCACGTGTTCCTCAGCCGTTCGCCACTCAGTGCCCGAAGGCACCGCGTGCGACTTGCATGCATTAGGCACGCCGCCAGCGTTCGTCCTGAGCCAGGATCAAACTCTTCATCGCTGGTGTAGCACTGCTGTGCCACCCAGGACGGGCGATAATTGGCTCACCTCATCATCACGATTCAGTTGTACAGGTGCAGGGCGACCGAGTCTTGGCGATAAAAAACCAGGCGATTGAGGGTGAACCTCAACCCCTGGCACCCGAGGGTGCAAATTGTCGAGCCAGAAACTCTGTAGCTGTTGGGTCTGCCGCGAGGGCGAGACCTTCAGATGGTCGCGGGTGTTGATTGAGCAACTTCGCTAGTCTACCACAGTCAGTCGTTCTTGTCAAATCGACTGGCGGTGGGTCCGACGGGCGTTTGGTCGCTCGTGAGCAACCGGCGTAGCATACCACCGTTGGTCGTTTGTGTCAAACGGGCCATTCGGCTCGGTGTGTGGCGCCTCTGGTTGTTCGGGTTCCGGGCGGCACCGCCGCTCGCAACGAGGCGTACTATAGCACTCCACCGCGATGCTGTCAAATCGGCGTAAGCACATTTTCATACTAGGTTGACGCCCCCTATCGCTTCGCCGTATAATCATCTATCCCATTGATACGCCTATGGAGGTTGGTTCTATGCCGGTTTTCGAGACCGCCGGTGAATTGCAGATGTGCTTTGGACATCTCTACGACGCGGTAAAGCAAGATTCGTTCATTGCTACGGCGATTCGAGAATCGGGCCTGACCATTGTTTTTCGCTACTACGACCCCGACGCGGTGCTGACGATCTACCCCAGCGACATTTCGAGCGCACCCTTCGCGATAGGCTGGGGCAGCGAGCCGCTGCGCAAGCCAGACATTGAGATGAGCATGAAAGCAGATATTGCACATCAATTCTGGCATGGTAAGATAAACCTCATGGCAGCCTTGACTCGTCGCCAGATTGTTGCAAAAGGGCCGATCCCGAAGATTCTCAAGCTGCTCCCTAGCGTCGCTCCTATCTATGCGCTCTACCCCCACATTCTGCATGACCTCGGGCGCGACGATCTCATCCTACCTTAGCTTGGGCCGACACTTGCCGTAGCACAACCCAGCAAGCCGCGCTTCTTCTCGACAGCCTGGCATGTACCTTGCTGTGCGACACCATCGGGGAGCGATACCGGTTTCCCTCTTTACTTTCTGCGTGGAGCATGTATGAATACAAAAGAGATGGCACGCCGTGGGGCGGAGGACGCCGCACGTGGTGAGGCAGACCCTTTTTTCTACCAACACTACTACCACTATCGCAAAAGCTTTAACCGCACGCGACGCCAGAATCAGCCGCAGATCTGGGTTATCCCAACCACTATTGCCTCAATCGCGCTGATCGTGGTGGTGGTTCTGATCGTCGGTGTGGTGCGCTCAACCCTAACACCTGCTAGCACTAAGGCCAATGAGAAAGCGGCAGTGCTGGCACCAACCGCCACTCCCGTTCCGATCTTCCTCACACCCACGGTCGAACCACAGCGCCAGGCCGCCATGATGGAGGCGCTCTCCACACAAGGCCAGGCGCGGGTGGGCAACCTGGCCGGGAAAGCGCTGCGCGGGCGGGCCGAGCCGAGCCTGAAGGCGGCGGTGGTGGCGAGCTTCGCAGAGGGCGACGTGGTGCAGATCACCGACGGGCCGCTTGAGGCCGATGGCCTGCGCTGGTGGAAGATCCAGGGGCCGAGCGGGAGCGGCTGGAGCGCCGAGCGATCGCCAAACGGCGACCTGTGGCTCACCCCCGCGCCATAGCCGATCATGCAGCGGGCCGATGCACAAGCGCTTGAGCGAAGCGGGTATAATAGGTCTATGCTCTCTATTCTCTTGCTTGGCCCACCGCAGATCGTGCTTGACCGCCAGCCGATCGACATACCACGCCGGAAGACGCGCGCGCTGCTCTACTACCTTGCCGCGCGCCAAACCGCTGTCACCCGCGAGCGGCTGCTGCACCTGTTCTGGCCCGACCACGAGCGCAGCGCGGCGCAGCAGACCCTGCGCACGACCCTGCATGGTATCCGCAAAAGCCTGGGCGACGTGCTCTCGGTGACGAACGAGCACGTGGGGCTGGCCGACGATGCGCAGGTCGATCTGCAGCTGTTCGAGGCCCAGCTGGCCAGCGGTGCCGCCGAGCAGATCGCGCTGGGGCTGGCGCTCTACCGCGGGCTGTTCCTCGAAGATTTCTCCCTGCCGGACAACGAGGATTTTGAGCGCTGGGCCGAGAATGAGCGTGAGCGAACCCGCCAGCTGGCGCTGGGCGGCTTTCTGCGGCTGGCCCAGCAGCATGAGGATAGCCAGAATTTCCCCGCTGCCCTGGGCGCGCTCACCCAGGCGCTGGCGCTAGACCCGCTGCACGAAGAGATCCAGCGCGCCACCATGCGCACCCAGTACCGCGCGGGCGATCGGGCGGGTGCCATACGCCGCTACGAGCAGCTGCGCGACCGCCTAGACGAGGAGCTGGGCGTGCCGCCGATGGCCGAGACCCAGGCACTGTATGATGCGATCATCACCGACGCGCTGGCCCCGCCCGCCGACCACGCGCCGCTTGCACCGATTGTGCCCGCGCCGCCACCGCGCGACGAGCTTCCCTTTATCAGCCGCGCCCCCGAGCTAGAGCGGCTGATCGCCGCAGCCGAATCCCACCGCCTGCTGGTGCTTGAGGGCGAGCCAGGGATCGGCAAGACTAGGCTGGCAACCACCTGGCTCAACAGCCAGGACCGCGTGGTGCTGCGCGGCTCGGCCTATGAGCTGGAGCAGGCCATCCCCTACCACCCGATCAGCGAGGCGCTGCGCGGGCTGTGCGGGATGGAGTGGCGAGACCGCGCACCGATTGCGCCGATCTGGCAGGCCGAGCTGGCCAGACTGGTGCCCGAGCTGGCGGGCGGGGCGGTGCCGCCCGCGCCCCCAGGCGATGAGTCGCGGCTGTGGGAGGCGGTGCGGCAGCTGCTGCACGCGCTAGCCCGCGTGAAGCCGGTGGCGCTCTTCCTCGACGACCTGCACTGGGCCGATACCGCCACGCTGGGCCTGCTGGGCTACCTGGTGCGGCAGAGCAGCGCGGCCCGGATCAGCTACCTGGTGACGATGCGCGGCGGGCAGCAGCAGCCAGCGCTGGCCACGCTGCTGCAGGCGCTGACCCGTGCGGGGCAGATCGAGCGGATCGTGGTGCCACGGCTGACCAGCGAGGAGATGGCGCGGATCGCGCGGGCGCTGAGCGCCGCCGATAGCGAGGCCCTGGCCAAATGGCTCGATGCGCAGGGCGAGGGAAACCCATATGTCATCACCGAGCTGGTGCGGTCTATCCGCGAGCGGGGCTGGCTGCGCGCCAATGGCACGATCGACCGCGCCGCGCTGGACAGCGCCCCGCTGGTGCCGCACACGCTCTACAGCCTGATCCAGTCGCGGCTGGCTCAGCTTTCGCCCAGCGCCCTGCACCTCCTGCATCTGGCGGTAGCGATCGGGCGCGAGTTCGAGTTCCCGCTGCTGGCCAGCGCCGCCCACATGCCAAGCGCGGCCCTGCTGGATGCCTTCGACGAACTGCGCCGCGCCGCGCTGATCCTGCCGATCGGCGGGCAGCGCTTTCGCTTCGACCATAGCCTCACCATGGAGGTGG
The DNA here is from genome assembly GCA_009268125.1 of Chloroflexia bacterium SDU3-3. NCBI lineage: Bacteria > Bacillati > Chloroflexota > Chloroflexia > Chloroflexia bacterium SDU3-3. The sequence goes on along the minus strand of WBOU01000002.1, from coordinate 588,588 downwards.
CCTACCGCGAGGTGGGCGAGCCGCGCCACCGCCAGATGCACCGCACCGTGGCCGAGGCGCTAGAGCAGGCCAGCCCACCCCTCGACGACGCGCTGATCGCCTCGCACTTCGCCGAGGGCGATCAGCCCGAGCGGGCCGCGCCCTACGCGCTGCGCGCCGCCCAGCACGCCATGTCGCTCTCGGCCTGGCAGGAGGCCGCCACCTTCTTCGAGCTAGCCTGCTACGGCCAGCAGCCCCCCGAGCTGACTCGCATCCTCACCCAGCTAGGGGTAGCCTACACCAACGCGGGGGATGCCCAGCACGCCAACGAGCGGCTGCGCAAGGCCATCGTGCTGGCCGAGCAGCACCACGATGCCGCCGAGGCCCGCGCCGCCCGGCTGGCCTTGGCTCGCACGCTGCTGACCCAGGGCCGCTACCGCGAGGTGATCGACAGCATCCAGCCGCTGCTGGGCACGCCCGACGCCGCCAGCGCCGAGTTCTTCTGGGGCGCGGCGCTCTCGCTTGAGGGGGCCGACCTCTGCAGCGCCAGCGCCCACCTGCGCAAGGCCGAGCAGCTGCTGGAGAGTGGGGCCGGGGCCATCCACCGCTCCCAGGTGCAATTCGAGCTAGGCAGCATCCTGGCGCAGCAGGGCGATCTGCCAGGGGCCATCCGCACCTACCAGGGCGTGATCGAGACGGCCAGCGGCGCTATCCAGCCCGACGAGATCACATGGTACATTCTGGCCCACAACAACCTGGCCTACCACCTGCACCTGCTGGGCGACCCGGCGGCGCGCGGCTACGCCGAGCGCGGGATCGTGCTGGCCAGGGAGAGCGGCTACCTGCAGCTGACGGTCTACCTGCGCTCCACGCTGGGCGAGATCCAGCTGGCCGCTGGCGAGCTCGACGATGCCGAGCAGTCGTTCCGCAAGGGGCTGGTGCTCAGCGAGCAGTTCCATATCCCCGAGCGCACCGCCGGGCTGACGGCCAACCTTGGGCTGCTGGCCTTGCGGCGCGGCCAGCAGCAGCAGGCCGCCGCGCTGCTGGCCGAGGCGCTCGCCCAGTCCGACAGCTTGGGCACCCATCACCTCTCGGCCCAGATCCGCATCTGGCTCGCCCCGCTGCTGCCGCGCGCGCGGGCCGCCGCGCTGCTGGCCGAGGCCCGTGCCCTGGCCGAGAGCGGCCAGCGCAACGGGCTGCTAGCCCAGATCGCCCAGATCGAGCAGGCTACCGAGGCCCAGATCGCGTAGACAAGCAGACCGCAGGATGTTGACGCCGATGTTCACGCTGATGTATACGCTCGCTTGTTACACTGCCCTCAGCTGCTACACAAACAGATAGCACCGCTAGAGAGCACAAGCTTAAAGGAGCAACATACCATGGCATGGGTCATTGATCAGAGCCACTCGCAGGTCGGTTTTAGCATCCGCCACATGATGATCTCGAAGGTGCGCGGTCGCTTCGAGACCTTCCAGGGCACCGTCGAGCTGGACGAGCAGAACCCGAGCGCCGCCAAGGTCGATGTGACGATCGACGCCAGCAGCATCAACACCCGCGACGCGCAGCGCGATGGCCACCTGAAGGCCGCCGACTTCTTCGATGTGGCCAACCACCCCAACATCACCTTTGTGAGCACCAGCGTGGATCAGGTGGATGGCCAGCACGCCAAGCTGCACGGCGACCTGACCATCCGCGGCGTCACCAAGCCGGTGACCCTGGATGTGACCTTCGAGGGCAAGGCCAAGAGCCCCTGGGGCACCACCAGCGCGGGCTTCAGCGCCACCACCACGATCGACCGCGAGGAGTGGGGCCTGAACTTCAACCAGGCGCTTGAGACCGGCGGCGTGCTGGTGGGTAAGGAAGTCGAGATCAGCATCGACGTGGAGCTTGTCGAGCAGGCGTAGGCTTTTTTCGAGAGGGAGATCCAGAAACACGCTCTGAGAGGGGCGTGTTTCTGTTTGGAAAAACATCTACAATAGACCCGCACCAAGTTCGCATAGAGAGGGAGAGGGCCATGATCGACTTTACGCCGCTGGCAAACAAGACCAAGAAGCTAAGCGAGATCGCCGCCGGGGCCAGCATCGACGAGCTGCGAGCGACCGCCACCGAGAGCATCGACACCATCCTGGGCCTGATCGAGGGCTGCACGGATGCGGATGTGACCTTTGTGCCGGTGGACCCCGAGGCCAACGACACCTTCGCCGCCAGCAGCGAGGACACCAGCATCGCCTGGACACTGGGCCATGTAATCGTCCACGCCCTCGCCTCCTCCGAGGAGGGCATCTTCCTGGCCGCCGAGCTGGCGCGCGGCGTCGAGTTTCACGGGCGCTCGCGCTCCGAGGTGCCCTGGGAGAGCGTGACGACGATCGCGCAGTGCCGCCAGTACCTAGAGCAGAGCCGCCGCATGCGGCTAGCCAGCCTGGAGCTGTGGCCCGACGAGCCGCACTACGAGACCAAGCGCACTGTCGAGTTCCTGCCGGATGACCTCGACGCGCGCGGCCAGTACCTGCTGGGGCTGCTGCACGAGAAGTCGCACCTCGGCCAGATCGCCGAGATCGTGCGGCAGGCCAAGGCCGCGCGCGGCGCGTAGCGGCGGCCCAGGGCGCGCACGATATGCTATACTACGGGGCAGAGAAGGGAAAGGGACGAACACCATGGAACCATCAAAACCCTCGTGGGAACTGACCATTCTGCTCTTCGCGATCAGCGTCACCGCCGTGACCGGGCTGGCCTACCGCTGGATGCTGCTCTACAGCCTGAGCATCCCCTGGTTCGCCTGGGTGCTGATGGTGGTCGCGTGCGCCGCCTTGACCATCGGGCCGCGATTCCTGAAGCGCAGGCCCAAGCCCGAGTGAAGCCTTCGCGTGTGTCTGCGCAGGTATGCGCCGAGTGTGCTCGGCGGGTATCTGCGCTTTTTTGGTGCCTTGATTATGACGTATGCTGACCCCCTGCGCCGCGCCGCGCGCCACTGGCCGCTGGCGCTGGCGCTGGCGATCTTCCTCGCCTTTGCCCTGCCCGACCTAGGCCTGCCCGGTCTCCACTATGATGAGGCGCTGGAGGCCGCCACCCCGGCGCTGCTGCTGCTGCGCGGCCAGCCGCTCACCATCATCAACAACGGCGCGATCGAGATCGGCGGCCAGCGCCTGCCGCTGATGGTGCAGAACCACATCGGCGCGATCCAGATCTACGCGGCCATGCCCTTCGTGGCGCTGCTGGGGCCGACGGCGGAGGCGCTGCGCCTGATGACCGTGCTGGTGGGCGCGATCACGCTGGCGGCGGTGTACGCCTTCGCCGCGCAGGTGTGGGGCCGCTGGGCGGCGGGCACGGCGGCGCTGGCGCTGGCGGTGTTCCCCTCGTTTATCTTCTGGTCGCGCCAGGGCGTGTTTATCACCAACATCTCGCCCTGCATGGCGGCGCTGGCCTTCGCGCTCGGGGCGCGCTGGTGGCGCACGCGCGGTGCGGGGCCGCTGTTCCTAGCCGGGCTGGCAGCGGGGCTGGCGATCTACGCCAAGGTGAGCGCGCTATGGCTGCTGAATGGCGCGGCGCTGTGGGCGGCGCTATGCTGGCTGGCCGTGCGCGGGCGCGGCTTTGCGATCTCGCCGCGCCGCGTGGCGCTGGCCTGCGCCGGGCTGGGGCTGGGCGTGCTGCCCGTGGTGGCCTACAACCTTATCACCGGCTTTGCCACCTTCGCCGTGGTGGAAAAGAGCGCCAGCACCACCTACTTGGGCACATCCAACCAGAATCTACTCACCAACCTTCAGACCCGGCTGGCCCAGGCCGCCGACGTGATCGGGTCGGGGCAGCACCTGTGGTACCTGGGCGGGCAGTTCCCCAACCCCTACGCGCTGCCCGCGCTGGCCGTGGCGCTGGGGCTGGTGGCCGCGCGGCTGTGGCGCGAGCGCGGGCTAGGCTGGCAGCGCGAGCTGCTGGTGCCGCTGCTGGGGCTAGGCTGCGTGGCCCAGAGCTGCTTCACCATCTCGGCGCTGTGGTACACGCACTTCGCCATCGCGGTGTGGCTGCCCGCCCTAGTGCTAGGCGCGGGTGCCGAGGCCCTGGCGCGCGTGGGCGCGGGCCGCTGGCGCTGGGCCGGGCCTACCGCAGCGCTGCTGGCGGTGCTGGCCGCAGCGCCGCAGGCCGCATCCAGCTGGGCCTACCTGGGCGCGGTGCGCTCTACCGGCGGGCTGTCGTTCCACTCCAGCGCTATCGCCGATGTCAGCCGCTTCCTCGCCGCTCGCCCCGAGCCGGTGGTCGCGCTCGACTGGGGCTTCTCCGCGCCGATCGAGTACCTGACCGGCGGCCAGAAGCGCGTCGAGGAGCTGTACGGCTTCAGCCCCGAGCTGCCGCCCGATTTCACCCAGCAGCTGGCCAGCAAGCTGGACACCGACACGCTCTACCTCACCCACAGCCCCGGCGAGGAGGCATTCACCCGCAGGCAGGCCTTCCTCGACGCGGTGGCGGCGGCGGGCCTGCGCGCCGAGCAGGTCAACCGCTCGGTGCGAAAAGATGGCCTGGCGCTGATCGAGGTCTGGAAGCTCTCGCGCTAGAGGCCGCAGCTACACGGTATAGGACCAGCGGGCGAGAAATCGGCGTGGAGATCGCACGCCGGATATGCTAAGATACATGCGGCGAACGGTCGGCTCTCAACAACAGAAGAATCCCGTCCGCTGCTGGATCGAGCAAGAACAGGGCGGGGCGCTCTACCTGCCCAGGGGTAAAAGAATGACACGCGCACGGCTTTCGCAACGAGTTCAGAAGGTTCCAGCCTCTGGCATCCGCCGCTTCTTCGACATCGCCGCCACTATGCCCGATGTCATCTCGCTTGGGGTTGGCGAGCCGGATTTCGTGACCCCCGCGCCCATTCGCGGGGCGGCCATCCGGTCGGTCGAACAGGGATTCACCGCATACACCTCGAACTCTGGCCTGGCCGAGCTACGTGTGGCGCTTGCCGACCACCTAGAGAAGCTCTATGGGGTGCGCTACGACCCCGAGACCGAGCTGCTGATCACCGTGGGCGTGAGCGAGGCGCTGCAGGCCTCCATGATCGCCACCATCGACCCAGGCGACGAGGTGATCATCCCCGAGCCGTGCTTCGTGGCCTACCCCGCGGCGGTGCAGTTCGCCGACGGCCAGGTGGTGAGCGTGCCCACGAGCGTGGAGAACGAGTTCCAGGTCACCGCCGAGGCTATCGAGGCCGCGATCACGCCGCGCACCAAGGCCCTGCTGATCGGCTACCCCAACAACCCCACCGGCGCGGTGCTGACGCGCGAGGCCATGGCTCAGATCGCCGCCGTGGCCGAGAAGCACGACCTGCTGGTCTTCTCCGACGAGATCTACGACCGCCTGGTCTACGGCGTCACCCACACCTGCTTCGCATCGCTGCCCGGCATGCGCGAGCGCACGGTGCTGCTGGGCGGCTTCTCGAAGGCCTACGCCATGACCGGCTGGCGGCTGGGCTGGCTGGCCGCCCCCGCCGAGATCACGGCGGCGGTGCGCAAGGTGCACCAGTACACCATCATGTCGGCCCCCACTGTGAGCCAGTACGCCGGGCTTGAGGCGCTGGCCAGCGGCGAGAGCGCCGTGGCCGAGATGGTGGCCGAGTACGACCGCCGCCGACGAGTGATGGTGAGCGCCCTGAACCAGATCGGCCTGCCGACCTTTGAGCCGCGCGGCGCGTTCTACGTCTTCCCAAGCATCGCCCACCTGGGGATCTCCAGCGACCAGTTCGCCGAGCGCATGCTCATGGAGCAGCAGGTGGCCGTGGTGCCCGGCGATGCCTTCGGCCCCAGCGGCGCGGGCTTTGTGCGGGCCTGCTACGCCACCTCGATGGACAAGATCGAGACGGCACTTGAGCGGATCGAGCGCTTTGTGCGCAGTGTGAGCTAGTACTAGGCTGCCCCGCCGCATCCAGATGCGGCGGGGCAGAAACACCCTATCTTTTCAATGTACCCATACTAGGAGGCACCACGATGACCACCGAGATCGCCACCAGCCAGAAGCCCGAGGCTAAAGCCGAGGGGCCGCTGTTCTGTGCGCTCACCGGCAAGCCAGTCTCGCCCGAGGAGGCGTACTGGGCACCGCCGCTGATCACCACAAAAGAGCTACTCTCCACCATCTTCTCCACACTCTTCAGCGCCCCCGGCAACCTGGGCCAGATCCTGATGGCCGAGCAGCCCAACGTGCCCTACGCCCCCGACGCTCGCCCGCTGCTGGCCCAGCGCCGCAGCGCCGAGCAGGTCAAGCTGCTGCTCATCCTGCTGCTGATCGCGGCGGTCATCCTCACGCCAGTGTTCCTGCTCGCTATGCGCTAGGTGCTACTGCCCAAACTTAGCGCATAGCCAGCCAACAAGCCTACGCTATTGTCTCTTTTGTGGCCTATTCAGCGCTTTAAACCTACACAAAGCGCCGAATAGGCCATTGTTCGCTATATGCTGTGCTACCCTGGACCAACCCAGTTCACCACCGTGCCCGATCTGCTGCGCAGAGGCGCGGCGCGCACCCGGCGGATCTGCTCGGACCGCCTGAGCAGGCTCTACGCCAACACCGCGCCATAGCCCAGCGCCCGCCTGCACACGGCCCAGAGCCTGCATGGTACAATCTGCCTGTCTTCGCTATGGTTTAGACTGGAGTCCACCGTGGATGAAACACTCACGCTCTTCAAAGAGCTGACCGAAGCTCCTGGGCCATCGGGGTTCGAGGCACCGGTTCGCCAGATCTTGCGAGCCTACCTTGAGCCATATGGCGAGATCGTAACCGACAATCTTGGCAGCATTGTCGTGCGGAAAGTTGGGGAAGCGGACGGCCCGAAGATTCTACTCACTGGCCACCTGGATGAGATCGGCTTCATGGTGACGCGCATCACCGAGGAGGGCTACCTCAAGTTCCAGACCCTGGGCGGCTGGTGGGATCAGGTGATGCTGGCGCAGCGGGTCGAGGTCATCACGCGCAACGGCACGATCGCCGGCGTGATCGGCTCGAAGCCGCCGCACATCCTCAGCCCCGAAGAGCGCAACAAGGTCTTTGAGCGCAAGCACATGTTCATCGATATCGGCGCTTCATCCAAGGCCGAGGCCGAGGCCTGGGGCATCACCCCCGGCGATCCGGTGGTGCCGGTCTGCCCCTTCACTGTGATGCAGAACCCCGACATGCTGCTGGCCAAGGCCTGGGACAACCGCTTCGGCTGCGCGATCGCGGTGGAGGTACTGCGCAAGCTGCAGGGCCAGAGCCACCCCAACGTGGTGTACGCTGGTGCCACCGTGCAGGAAGAGGTGGGGCTGCGCGGCGCGACCACGCTGGCCAGCCTCATCCAGCCCGATATCGGCTTCGCGGTGGACACCGGCATCGCTGGCGACACGCCGGGCGTGGGGCCGGACGACGTGCAGGGGAAGCTCGGCGCTGGCCCGGTGGCCCTGATCTTCGACGGCAGCATGATCCCCCACGTGGGCCTGCGCAACCTGGTGTTCGACACCGCCAAGGCCGAGGGCATCCCGCTGCAGTTCGACAAGATGGCGGGCGGCGGCACCGACGCGGGCAAGTTCCATCTGACCGGCGCGGGCATCCCATCGCTGGTGCTGGGCGTGGCCGTGCGCTACATCCACACCCACGCGTCCATCCTGCACCGCGGCGACTTCGACCAGCTCGTCAACCTGATCGTGGCGGTGATCAAGCGGCTCGACGCCGACACCGTCCGCAAGCTCACAGCCTAGCGGCCCGGGGCGCGGGGTCGCACCCGCGCCCGCCACCAGGCGCACCCCACACCAACCCATGAGAAAACCCGCACCCGCAGCCATGCTGCTGCTCGCCCTGCTCGCCCTGGCCGCATGCCAGAGCGCCGCCGCCACGCCCGCCCCGAGCGACCCAAGCATCCCCGACATGCGCATGGACCGGCCGCAGACCTACGAAGACCCCGGCGGGCTGTTCTCGATCGCCCTGCCCAGCACATGGCAGGCCGCGCCGAGCGCCACGCTCGGCGCGCAGATCGTCCAGTTCCGCGAGCCGCGCGAGAACGCCGCGATCGTCACCACCGTGCTCACCAGCACGCAGCTGCTCGGCACCAGCGCCATGGCCACCATGCTGGCCGAGCATGTGCGCGCCACCTACGGCGCACAGCCGGGGTTCACCCAGTACCCCGCCAAGCTGCAGAGCGACGGCAGCCAGCTGATCGTATGGGGCTACGACACGCCCGCCAGCGCGGGCCGACCGAGCGCGCGCATGCTGGGCAACAGCTTCATCGAGCAGCGCGGGCAGCACATCGCCTTCATCTCCACGGTGGTGCCCAGCGCCGCCTACGCCCACATCCAGCCCGACATCGATAGCATCCTCAACTCGTACCACCTGGCAGGCCCCGCGCCCGACGCCCAAGCCGCCGCGCTCTCGCCCGTCACCATCCGCGAGACCCAGGCCTACACCGCCACCGGCGATCTGTTCGGCGTCAGCGTGCCCGAGGGCTGGAAAAAGAGCGACACCAGCACACCTGGCCAGGTGCGGATCTGCTGGAACGACCCCAGCAGCAACGGCTACCTGATCGTCAGCGTGCTGCACGACGACTCGCAGCGCACCGAGGCCGAGCGCGCCATGCTGCTCACCAGCGTGATCACGCAGTCGTTCAGCGGCATCCAGGGCTTCGCCGCCGCCGAGCCGCAGCTTCAGGATGACGGCCAGCTACATGTCGAGTGGAGGTACCTAGTGCCCACGCCCAGCCAGGGCAGCGCGCAGATGATCGGCCATAGCTTCATCCAGCAGCGCCGCGACAAGATCGCCATTCTCAGCCTGGTGCTGCCCGCTGGCCAGGATGCCGAGCTGCGCCCCACCACCCAGCGCATCTTCACCAGCCTATGGCTCAACGAGCAGGCCGCATTTCCCTAGAATATAATATGATTTGCGCCTCACCTCTGCGCTATTTACACGCGTTGGTGAATCTGGTAGAATCAATCCACTTATAGGTACAAACCATCAGGAGTGATCACCATAATAGAAGATACATTTACCACCGCGCGCCGAATTGTTGAGCTGGCCGAGGAAAAGCAGGCAAGCGACATCGTGCTGCTCGATCTCAAGCCGCTCAGCACCATAGCCGACTACTTCGTCATCTGCTCCGGCGAGAGCGATCGGCAGCTCAAGGCTATCCTCACCGCCATCGACGAGGGCATTGGCCGCGAGTTCGGCATCGAGCCACGCGCCGAGGGCGCAGCCGAGACCGGCTGGGTGCTGCTCGACTATGGCGATATTGTCGTCCATATTTTCTCGGCCGCACAGCGCGACTACTACCGCCTCGAGCGCCTGTGGAGCAAGGCCACACCCGTTGTCGTCGTTCAATGAGGAACCAACTATGAACAAGCAAAACGATTTTCTGCTCTTCGGCTTGGGCGCAGCGCTCGGAAGTGCGATCGGGCTCATCCTCGGATCGCTCCTCACCTTCTGGATCGGCCAGGGCACCCTGCGCGCCATCCAGCGAGGGTTCCGCCGCCTCACCAATGGCGACCAGCCGAATTTCGAGATGCTGCTGCAATAGCTGGAAGACTGCGGGGTGCCGGGCAAGCTGCCCGGCACCCCGCTAGCTTGTGGGCCTGCGCTGCTGCTCGCCGCCCACCCACTCGCTGGTTCCATCGGCCCAGCACTCGCGCTTCCAGATCGGCACGACCGCCTTGATCTGATCCATCAGCCACTCGGTCGCCTCAAAGGCCGCGTGCCGATGCGGGGCCGCCACCACAATCGCCACCGCCGCCTCCCCGATCTCCAGCCGCCCCACCCGATGGTGGATCGCCACCTGCCCGATCTGCCAGCGCCCCTGCGCATCCTGGGCGATCTGCCGCAGCACCTTCACGGCCATCGGCGCGTAGGCCTCGTACTCCAGGTACGCCGTGGCCTTGCCGCCAAAGTTATCGCGCACCACCCCCACGAACGTCACCACCGCGCCCATGTCGGGGGCGGCAACCAGCTGCTGCAGCGCTGCGGCATCCAGCGGCGCGGGCGAGATCGCAAAGAGCTCGGGCGCGCCACCGCTCACCGGCGGTATGAATGCCACCGTATCGCCGTCGGCCAGCAGGTCGCCTGGCTGGCTAAACTCCTCGTTCACCGCGTAGAGAAGCGACCCCTCGAAGCCCGCCAGGCGCGGGTACTGCGCCACCAGCACCTGCCAGAGATCGCCCACCGACGCCCCATCCATCAGCTGAAAGTGCTCCTCGCTATGGCCGGTGATATCGCGGTGCGCGGCAAAGTAGCGGACATGAACCTGGATCATCGCGCTGACCTCCATAAAAGACCCAAGGCGCAAAGACTGCAGGCGATGCCGCATTCTTCGCGCCTCGGGAAAGCTGATCGCTCGATCTAGATGCCGCGCACTGGCACGCCATGCTCGGCCAGGTAGTGCTTCACATCCAGCACGCTATACTCGCCAAAGTGGAAGATCGAGGCCGCCAGCACTGCGTCGGCCTTCCCTTCCACCAGGCCATCCAGCATATGCTGGAGCGTGCCCGCGCCGCCAGAGGCGATCACCGGCACGCTCACCCGCTCGGAGATCGCCCGCAGCAGCTCAAGGTCGTAGCCGCTCTTGGTGCCGTCGGCATCCATCGAGTTGATCACGATCTCGCCCGCGCCCAGCTCCACGCCGCGCCGCGCCCACTCAATCGCATCCAGGCCAGTGGGGCGCGCGTTCGCGCCGGTGTGCGTGAACACCGCCCAGCGCGGCGCGCCCTCGCCGTCGGCGGGCACGCGCCGCGCGTCGATCGACAGCACCACGCACTGGCTGCCAAAGCGCTTCGCGCCATCCTCGATCAGCTGCGGGTTCATCACCGCCGCCGTGTTGATCGAGACCTTGTCGGCGCCAGCGCGCAGCATGCGGTACATGTCATCGGCGGTGCGGATGCCGCCGCCCACCGTCAGCGGGATGAACACCTGGGATGCCGTGCGCTCCACCACATCCACCATGATCGCGCGGTCGTCGCTGCTGGCGGTGATGTCGTAGAACACCAGCTCGTCGGCCCCCGCCGCATCGTAGGCGGCGGCCAACTCCACCGGGTCACCCGCATCGCGGTGGTTCAGAAAGGCGACGCCCTTCACCACGCGGCCATTCTTCACATCCAGGCATGGGATGATTCGTCGCTTCAGCATCAGGGCTACTCCTCCGAGGCGATCCCGCGCTCGATCTGGTCGGTCTTGATCCGCTCGAACTGATCACGCACCGACACCAGCAGGCTCTCGACGATCTGCATATCGCGCTGCTCAAGCACATTCAGGTGGGCGGTGTGCTCGCGCGCCACGCCCTCCACCCGGCTGCTGAGCCGCAGCAGCCGCTGATCGATCTCGCGCACCAGGTTGTCCACGCGCTCAAGCCACGAGTTTAGCTGGCGGATGTGGTGCTCGTCGGCCTCCTGGATGGACTGAACCTTCTCCTCGTGGTGGTGGCGCACCTCTTCGAGGCGCTCCTGGCCCACCAGAAACTGCTCGCGCGACTCGCGGTCGACGCGCTTGAGCTCGCTCACCAGCTCGTTGATCCGCACATCCAGCGATACCACCTGCTGCGGCAGCTGCTCGGCAAAGGTATCGATCTGCTGACGGATCTCATCCAGCCGCGTGATCCGGCTGTTATGGTCATCCAGCACCGCCCGCACATCGGAGACCAGCTGCTGGGCCTCCACCACCTGGCGGCGCAGGCTCTGCTTCTCGGCCTGCAGGTCTTCGGCCACCTTGCGGATCTCGACGCGCGCGGTGTCGTCGGCGGCATACAGCGCGTCGAATCGACCCACCACGGTGCGGTAGCGCTCGTCGATCTCTTTGAGCTGGGCGAACCAGCCGCGGGTCGACTCTTCCAGCTCCTCGATGCGGATGAGCCAGCCAGCCGTGTGGTCGCGGTCGGCCTTGCGCGACTCGTTGATCTGGTGGATCTGGGCCTGGATCTCGCGCAGCGGCTTCACGTTCTCCTCAGCCTTCACCAGCACATTGGCCAGATCTTTGCGCAGACCGGTGATGTCGCGGCGGTATCCCTCAAGCGAGACCGCGATCTCCTGCCGCTGGCGCTCGTAGGCCGCCTCGATCTGGGCCACGCTCGACTCGACCTTGCGCACCTGCTCCATGGCCCAGTTGTACTTGCTGGTCTGATCCTTGAGCATGCGCCGCAGCTCATCAATCTGCCCCTGCAGATAGACAATCTGCGACTGCTCGGCGGCGCGCACCCGCTCCTCTTCGTACTTGCTCGTCGGCTTATTCGGGTTGGTCATACTAGCTCCAGATAGCTGAGGCGGCAGCCGTCCGAGCAGCTACCGGTTATTGTCTATTGAACAGATTGGATCGCCGCTTCCAGATCGAGCGCGCCGGTGTAGAGCGCGCGCCCGACGATAGCCCCCTCAACGCCCGCATCGGCCAGCCGCCGCAGGTGGTCGAGCGCGCACACCCCGCCCGAGGCGATGATGGCAGGGCCGCCCTCGCGCACGAGCGCGCCGGTGGCGGCGAAGTTTGGCTCGGTCAGCGTGCCGTCGCGGCTGATATCGGTGTAGATAATGCGCCGCACGCCCACCGCCGCCATCTTCTCGGCCAGAACGGTAGCCATGATCGAGACCTGCTCGGTCCAGCCCGCCGTCTTCACTAGGCCGTCCTTGGCATCGATGCCCACCACAATCGCATCGCCGAAGCGCGCGGCCAGCCGCCCCACCATCTCGGGGTCCTCCACCGCCGCCGTGCCCAAGATCACCCGCGCCACGCCCAGCGACAGCGCCGCGTGGGCGGCGGCCTCGGTGCGCAGCCCGCCGCCCAGCTGCACCGGGATGGAGATCGCCCGCACTATGCCAATGATCGTATCGGTGTTGACCGGGTGTCCGACCAGCGCGCCATCCAGATCGACCAGATGGAGGCGCGTGGCCCCCAGCGCGGCCCAGCGCCGCGCGACCTCCAGCGGATCTTCGCCGTAGACGGTGGACTGGGCGAAGTCGCCCTGGTAGAGGCGCACGCAGCGGCCATCTTTGATATCAATCGCCGGAATTATTTCCATGCTTGTGTCCAGCTTACATAGTTAGCCAGCAGCCGAAGGCCCAGCTGGCCGCTCTTCTCGGGGTGAAACTGCACCGCCGCAACGTTCTCGCGCACCAGCGCGCTGGGGAAGCTGACGCCGTAGTCGGTGGTCGCGCCGATCATGCGGGGGTCGGAGAGATCGCAGAAGTAGGAGTGGACAAAGTAGAAGTCGCTGCCATCCTCGATGCCGGCAAACAGCGGGTGGCCCCGCCCCTGCTCGGTGAGCGTGACCTGGTTCCAGCCGATCTGGGGCACCTTCTGGCCAGTGGGCAGCGCGCGCACCGTGCCGCCCACGATGCCGAGGCACGGGTGGGTGCCGAACTCCTCGCTGGCCTCGCACAGCACCTGCATGCCCACGCACACGCCCAGCACCGGCCTGCCCGACTCGGCGGCCTCGCGCAGCGCATCGACCATGCCTAGGCGCTCCAGCGACTGCATCGTATCGAGCGTCGCGCCGACGCCGGGGAATACCACCGCGCGGGCCTCGCGCACATCCTTTGGGTCGGATGTCACCACCAGGTCGCCGCCCACGCTGCGCAGCGCCCGCACCATATTGGGCAGGTTGCCAGCGCCATAGTCCACCACTGCTATCGCTGCCTGTTTGCTCATAGTGTCCCTAATTATACACGATAGTGTTTTTTGCCATTCGGCTGCCCTAGCGCTAGGCAGAGCCTATGCATTCTAGATTCATCGAAGATTCGCTATCACGAAGTCACGACGACTCGAAGGTTTGTATCACTTTTTCTTTGAATCGTCGTGCCTTCGTGGGGAGTGGCTCCCTTTTCCCTTGGTATCTTGGTGGGTAAAAGAATCGGCGTCCTGTCGAGAACGCATAGCCCCTATAGCGCTAGGAGGAGAGCAGCGGGTGCTCCGCCCGCAGCTTCTTGATCAGGTTGGTGATGTCTGGCTCCATATTCTCCGCCGGTCCGATCAGGTCATCCTGCGGCTCGCCCATCAGCGCGCCCAGCGCCGCGTTAGCGCACGCGCCCAGCACCCGCAGGCTGTAGCCGCCCTCAAGCACCAGCGCGATCCGCCCATCGCACAGCTCGTCGGCGGCCTGCTTTAGCTGCTGGGTCAGCCCGGCGTAGCCATCCACCGAAAGGGTGAGCGGGCCGATCGGGTCATCCCAGTGCGCATCAAAGCCCGCCGACACCAGCAGCAGCTGCGGGCGAAAGCGCCGCAGCGCAGGCAGAAACACCTGCCGATACAGCCGCTCGAAGCCCACATCGCCAACCCCATAGGGCAGCGGCACATTCAGCGTCGCACCCACGCCAGGGCCAACCCCGATCTCGCGCATGTCGCCCGATCCTGGGTACAACGGAGCCCCATGCGACGAGCAGAACAGCACGTGGCCATCGTTATAGAAGCAGTCCTGGGTACCATTGCCATGGTGCACATCATAATCGACGATCGCCACACGATCCATGCCCAGCACATCCACGGCATAGCGGGCGGCGATCGCCACATTGTTCAGCAGGCAGAAGCCCATCGAGCGATCGGGGGTGGCGTGGTGTCCGGGCGGTCGGGTCAGCGCGAAGGCGTTGTGGGCGTGCCCGCTGGCCACCGCATCCACCGCCTCAATCGCCGCGCCAGCCGCCGTGGCGGCAGCATCCCACGATCCAAACATCACATAGGTATCGCTATCGAGCCAGGCCTCGCCCTCGTTCGAGATGTACTGGATGGTCTCGACCACACGCGGCGAGTGGACGGCGCGGATATACTGGTCGCTGGCGGGCTTGGCGTCGACCACGTGCGCGCGCGCCAGCAGCCCGCTCGCGGACAGCGCAGTTTCGATCGCGGCAAGGCGCGCGGCCTGCTCGACATGGCGCGGCTCGCTATGGGCGGTGTGGGCGGTGGTGCGGATAAGTGCCGTCGTCATCGGGAACCTCTATGTCTGGCAAAAAGAACAGACCAGGACAGTCAAGGCTAGGCTGGCAGCTGCACATGCTCGCCATCCAGCACGACAAGGCCATCGGCGGCAAGGCGATCGAGCAGCCCGCGCAGCCAAGGGCGGTCGGCATCGGTAAAATCGGACTTGATCTGCGGGCCAAGCGCGGCACTCGCCACCCGGTGCCCAGGCGGCGCTGCCCGCAGCGCATCCACGATCCTACCGCGGTAGTAGCGCGTCGAGCCGACAAATGGGGCCTCGCGCCGCTCGGCCACTGCGCGCGCGCGTCGGGGCGGGGCAGCCGGGGCAAGCTCGAACGCAGCGGTGTCGCGGGCGCTGCGCACATGGTAGGCGCGGCACCCCGACTGCAGCGGGCAGCGCCAGCACTGCGGGTTCGTGGCCCCGCAGATCAGCGCGCCGATCTCCATCACGCCTTGGTTCCAGGCCCAGCCATGCCCGGCGGGCAGCACCTGCGCCGCCAGCGCCAGCAGCTCGGCATCCGAGGCTGGCCCTTGCTCCTCGGGGCCAACAAAGGCCCGCTGGATCACGCGGCGGATGTTGGTGTCCATAAACGCCACATCCTGCTCGAAGGCAAAGCACGCCACCGCCCCAGCGGTGTATGGCCCCACCCCCGGCAGTTTGAGCAGCGTGGCCACATCGCGCGGGAAGACCCCGCTGTGCTGCTCAACCACCGCCTGGGCCGCACGCTGCAGGTTGACCGCACGTCGGTTGTATCCCAGCCCCGCCCACGAGCGGATCACGTCGGCAGTAGATGCGGCGGCCAGCGCCTGGATGGTCGGAAACAGTGCAAGGAAGGCGAGATATTTGGGCATCACCCGATCCACCTGGGTCTGCTGCAGCATGATCTCAGAGACCAAGATATGGTAGGGGTCGCGCGTCTTGCGCCACGGCAGGTCGCGCCCATGCGCGGCAAACCATTGCAGCAGCCCTTGCTGCAGCGGGCCAAGCTCTCGGGCGGGCAGTGTGGAGGAATCCATGCTGCGTATTATAATATAAGAGCACGGCCCACGCATGCACAAAACAGCGGGCGGGCAGAAGCGCGAGCGCCTACCCGCCATTGTTTAGGGCAAAAATAGTGAGGGGGAAATTGAAGGGGTACGTGTGCAAACACTGCCGCAAACAAGGGGGAAGGCTCGCAGAGAGCCTCTGGGCAGCATGGCAAGCGCCTGCAAGCCTCGCTATAGAAACGCAGCGCGGAGAGATCCGCGCCGCGCTAAACGAGTGCAGGAACAACGATGCTATTACTCTTCACTCTGCTGCATGATCACATCCAGCAGCTCCAGCAGGACGCTCTTGACGCTCTCGCGGTCGTTCGCCATACAGGGCAGGATGCGAATATGCGGGGGCAGACGCAGGGCAAGCCGAAGCTCCTCGGGCGACCACGCATTAGGCTTATCCTGTTTGTTGGCAGCTACAACATACGGCGTATCGCGATAGGAAACAAAAAAGTCGATAATTCGGTTGGTCTCGCGGAAGGTCTCCGGGCGCGTGCTATCCACGAGGATAACCAGGCCAAGCATACCCTCCGAGAGGATCTCCCACATAAAATCGAACCGTTTCTGTCCCGGCGTACCGAACAGATGCAGCACGAGATCGTCGCCGACGGCGATGCGACCAAAGTCCATCGCCACGGTGGTCTCTTTTTTGATCAGCTTCGTATCATCCGTGGCCCGCCGTTCGGTGGAAACCACTTCGATCTCGCTAATGGTTTTGATGAACTCGGTCTTGCCCGCGTTCACCGCCCCGCTAATGACCATTTTTACCGTCTGCACACCGACCCTCCGCTGCGGTGCTGGTCCTCGACTCTGGGACGAGCGTAGAGTTGACTGCGCCAGCCTGCGTATATTGACAGTACCGCACTCCGCGGCACCATGCCATCACATACCACGAATCCGGTTGATAATCCGCGAAACAAGGCTCTTTTTCACCTTGGGTGCTTCCTGGCCCGGGCGGTCGCCCGCCGCAACCGGGCGAGGTTTCTTCAGAACCTCAACGAGGCCAGCTGTAAGAAAGCCGTAGACAATGCGGCAGACATCGAACTCGCTCAGGCCAGTTTTCTCGGCGATCTCAGCGAGCGTATGTTTGCCATTGATACGTGCAAAGACGCGCCACTCTTCGGTTGAGAGATTGACCCCCTTTGCCTTTTCGCCAGGCTGCTCGACAAAGCGAACGATCATATCGGTGCTGGGGATGCGATCTTTGATCCGGCCCCACTCATCGATGCGCCGCACGCCTTCCATGATAAGGTTCTCGACCGAGATCGGCACCGGCATGATCGGTGCGTCGCTCGAAGGCCGTTGGTTTTGCTCGAAGCGAAACTCGCCATCGGGCCAACCAAAAAGCGTGTAGACCGACTCTTCGATATATTGCTGAAGCGTACGCTGCAAGTCCTCGCGGCTGATGACGTTCTTTTCCGTGAGCGCCTGCGAGAGCTGCTGGCCTTCGGTCGACTCGCCCGCAGCTGCCATCGCCTGTTCTGGCGAAAGTTTCCCCCGCTGCACTAATACATCAGTCACGCGAACCTGCTGGCCATTTCGCCCGGCTGTGACAAGCTTGCCTTTGTCAAAAAAGAGCGAGGCTGTGTCATCACCTCGTGAGAGATGGAGGCAGCCGGTCTTGTAGCCACGATCAACAAGATACAAGAAATCGGAAAGCCCGAAATCACGCAGATTACCAACCAGCGCCATTGTTTCCTCCGCCCGGTGGCGTGGATGTCACCTAGTCTACTCACTTACACAACCGCGCCTGCTGGAAGCAACCGGTGGTGTCGGAGCCCCTTCCAACTGCCAGGCCATCAACAAGAACTGCTTGAAACAAACACCGCAATGGGCTAGGGCCATGTGTGGTTGATCCGAAAGCGACAGGGTACACATCCAGCTGTGATGCCGATATGTAACACCTTTGGTATGGGCGATCCACTGGCACCCTGAAAGTAGCCGTAATCGCCTCTTTTATCATACCATGGAGCGTTACTGAGAACAATAGTGATCGAGTACCACTCGTTAGCGGTTCTCTGGCCATTCCGGTACTATTGCGATCTCAGATCACGCCTAGCTTTCACCTAACCACTAGTCGCGAGGGGGGGCACCACGGCGAGCAATGAAGCTAGCGCCAGCGCGAACCCCAGCAACTAGGCCAGCCAGCTTGATCACAGGCGTCACCGCCTGCTCAGCGGCGTAGTTCGTTGTCGTTGTGACAGCAGTAACCGAGGTACGGGCCTGCTGCGACACGGCCGTGACATTTTCTAAGATGACATCGACTTTATCTGAAAGTGTTTTGATCTGGGGTTGAACCGTATCGGTCGCAAGACTGCGGATTTTATTAACAGCGTAGAGGATGGCAAACAGAATAGCGATAAGAATGAGGGTTGCGATGATGCCAGTAACCGCAACAAGGATGATCGCGATATCGCGCGTTGCTGCACGCCATTCGGGAAAGATATACGAGCAGACGATAAAGGCAACCAAAATGAGCGCCGAAACCGCAACGCCAATACTTATCCACTTCTGCAATGTGTTGCTCCTCTAATTTACAGCGACAGAATGCGCTATGAGAAGATGTTAGCGATTATATCATAGGCGCAATTTTGAAGCAACAAAAAGCAAAATCCATGCCGCTGCAATGCTTTCCAGCAGCGGAATACCAGCCGGGTGGGGCAGGCGGATGGGTAGCGACAGGCCGGTGACATAGATGATCAGGCAGCCAGCGAAGGCGGCCATCCAGTAGATGATGAGCTGAAGCCAGTGCCGCCCCCAGATCAGGTGGGCAACCGAGGCGCAGGCGGTGGCGATCAGGAGAATGAGCAATGATGATGGAGACATGGCCCCGCGATACGCGCCACAGCCAGGCGGCGGCAGCGCACTAGTGGCGGGGCGGCTTGGGTGCAGCCGCCCCACCATGGGTTGCTTGGCGTGCGATCGGGGCTAGGAAATGCGCGCGCCGCCGATCACGGTGTCGCCATTATAGAACACGGCGGCCTGCCCTGGGGTGATGGCGCGCTGCGGGGCGGCAAAATCGACATGGATGGCACCGCCCTGCCCTGGGGTGATGGTGGCAGGCACCGGCGTGGCGTGTGAGCGGATCTGCACATCGCAGGTGAAGGGGGCTGCGGGAAACTGCCCGCTGACAAAGGTGGCCTGGGTGGCATCCAGGCTGGTGCGCTCCAGCGCATCGGCGGGGCCGACGACCACGGCATTGCGCGCCGGGTCGAGCTGGATGACGTACATCGGCTGGCGGCTGGTGATGCCGAGGCCGCGCCGCTGCCCGACGGTGTAGAGCGGCAGGCCCTGGTGGCGGCCCAGCTCGCGCCCATCGGCATCTACGATCGGGCCTGCCATGATGCTCTCGGGGCGCTCCTCGCGCAGCAGGTTGCGGTAGTCGCCGCCCGGCACAAAGCAGATGTCCTGGCTCTCGGGCCGATCGGCGCTGTCGAGGCCGCGCTGCTTGGCCAGCTCGCGCACCTGGGACTTGGTGTAGCTGCCAATCGGGAAGAGCAGGTGGGCCAGATCTTCCTGGCCGAGCATGTGCAGCATATAGGCCTGGTCCTTCTCGGGGTCGAGGCCACGCAGGAGCTGGAAGCCGCCATCCTCGCCGCGCTGGATGCGGGCGTAGTGGCCGGTGGCCACGTAGTCGACGCCGAGGGCCTGGGCGCGCTGCAGCAGGGCGCGGAACTTGACATCGCGGTTGCAGGCCAGGCAGGGGTTCGGCGTGTAGCCCTGGGCGTACTCTTTGAGGAAGTAGTCGATCACGTGGCGGCGGAACTCGCGCTGGTAGTTAAACACATAGTAGGGGATGCCGAGCTGGGCGCAGACGCGCCGCGCGCTCTCGGCGATCTCCAGCGAGCAGCACAGGCTCTCGGCTAGGCGATCGTCGTCGCCATCCCAGAGATGCATCGTCACACCTGTGACCTCGTGGCCCTGCTCGTGGAGCAGCGCCGCCGCCAGCGAGCTATCGACGCCGCCGCTCATGGCGACTATAACCTTTGCCATGGTTTCCTCTATACCTCTGAAAAGCGCACTGCTCTGCGCTATTTCACGAATAACCGTTAGTTGCCGCGCCTCTGCGCTTCCCTTATTATAGCCGAATTTCTGGCGGGCCGCCCACCGCTGTCCTGAGCACGCTGGCCGCGCCTGCGCCACGCAGCGCCGCGCTGATCTGGGCCGCGCGGGCGGGGTGGGCGAGAGCGAGCATCACGCCGCCCCAGCCAGCGCCCGAGAGCTTCGCGCCGAGCGCGCCAGCCTCGCGGGCGGCCAGCACCAGCCGATCCAGCTCGGGCGAGGAGACGCCGATCTGCTGAAGCAAGGCGTGGTTTTGATCAAGCAGGGGGCCGAGCGTGCGGGTATCGCCAGCGCACAGGGCGGCGCGGGCCTGCAGGGCCAGATCGCCAACCTGGGAAAACAGGGCGTTGTAGGGGGCGGGATCGTGCTGCCAGCGGCGGCGCACCTCGCCCACGGGCAGCTTGGTCGAGCTGCGCACGCCGGTGTCGGCCACCAGCAGCAGCAGCGGCGCTGGGATGTCGAGCGGCTCGATCTGCGCGCCATCTTCGGTTCGCACGAACCACACGGCCTGCTCGTAGGCGATCACCGTATTATCCACCCCGCTGGGCGTGCCGTGCAGGCGTCGCTCATTTTCAAACACCAGCTGCGAGATCTGGGCGGGGGCCAGCGTGCGCCCAGTGTAGCGGGCCAGCGCGCGCACGATCGCGGTGGCGACCGAAGCGCCGCTGCCCATGCCCGAAGCAATCGGCAGATCGGATGTGATCGTAATGGTAATCGCGGGTGGCGCGGCGATCTGAAAGGCATGCAGAACCTCGCCGACCAGCTGGCAGAGCGGATCGTCTGGAGCATCGTCCATCGCCCATGCGCGGGCCAGGTCGGGCGCGTCGAAGCGCACGCCGCCGCTAGGCATTGGCGTGATATGGGCGGATGCGCGAATACCGCTGAGCGGCAGGGCGATGGCAGGCTGGCCGTAGACCACGGCGTGCTCGCCGCAGAGGATGAGCTTGCCCGGGGCGGTGCCGGTGGCGCGGTGCAGCTCTGGGGTATAGGAATGGTCGGAGGCTGCGTCGCCAAGGGTGGGTGGTAGATCTGAGGGCATAGCTTGTTCCACTTTCAGCTGCGCTTGGGCAAGGAATTATAGCAGGCTTGGCGTGGCGACAAGTGCGCCTAACAATAAGCGAGACCTGCGGCACAGCTCATACCGCAGGTCTCTCGATATGCCTCGCGCCGCTATTCCCACTCGATCGTGGACGGCGGCTTGGATGAGATGTCGTAGACCACACGGTTGACGCCAGGCACCTCGTTCACGATCCGGCTGCTGGCGCGGGCCAGCACATCGCCCGGCAGGCGCGCCCAGTCGGCGGTCATATAGTCCTCGGTGGTGACAGCGCGCAGGGCGATCACATCGGCGTAGGTGCGGCCATCGCCCATCACGCCGACGCTCTGGATGGGCAGCAGCACCGCGAAGGCCTGCTGGGTGGAGCGGTACAGCCCGGCTGTGCGCAGCTCCTCGATGAAGATCGCATCGGCCTTGCGCAGCGTCTCCAGGCGATCCCACGTGATCGCGCCCAGCAGGCGCACGGCCAAGCCGGGGCCGGGGAAGGGGTGCCGCCAGACCCAGTCTTCGGGCAGGCCAAGCTGCAGGCCAGCGGCGCGCACCTCGTCCTTGAAGAGGTAGCGCAGCGGCTCGACCAGCTTGAGCTTCATATCCTCGGGCAGGCCGCCGACGTTGTGGTGGGTCTTGATCGTGACACCCTTCTGGCGGTCGGGGGCCTTGGACTCGATCACATCGGGGTAGAGCGTGCCCTGGGCTAGGAACTCGGCATCGCCGATGTTCGCGGCCTCGCGCTCGAACAGGCGCACGAACTTCTCGCCGATGATCTTGCGCTTCTGCTCGGGGTCGGCCACGCCCGCCAGCGCCTCAAGGAACTCCTCGCGGGCATCTACCACGATCAGCGGGATCTTGAAGTGATCGCCGAACATCTTCACAACCTGCTCGGCCTCGCCCAGGCGCAGCAAGCCGTTGTCGACAAACACACAGGTGAGTCGATCGCCGATGGCCTGATGGATGAGCAGCGCGGCCACGGCTGAGTCGACGCCGCCAGAAAGCGCGCAGATCACGCGGCCCTGGCCAACCTGGGAGCGGATGCGCTCGATCGCCTCGTGGACAAAGCTAGATGCGGTCCACGAGGACTGCGCGCCGCAGATCCCGAAGGCGAAGTTGCGCAGCAGATCGCGGCCAAACTTGGTATGGACGACCTCGGGGTGGAACTGGATGCCGTACCAGCGGCGGGCATCGTCGCCAGCGGCGGCGAAGGGCGTGGAGGGGTTGCGGGCGATCACGCGGAAGCCAGGGGGCAGCTTCTCGATGCGGTCGCCGTGGCTCATCCACACCGGCTGCTCCTGGGGGATGCCAGTGAACAGCGGGCTTTCCTCGATCACGCTGATGGTGGCGGGGCCGAACTCGCGCCCATCCTCGCCGATCACGCTGCCGCCGAGCGCGTAGCTCTGCAGCTGCATGCCGTAGCAGATCCCCAGCACTGGGACGCCAAACTCGGGCAGCCAGGCGGGCATCGCGGGCGCGCCCTCGGCGTAGACGCTGGCGGGGCCGCCGGAGAGGATGACGCCGATCGGATCGAGGCGGCGAATCTCTTCCTCGCTCACATCATGCGGGAGCAGCTCGCTGTATACGCCCAGCTCGCGCAGGCGGCGCACGATCAGCTGGGCGGTCTGAGAGCCAAAATCGAGCACGGGAATGATCTGGGTCATGGTCAAGAATCCTGCCCCTAAACGGATGGCAAGCCAGCGATGCGTGAGGTGCCATCGTGCCAGCTTGCCATCGTTGTCTGCTATACGTTTTGCTGTCTGGATTATAGCATAGCGGGCGACGCGACCAGCGACAGATGGGTGATCGGGCTGCACAGTTTGTGTGACAAAGCTTCGGGACTATGCTCCTATTGATCGGGCAGGGTTGACGACACATACTACAATGGCAAGCAAATGGTGATCGATATAGGACCAATCTATTATCAGAGAAGAGCATCTACACGCTGGAGTTCCCGCAATGCGCATCAGCCCAAATCAACCACGCCTGCGTATCGTCGCTATAGCCTGCTGGGGGCTAGGGGCGTTCTGCCTGATCCACGGTGGCTCATTCTCGCTCGGCCTGGCCGCCATGGTGATGCTGACGATCAGCACCAAGCTGCTGGGCTTTTTCCTGCTGGCGATCGGCGTGGCGTTTTGGCTGCTGAGCGCCGACCGACGGGCTGGCATTATCTTCGACAAAAAGGGACTGCTGCTCAACCTAGGCAGCTTCTCATCCTTCATCGCCTGGGAAAACATCGAGCGCGTGGGCGTGAGCAGCTACCGATCGAGCCTGCTGAGCATCGGCAGCACACGCCAGTTTGGCATCGCGCTGAAGGACACCTCGGGCTACATCCAATCCTACGAGGAGCGCATGCCGGCCTCCAGCAGCATTGCCGCGCGCGGCATCCGCTGGCTCAGCAGGGTGCTGCAGCCCTTCCGGCGGCAGAATGACGAGCCGATCCGGCATGTGCTTGAGCACAACCGCAGCCAGACCGGCTTTGACGTGCTGATCCCCGAGGCGTTTTTGGGCGGTCGGGCCGACACCTTCGCCGACCTAGTCGAGTCGTACCGCTCGCAGGCGCTGTTCCAGCGCGTCGGGGTCTAGCCGAGCCAGCCCTGTACCCAGGCTAGCTCCTGCTGGATGGCCCGCAGCAGCGTGCGGCCAATGAACCAGGCGGGCGGCTCGCCGCTGAAGGCCTCGGCGATGGCGTAGAGCATACCCAGCGAGACAAAGCGGCCATCGGCGACCATGTAGAGCGGCTCCCAGGCATCGGGCTGGAACTTGCGCTTGTAGCTATCGAGGCCCTCGAAGTTGAAGAAGCGCTGGCCGTGCGCCCTAGCCCACGCCAGCGCCAGCCGCACCAGCGGCAGCTGCGGGGGCTGGCGGATGGCGGCGGCCCGCGAGAGCGGCGAGAGCCCCAGCGTGACGTAGCTGGCACCTTCGGCGGCCAGCGCACGCATGGCGTGGTCGACCAGCAGCTCGGTGGTGCCATTGGGCGCGGATGGGGCGCGGATGTTCTGCTCGATCAGCCAGCCCTGGCGCAGCCGCATGGGCGAGGCCACCAGAAAGCCCAGCACCGCGCCCTCGCGCTCGGCCACAAACACTCGGCGATCCTCCACATTCCCCAGGGTATCCGGCTCGACCACAAAGTGCATCGGCGGCATGCCCCGTGTGGCCAGCCAGGCCCGCAGGCAGCTGTGCAGCGCCGGGCTGCAGCGGGCGCGATCGACGCCCCACCGGCTTACCGCCACCCCGCGATTCTGGGCGCGGGCCAGCTGGGCGCGCAGCGAGCTTTTCCGTGCGATAATAGCAGGCCAGCGCTGGGGGTTCCACACCGGCTGCGCGCCCAGCAGCAGCTTCGCGATGGGCCGCCCCCGGGGAAAAAGGTCGATCAGGCGCTGCTGCACGCCAAAGTAGCACGCCCGGCACCGCGCCTGTGCGGCGGCGGCGGTAAACTCGCCCAGCACCGCCGCGATACGCTCGGGCGGCGCGATCGGCGCGCCCGCCGCAAGCCAGTAGCGGCCCACCTGCACATAGCCCACCACCGCATCACCATCGGCGCTAAACCAGTAGTCTAGCCCCGGATTCAGAATCTGATAGGACATCGCATTCCAGCCATAGCGTAGGACCAGCGCCCTGGCGAGATCGTGCCGCGCGTGGGGCTGGGCGCGCTGAAGATTGCCCGCATCTGAATAAGGAAGTGCCGCATCCATGTCATCGCATCCTGTTGGGTATCTCTCGCTGCTGCGGACAAACACGCCGTTTCGCAGGCTCTGGTATGGCCAGATCGTCAGCCAGCTGGGCGACTGGTTCGACTCGATCGCGCTCTACGCGCTGCTGCCGCGACTGACGGGCAGCGAGCAGTCGGTGGGGCTGCTGCTGCTCGCCCAGTTCATCCCCACCGCGATCGCGGGGCCGCTGGCCGGCGTGATCGTCGACCGGCTGCCGCGCAAGCTGGCCATGATCGGGTCGGACATCGGGCGGGCGCTGCTGGTGCTGGCCCTGCTGTTCATCCACGACCCGAGCCAGGTGTGGATGATCTATTCTATTGTAGTGCTAAAATTCACATTCTCCGCATTTTTCGATCCAGCGCGCTCGGCCATCCTGCCCGCGCTCGTCAAGCGCGAGGAGCTGGTGGCGGCCAACACTATCAGCAGCGCCACGTGGTCGGCCATGCTGGCAGTGGGGGCGGCGCTGGGCGGGGTGGTGGCCGGGGTATTTGGCACCGATGTGGCCTTCGCGATCGACGCGGCCTCGTTCGCGCTGTCGGCGGTGCTGATCGCCAGCGTGCGCGTGCGCGAGACGCACATGGACACGCCTACGCAGACCAACCACCTGCAGGATCTGCGGGCGGGGGTCGCGTACCTGGCGCACGACCGCGACGCGCTGGTGCTGACGATATGCAAGGCGCTGTGGAGCCTGGGCGGTGGGATCTTGGTGGTGCTCACCATCTTTGGGCGGGGCGTGTTCCCCATGGGCGAGGGCGGTGCGCTGAGCATCGGGCTGCTGTATGCGGCGCGCGGGGTGGGCGCTGGCATCGGGCCAGTGATCATCGGGGCGTTGGGCGATCAGTCCGAGCGCTTCATGCGGCGGATGATGGGGCTGTGCTTTCTGATCTCGGCGCTGGGCTACGCGCTGCTGCCCGCCGCGCCCGTCCTAGCGCTGGCGGCTCTGGCCGTGATGCTGGCCCACTGCGGCGGCGGCACCCAGTGGGTCTACGGCACCGCGCTGCTGCAGCTGCGGCTTCCCGACGCCATCCAGGGCCGGATCTTCGCGATCGAGCTGGCGCTGCTCACGCTCACCTCGGGGGTGTCGAGCTACGGCACCAGCCTGCTGGCCGACATGGGCTGGTCGCCCGCCAGCCTGTCGCTGCTGATGGCTGCGCTGTTCGCGCTGCCTGGGCTGTGGCTGTGGCGGCGGCTGGGCCGCTAATGCGACGAAGGGCGCGGGGAGTTTCCCCGCGCCCTTCGTCGCGTTATGAAAAGCTGCTACGGCAGCCAGACCACCGGCGAGGCAAAATCGACCCGATCGGCCAGCTTCTGGCTGGGGCGGCTGCCCGGCTGCCAGCGCCATAGCTCGCCGGGGGCTGGCTCGGCGCCCTGCGCGTCCTCGGCGACATCGGGCCGCCAGCCAGCGGGCAGGATGACCGCCAGCGCGGCACCATCGGGCGACCACGCGCCGCCCTGGGCCAGCCGCAAGGTCTCGGCACGCGAGCCGATGAGCGTGACGCTGCCCTCGGGCAGGGCCACCGAGCGCGAGCCGCTGAGCGTGACCGCCGTGACCGACCACGTGCCGTAGCCGGTGAGGCCGCGCGCATCGCTATAGTTGTCCTCGGCGATGGCCACCTGGGCGGCATCCGGCGAGAACGCGGCGGGCAGCTGCCAGCCCGCGCCACTGTAGACCGGCTCGCCACCACCCTTGAAGGTGAGGGCCAGCTCGCTCATGCCCAGATCGACCAGGGCCTGGTAGCCAAGGAAGCGGTGGAACAGCACCTTGCTGCCATCCGCCGACCACGACGGGGCATAGACCACCAGCCCGCTGCCACTGCTGTTCGGCGCTTTGGCGAAGCTCCAGCCGTTCTGGCCCTGACGGTTCACCATGCGGATGGTGTTCGTGGCGCTATGGGGGAACTCGCCCAGCGAATCGGTGGGCGGCGTGGCGAAGACCACCCGCTTGAGGTCGGGCGAGATCGCCGGGTCGCAGCCCTGGCCGAGCGTGCGCTGCTCGCCGGTGGCAAGCTCGATCAGGCGCACCTCGCTGGTGGCGCACCACTGGCCCCAGTCGGGCCACTGGCGGGCATAGGGCTTGGTGGCGCTGGCCGACGCAAAGGCGACCGCGCTGCCATCCACCGCGATCGAGGGCGTGACATCGGCGCGGCTATCGCTGGTCAGCTGCCGCAGGCCGCTGCCGTCGCGGCGCACCACCCAGATCTCGGCCTGCTGGCCCGCACCGCGCACCAGCGCGATCAGGTCGGCACCACGCGCGGCGGCAAAATCGCTCACACCCTCGGCGATCACGCGCTCGCTGCCCGCCTGGGGGTCGAGCGCGGTGAGCGCCCCAGCGCGCAGGAACAGGATCTCGCTGCGGCCTGTGGGCGCGGGCGCTGCGGCGGGCGCGCTGGCCTCGCCAGGCTGGCCGCCGACCAGCTGCTGCTTGGTGGGCGTGGGCGCGAGGGTGGCAGAAGGCGCAGGTGGCGCGGCGGTGGCTGTCGGCTGCGCCGCCTGGGCGGCAGCGGTGGGGGCTGCAGTGGGCTGCGGCGCAGCGGTGGGGGCTGCGGTGGCTGGGGCCAGGGTGGGCGGCGCACTGGTGGCAACCGCCGCAGCCGCCGGGGCCGCAGCGGGGGCGCTGGGGAGTGCGGCGGCGGGGGCGGTGCCGCAGCCCACCAGCGCCAGCCCGGTGGCAGCAAGACCAAAAGCACGAAGCAGGAAATTCATGATCACTCGCTGTATCTCAGCCCATGTGGGCAGTCTAGAACGGACAGATGGCTACATCCATGAACGAATCGTATCGCCCAAAATCACGTAGCGCCTAGCGGCCTTTGTCGATCCGCACAGGCAACATCCGTTCCAGCCCCAGCTACCAGGCCCGCCTGCGCCGCCGGGGCCGCCAGTGATCATGATCCTCGTAGCGCTTGCTCACGCGGATGCCTATGCGGCGGAGGAAATGCTTGCCGCCCGTCACCAGCCAGTCGGCGATGGTGTGGGCCGCGCCGCCGGTGACAAACCCGACCATGAATGTCCAGGTCTCGCGCGGGTGGGCCACCACGAGGTCGCGCAGGTAGGCGGTCATTATCTCGTGGTAGCGCGGCAGGATAATGCCGAGCCGCCCTAGCGCCCAGGTGAGCGCGATTAGGATGAGCGAGACCATGCCGTAGAAGTAGGCCAGCCGCAGCAGCGCTGGCAGAACCAGGCCGTGGCTGAGCCAGCGGCTGCGGTGCGGCACCGCCCACATGTAGGGCCGCCAGATCCAGTAGAAAATGCCCCAGCGGTCGTCGATCTGGGAGTCGAGGTCGAGGTCGGGCGAGAACATCATGCCCGAGACACAGTGGGCGGCCAGGAACAGGAGTGCGTTACCAACCGCTATCGACGGATCTTCGGTGCGACTGAGGATAATAGAGTAGGCTGGCAGCGACAGCGCCACGCCGCTGACAACCGTGATAATATCGTGAGTGCGCGCATCGGGCATAGCATCTTCTTGGTATTGCAGAATCGAGAAGCCGCTATGCAGCGTAGCACAGAACATCCAGCGGCGCAAGCAAATTTGTTCGCATCGCCATACGCCTATCGAGCCGCACCCACAGCGAGGAGGCCCTATGATCCCAGGAACCACCAGCATCGCCGACCTGCTCGCCCAACCGCCCGGCCCGCACCTCACCTTCATGCGCGGCAGGCTGCGCCCCGAAGACATCGCCCAGGCGCTCGTGGCGCTGGCCAACGCCCAGGGCGGCATTGTGGTGCTGGGCGCGGCAGGCGGCGGCAAGCGGCCCGATGGGCTGGCCAGCCCCGACCAGGCCCGCGAGCAGGCGCTAGAGGCCGCCATGCTCTGCACGCCGCCCATGGTGCTGCCGCTGCCCCAGCCCGCCCAGGTGGAGGGCGAGGTGCTGCTGCTGCTGACCGTGCCCTCGGGCCTGCCCCACGTCTACAGCCTGCACGGCAAATACCTGCGGCGCGAGGGTGCCGAGGATCAGCCGATCGCGCCAGATGCGCTGCGCAGGCTGCTGCTGGAGCGCGGCGAGACCAGCTGGGAGCGCATGTCGCCCCAGGATGCCAGCCTGGCCGACCTCGACCTCTCGAAGATCGGGGCCTACACCCGCCGCATCGGCCCCGCCGCCGAGTCCAATGTCTACGAGTTCCTCTACCGCCGCGGCGCGCTGGCCCGCGCGCCTGCGCCCGACACCTTCCGCCCCACCAACGCCGGGCTGCTGCTGTTCGGGCGCGATGTGGACCGCTTCTTCCCCCAGTGCGAAATCACGCTGGTGCGCTACCGTGGCCGCGAGATGAGCGACGAGTTCCTGCGCGAGGACATCCGCGACACGCTGCCCGAGGCTCTGCGCCGCGCCGAGATCTGGCTCTCGGAAAACATGCGGCACGGCAGCCGCATGGTCGGGCTAGAGCGGCAGGACTGGACCCAGTTCCCGCTGGGCGCGGTGCGCGAGACCCTGGTGAACGCCGTGGCCCACCGCGACTACACCATCCGGGGCGAGGGCATCCGCATCGCGCTGTTCGGCGACCGGCTGGAGTGCTACTCGCCGGGCAGGCTGCCGGGCCACGTGACGCTGGAGAACCTGCTGGAGGAGCGCTACTCGCGCAACGAGACGCTGGTGCAGGTGCTGGCCGACTTCGGCATGATCGAGCGGCTGGGCTACGGCATCGACCGCATGCTGCGGCAGATGCGCGAGGCCGGCCTGCCCGCGCCTGGCTTCCGCGAGACCGCCGCAGGCTTCCTGGTGACGCTGCGCGGCCAGGTGGGCGACGACAAGCTGGACGCGGGCGGCGTGGACACATCCGAGTGGCGCAGGCTAGGCCTCAACGAGCGCCAGATCGCCGCCATGGTGCATGTGGCCGAGCACCACCGGCTCACCAATAGCGACATGCAGGATCTCGCCCCGGATGTCTCCGCCGAGACACTGCGCCGCGACCTGGCCGACCTCGTCGACCGCGGGCTGCTGATGAAGGTGGGCGAGAAGCGCGGCACCTACTACATCCTCAAATGAGCAAGGCCGCGCCACAGAGCCAGCGCCAACCTTATGGCGCTGGCTCTGTTAGGCCCGCAGCTTTTTTGCACAAAAAGGCACTCTTCTGCTATAATAGCAGCGCTTTCCGGGGAGGTCGCATAGTGGCCTAGTGCGCGGCACTGGAAATGCCGTAGGGGGGCAACCTCCTCGAGGGTTCAAATCCCTCCCTCCCCGCCAGACCGCTTGGCCCAGGCCGAGCCAGCCAAGAGACCAGGATGCCCGCTGGGCACCTGGTCTTTTTGCGCCCCGCAGGCCCGCCAGGCCGCAGACAATTCTCTTTACAGAAATTAAACCCTTTGGCTGATGACGGCTGAGAATCAGTCGTGCTAGAATGCCTTTTAATTTCAGGGGAATCTATGCACTGATGCAAACACTTTACACATTTCAACGACGTATCGGCTCATCGCTTCGCTCTTTCTTCTGGCCTTCCGACATACCGCAGCGCAACATCCGCAATGTCCTGATCGACGGCTTCGGCGTCGGGCTGGTCAACGGTGTCGCCACCTTCCTCTCGATCTTCCTGGTTCGCCTCAACGCCTCCTCGCTCATGGTCGGCCTGCTGACATCGCTCCCAGCGCTGGCGGGCATGGTGCTCACCATCTTCATCGGGCAGCTGCTGGAGCGGCAGCGCAACATCGTGCCGTGGTACTCGGCCTCGCGGGTGCTGGTGTTCCTCTCCTACGCGCTGATGGGCGTGGCCCCGTTCTTCTTCCCGCTCGACATGATCCCGATCGTTATCATCATCCTGTGGGCCTTCGCCACAGTGCCGCAGATCGTGCTGAACGTGGCCTTCACGGTGGTGATGGGCGCGGTGGCCGGGCCAGACAAGCGCTACTACCTGATGAGCAGGCGCTGGTCGATCCTGGGCGCATCGACCGCCATATCGGTGGCGCTGTGCGGCTGGCTGCTCGACACTATCACCTTCCCGCTGAACTACCAGATCGTGTTCATCGCCTCGTTCGCCGCCGGGCTGCTCAGCTTCGCCTTCTCGCGGCAGATCAGCATCCCCGACAACGAGCCGGTGGCCAAGCCCCAGGGCGGGCGGCGCAGCCCCCGGCAGCACCTCAATGACACGCTGGCGCTGCTGCGCGGCAACGGGTCATACAACCGCTTCATCGGCAGCCAGTTCCTGTTCCGGCTGGGGCTGGGCATCGGCATCCCGCTGTTCCCGATCTACTGGGTACGCGACCTGCAGGCCAGCGACTCGTGGGTGGGCATCATCAACACGGTATCGAACGCGGTGCTGCTGATCGCCTACTTCATCTGGTCGTCGGTCAGCGAGCGGCGCGGGCCGGGGATCGTGCTGCGGATCTGCGTGTTCGGCATGGCACTCTACCCGCTGGTCACCGGGCTGACCCACACCACCGGGCCGCTGCCGCTCTACGCGGGCGTGGCCAACCTGTTCAGCGCCGGGATCGACCTGGTGCTATTCGACATCCTGCTGAGCACCTGCCCCAAGAGCCACACCGCCACCTACGTGGCGCTCTACCAGATGACCAACTCGGTGGCCACGTTCTTCGGCCCCATGATCGGCACCACGATCGGCGATATGTTCGGCTATAGCGCCGCGCTGATCTTCGCGGCATTGGTGCGCTTCGCCGGGCTAGGGCTGTTTGTGCTGTTCCAGGTGGGCAACGAGCCAAAGCCCGAGCCAAGCGCGGCGTAGGCAGGCCGATAGCGAGCATGTGAAAAGAACCGGTTCCCCCCAGACACCAAGGGAGCAAAGCAACCGGTTCACCACGAAGATGACGCTTCGCAAGATGCTATTTTGGTAGTAAATCGGGCCTCTTCCCTTCGTGCCTTCGCACCTCCGTGGTATGCGCTCCCTTTTCTCCCCTTGGGGTCTTGGAGTCTTGGTGGTAAAAACGTTCTGCCGACCGAGAATGCATAGGCCCTAGTAGCGCGCTGATTCCATCTTGCCGAAGCAGGAAGCTTACAGTACAATAGAGCAACCCTTAACGGTTTTTAAATCAACGGCGAACATCCAGGCAGCGCTGCGCTTTGCCATCGCCTGCGCTCGGATTCATCAGGGACAGATACTGCCATGCAGCACATCGAAACAACTGTCGAGCCGGATCTTCAGCCGTTCCGCGATTTCTTCAAGGAATCGTTCCCCACCATCGTCACCAATCTGGTGCCCGACTTCCGCGCGATCTCGATCGCCTTCCACAACGCGCCCGAGCCGATCGCCCGCGAGCGCATCCAGATGCACATGGTCGCCTTCGAGCGCGGCTTCGACTCATCCGCGCTCATCCCGCCGCACGTCGAGTCGTCGCTGGGCATGATCATCCGCCAGCAGACCAAGGTCGCCAACCTGCTCAATCTGCTCTCGCTGTTCCGCCAGCAGTTCATGGACATGGCCATCCGCGCCGACATGGCGGGCGTGCCCAACACGCTGTGGGGCCTCAAGCGGCTGATGGAGCTGGCCGATATCGCCTCGGAGCACATCGTCGAGCTGCACCAGCTGCACCTCGAAGAGGACATCCACCGCAAGACCGACGAGCTGCGCAACACCCGCGACCGCTTCGAGCAGGCCTTCATGAGCACGCCGCTGGCCATGATCGAGTGGGACGCCCAGGGCCGCATCCTGTTCTGGAACCAGAGCGCCCAGCGCATCTTCGGCTGGGCGGCGGATGAGGCGCTGGGCCAGAACCTGATCGCCCTGCTGGTGCCCGATGTGGCCGCCGACCAGGTGGGCGGCGTGCTGCGCGAGGTGCTGAGCGGCCAGGCCCTGAACAACCGCAACCAGAACACCAGGCGGGATGGCCGGTTGATCACCTGCCAGTGGCATAACGCCGTGCTGCGCGACGAGCAGGGCCAGGTGATCGGCGCTATCTCGCAGGCCGAGGATGTGACCGACCAGATCCGCGCCGAGGAAGAGCGCGCCAGCCTGCAGCAGCAGATCATCGAGGCCCAGGCCGCTGCGCTGCACGAGCTGTCGACCCCGCTCATCCCGCTGGCCGATGGTGTGGTGGCCATGCCGCTGATCGGCAGCATCGACAGCGCCCGCGCCCAGCAGGTGATCGACACGCTGCTGAGCGGCGTGGCCGAGCACCGCGCCCGCATCACCATCCTCGACATCACCGGCGTGCCCGTGGTGGACACCAAGGTGGCCAATGCGCTGCTGAGCGCGGCCCAGGCCGTGCGCCTGCTGGGCGGCGAGGTGGTGCTCACCGGCATCCGCCCCGAGGTGGCCCAGACGCTGGTGGGCCTGGGCGTGGATCTGGGCAGCATCATCACGCTGGCCTCGCTGCAGAGCGGCATCGCCTACGCCTTCCACAGCCGCGCAGGCAAGGCCCGGCGCTAGCAGGGAAAAGCACCGGGATGCGCAACGGCGACTAGGCGACCCTTCAAGCGGTGCCTGGTTGCCGCTGCGCTGGTGCGCCATCAGCGATGGCTCCTCCTCGCCCCGCATCCTTTTCTTCCCCGCGCGCCTTCGTGCTCGTCGTCCCCCCTGCGTTCCCTTGGCGTTTTGGCATCTTGGTGGGAAATCTTCTCCCTCGCGCCTTCGCGTCTTCGTGGTAAATGCGTTCTTTCCCTTAGCAACTTGGTGGTAAAGAATCTTCTGTGTAGTACGAACGCATCACCACAGATCAGAAAAAGGTACCCCCAAATATTTCAAAAGTATGGTACTCTAGTCATATACTAATTCATGACTAGAGTACCGAGCTGCTCCATGACGACCAAAGATTTTGTCATCAATGATGATGCCTCCATCGCCGACCTCTCTGCCTTCCGTTTCTTCATGCGAGGCTGTCTTCCCGCGATCCGAAGCGCTATCGTCTATGATCTTGGCCGGATGTCGGTGCTGCCCAATGCCGGGCATGGCGAGCCGCTGGAGCAGCGCGTCGAGCGCCATATCGAGGCCATGCTCGCCGGGCTTGAGACCCCAGACCAGGTGCCGCAGCCGCTGATCGAGGAGTTCATGCCGCTGATCGAGCGGCACATGGAGATCGCCAGCCTGTTCAACCTGCTGCGGGTCTACCGCCAGCACCTGCTGGAGTACGCCATCTCGGCGCTGACCAGCGGGGTGGCCAGCGCCGCCGACGCGCTCAAGGGCATCGTGCTGCTCACCGACACCACCACCATGCTGCTGGCCGACTTCTACCACGGGCGGCTGTACGAGAGCATCTACCGCCAGGCCGACGAGCTGCGCACCACCAAAAACCGCCTTGAGCAGAGCTACCTGAGCACGCCGCTGGCCTCGGTCGAGTGGGATACCGACGGGCGCATCCTGTTCTGGAACCCCAGCGCCGAGCGGATCTTCGGCTGGACTGCCGAGGAGGCGGTGGGCCGCAACATCGTCGAGCTGCTGGGCGTGGACCACGACCCCGACGCGGTGGCCACGCTGCTGGCCCGCATGGCCAAGGGCGACCTAGTGAACCGGCAGATCGCCAACCGCACCGGCGATGGCCGCACGATCACCTGCCAGTGGTACAACGCGGTGCTCTACGACGAGGGCGGCGATGTGATCGGCGTGCTCTCGCAGGCCGAGGATGTGACCGAGCAGCTGCGGGCCGAGCGCGAGCACGAGGCGCTGCAGCAGCAGATGTTCGACGCCCAGGCCGCCACCCTGCGCGAGCTGTCGACCCCGCTCATCCCGCTGGCCGACCGCGTGGTGGCCATGCCGCTGATCGGCAGTATCGACAGCACCCGCGCCCAGCAGATCGTCGACAACCTGCTGGATGGCGTGAGCGCCAACCACGCCGCCGTGGCCATCCTCGACATCACCGGCGTGCCGGTGGTGGACACGCACGTGGCCAACGCGCTGCTGCGGGCCGCCAACGCCGTGAAGCTGCTGGGCGCGCGCGTGGTGCTCACCGGCATCCGCCCCGAGGTGGCACAGACGCTGGTGGGTCTGGGCGTGGATCTGAGCAGCATCATCACACGCGGCACCCTGCAGAGCGGCATCGCCTACGCCTTCAGCCTGCGGCTGCGCTAGGCGGGCAGAACAGCGGGCGCGCATGGTCGTATGGCCTGCGCGCCCATTTTGCGCGCTGCCCCCGCTCGTTGGGAATACCGCCTCTCACCACTGAGCGCTGCTAACTACAGCGAGCTGAAAAAGAGACCCGCCAAGCGGCCACCGCTTCGCATACACCCCCAGCCCGATCTTTGCGCATCTGTATGCCATCTTCCAAGCATCCGCGTAGCATCCGTGGTAGAATCAAGCATCATTCAGGCCAGAAGGAGGCTCATGTGACCGATACGCATAAAGTCCCGCGCCGCGATGAGGTCGAGGACGAGTACACCTGGGATCTCAGCACGATCTACGCAGATGACGCCGCCTGGGAGCAGGCGGTGGCCGCGCTGGAGGCCCAGACCCCCGACCTCGGCGCGCTGGAGGGCACCATAGCCCAGGGCGCGAAGGCGCTGCTGCACGCGCTGACCCTGGCCGACAAGGTGGCCGAGCAGCTCTGGCAGGTCTACGTCTACGCCGGACGCCGCCACGACTCGGACACCACCGACACCGCCGGGCAGGCGCTGGACAGCCGCGCCGGGTCGGTGGTCGCCAAGATCTCGGCGGCCATGGCCTTCATCGAGCCGGAGATCCTGGCCCTGCCCGACGCCACCATCCAGCAGTGGCTGGCCGAGGAGCCGGGGCTAGAGCTGTACCGCTACAAGCTGGAGCAGCTGGCCCGCCAGCGCGCCCACGTACGCTCCGCCGAGGTGGAGAACGTGGTGGCGCAGTTCGGCGACGTGGCGCGCTCCACCAGCGATATCTTCGGCATGCTCACCAACGCCGATCTGGACTTCCCCTATATCAAGGATGAGAGCGGCAACGACATCCAGCTCTCGCACGCCCGCTACGGGCGCTTCCTAGAGAGCCAGGACCGGCGCGTGCGGCGCGATACGTTCAAGGGCATGTACAGCGCGTTCGGCAAGATCCGCAACACGCTGGCCACCACGCTCGCGGGCGAGATCCGCAGCCACGTGGTGGGCGCGCGCATCCACAACTACCCCTCGGCGCTGGCCGCCGCGCTGGAGCCGAACGACATCCCGCTGGATGTCTACCACAACCTGATCAGCACGATCAACGCCAACCTGCCCAAGCTGCACCGCTACATGGAGCTGCGCAAGCGCGTGATGGGCCTGGACGACCTGCGGATCTACGACCTCTACGCCCCCATGATCAACGAGCCGGATGTGGTGATCTCCTACGCCGAGGGCGCGGCGCTGGTGCGCGACGCGCTGGCCCCGCTGGGCGCGCAGTACGCCGACGCGCTGCAGCAGACCTTCACCAGCCGCTGGATCGATGTCTACGAGAACGTGGGCAAGCGCAGCGGCGCATACAGCGATGGCTCGTACACCACCGCGCCGTTCATCCTGCTGAACTACCAGGATCGCCTGAACGACGTGTTCACGCTGGCCCACGAGCTGGGCCACTCGATGCACTCATTCTTCACCCGCAAGACCCAGCCCTTCGTCTACGGCAACTACACCATCTTCGTGGCCGAGGTGGCGTCGACGCTGAACGAGGCGCTGCTGACCGACTACATGATCAAGAACCGCGCCGACGCCTCGCTGAAGCGCCGCCTGCTGGTGCAGCAGCTGGAGGACGTGCGCACCACGATCTTCCGCCAGACCATGTTCGCCGAGTTCGAGCTGGACATGCACACCCGCACCGAGCAGGGCGAGCCGCTGACCGCCGATGGCCTGAGCCAGCGCTACCACGAGCTGGTGGGCCGCTACCACGGCCCGGCGGTGGTGCTGGATGATGAGATCGCGCTGGAGTGGGCGCGCATCCCGCACTTCTACTACAACTACTATGTCTACCAATACGCCACCGGCCTCTCGGCGGCGCTCGCGCTCTCGAAGCAGATCATCGGCGAGGGCCAGCCGGCCATCGACCGCTACCTGAACTTCCTGCGCGGCGGCTCGTCGAAGTCGTCGATCGAGCTGCTGCGCGGCGCGGGGGTGGACATGGAGTCGCCCGCGCCGATCCAGGCCGCCATGGACGAGTTCGACCATCTGCTGGATGAGCTTGAGACGCTGGTGTAGCTCTTTCTCATCACGAAGGCCCCAAGATCTAACCGATCTTGGGGCCTTCGGCTTTTGTGGGCGATGATGCAGCGGGCAAGCTGCTCACATGGTGTCACATTTGTGGATGTTTCTCGGTCGATTGCGCCACCGAACCCAATGTGACCGGATCAGGTAACGATGACCTCGCATCGCCGCCATCGTCATCGGCCCGATGGCCGCAATGATGTAGGGGCGGACCTGGTGTCCGCCCCATCGCGATGCGCCGCGTTCATCGCGTCTCCATCCGGTGCTCACGGCGCGTGACGATGCGCGCCGCGCCGCATGCATCGCCCGCATCGCAGGGGCATTCGATCTACAGATACACGCCGTGCGGGCGAGCAGGGTACGCCTTCGTCAACAGCGGCGGTGCTTGAATAGTAGTGCGTGCCCTGCGCGGGCGGCGACTAGGGGCCAGCCCCTAGTGACCCCGCCATGGGGCTACGCCCCCTTGGAACCCCCAATTTTGGGCGTTCCCGTGCTTCTAGCTGGCGGCTAGTGTTTGTGCATATGGCCATTAAGACTCTAGCGGCACCTTCGCCGCATGGGCCGGGTGGGTAGGGTTTTATCGTGTCCCACGATTGTATGTCTACGGCCTGCGTTTGCAGCACGCCGGAACCCGACTGCATGCCAGCCGCCCGCAATTGCAACACAGCGGCCTCGGCCATCCAGCGAAGGCGTGCGCACAGGGCTGCTGGCCATAATCCTCACCGCAGCGGGAATGCCTCGCCTAGCGCTGGCGGGCCTTTTTCACCCTACCTATCCCCGCTGCTCGCAGATCAGCGCGATCGGCTGGCCGCGCCCCTGGGTGAGCACCACCACCAGCGGGCGAGGGCCATCGCCGGAGAGTTGGCGGGCCAGCGCGTCGGTGTCCAGCGGCGAGCCGCGCTTCTTCACCGTCACCGGCCCCGCGCCCAGGTCGCGCAGGCGCGCCCGCAGCCGCTTCAGCTGGAAGGGCTGCCACTCCAGCACCCGCCAGGCGCGGGCCAGCGGCGTGGCAACTAGGCGATCGCTGGTGAGGTAGGCGATCTGCGCATCCAGCTGCGCCGCGCCCAGCTGGTCGGCCAGCTCGCGCACCAGGTGGGCGCGGATGACCGCCGCGTCTGGCTCGTAGAGGTAGGCCATTGGGTCGGCCAGGGGCACCTCGGGCGGCTGCGGGGCGGGCAGCAGCGCTGCGCCTGCGGGCAGCACCGTGGCGCGGCGGGGATGCTGAGCCAAGGCTCCGCACCACAGCACCAGCTCCTTCAGGTCGCCGCCCAGCGACACCGCCTCGACCTCGCAGCCCTCCAGGCCAGGGATGCTGTCGTAGGGCACGCCCGGGCCGAGCTTCACGCACAGCGAGGGGATGCGCCCGCGCCAGGCCAGCACCTGCGGCAGCGGCGGCTGGTACTGGGCCACGTCGAACACGCGCCGCCGCTCGTCGCGCCGCGCCGGGTCGCAGAACAGCGCATCGGCGGGCGGCGGGTCGTCGGCCAGCTCCTCGGCCCGCACGGCGATGCGGTCGGCCAGGCCTAGGGCCTGCGCGTTGGCGGTGGCCAGGGCGGCGCGCAGCGGGTCGCGCTCGAAGGCGGTGACGCGCACGCCCGCCGACGCCAGGGCCAGCGCGTCGCCGCCGATGCCGCAGCCCACCTCGACCAGATGCGCCACGCCCGCGCGGGCGATGCGGGCCGCGCGGTGCTGGGCCACCGGCTCGGCGGTGGCCTGCTCTAGGGCCTCGCGGGTAAAAAACATCTGGTCGGCGCGGCTGAACTTGGCCTGGGCCTTGCGCCGCAGCAGGGCCTGCTCGATCGCGGCGCGGGCCTGCTCGGGGCGGTAGCGGGCGCGCAGCCGCTCGATCTCGGGCAGCAGCGTGGCGTCGCGCAGGTCGCGCTCGGCCAGCTCGGCTAGCAGCGCCGCGCCCTCGGGAGCCTGCAGCCATGCCAGGGTGGTGATATCCATGGTGTGCCATATCTCGCGAAAATGATCCGACCGCGATCATACCCACATTGGCCCGCAGCCGCAACATGGGGGAGCGTTTTACCACCAAGGCTCCAAGACACCAAGGGGAGAAAGAACCGTTTCACCTCGAAGACGCGAAGGCGCGAAGATTCTTTACCACCAAGGCTCCAAGACACCAAGGGAAGAAAGAACCGTTTTACCTCGAAGACGCAAAGGCGCGAAGATTCTTTACCACCAAGGCTCCAAGACACCAAGGGAGAAAAGGCAATAGAAACAGGCGAGGGGCCAGCCCTACTCACCTGGCCCATGCGGCGAAGGTGCCGCTCGTGCATACTGGCCATATGCACGAACACCAGATGCCTGATTTCGGCATAGGAATGCTCCAAATTGGGGTTTCGAAGGGGGCAACGCCCCCTCGCGGGGTTCCTAGGGGCTGGCCCCTAGGCGCTGCCCGCGCAGGGCATGCACCCACCAATCAAGCGCAACCGTCATCATTGAGGCCGTAGCCGGTCGTCCCGACCGGGCAACGCTGCAAGCATTGCCTACGGTCGGGACGACACAGAGATGCCTCAAAAGTGAAACCATACGAGGCACGCGCCAGCGCCGCCCCTACCGCCCGAAGCGGCGCACGCCCGCCAGCCAGATCAGCAGGGCCAGCGCCGCGAACCCGCCGCCCAGCGCGCACACGCCCGCCCAGCCCAGGCTGGCCCAGGCCGCCGAGGCCAGCGCCGAGCCGAGCGAGCCGCCCAGGAAGTAGATCACGATGTAGGCGCTGTTCAGGCGGCTGCGCGCCGCCGGGTTCAGCGCGTAGACCCGCGTCTGGTTCGAGATATGCGCACCCTGCACGCCCAGGTCGAGCAGGATGACGCCCAGCGCCAGCCCCCAGAGCTGATCGCCCAGCAGCCAGAACACGCCGAACGACACCAGCACCAGTGCGATGCCGATGCCGGTGATCCGCCGCGCCGGCATGCGGTCGGAGAGCCGACCGGCGAAGGTGGCCGCCATGGCCCCGGCCACGCCCACCAGGCCGAACAGGCCCGCCACATCGCTGCCGTAGTGGTAGGACGGCGTCTGCAGGTGGAAGGCCAGCGTCACCCAGAACGCGCTGAAGCAGCCGAACACCAAAGCCCCGAAGGCGGCGGCCTCGCGCAGGGCGGGCATGGTGCGTAGCATCTGCCACATGGATGCCAGCAGCTGGCCGTAGCGCAGGCCCGCGCGCGCGGGGTCGTCGGGCAGGGCCAGCCGCAGCGCCAGCGCCAGCAGCACCATCATGCCCGCCGCGATCCAGAAGATCGCCCGCCAGCCCAGCGCCGCGCCCACCAGGCCGCTGGCCGTGCGCGCCAGCAGGATGCCGATCAGCAGCCCGCTCATCACCGTGCCCACCACGCGCCCGCCCTCGCGCGACCCAGCCAGGCTGGATGCGAACGGCACGATCACCTGGGGTGAGACGGTGAGCACGCCCACCGCAAAGCTGGCCACTGCCAGCCACACTAGGCTGGGGGCCAGCGCCACCGCCGCCAGCGCAGCCATCACCGCCAGCAGCGTGGCGACGATCAGGCGGCGGCGGTTGTGGGTGTCGCCCAGCGGCACGATCAGCAGCAGCCCCAGGGCATAGCCCAGCTGGGTGACGGTGGCCACGATGCCCGCCTGCGCGGTGCCCACGCCAAAGTCCTTGGCGATCAGCGGCAGGATGGGCTGCACATAGTACTGGTTGGCCACGGCCAGCCCGCTGGCCGCCGCCATCACGGCCACCAGCCGCCGGTCGATCCGCCGCTCCTCGGCCTGCTCGGCCACGGCGATAGGGGTCACGCTGCTCATTGTCCCGCTCCCTCTGTTAGAAAAATTGGCGCGGTGGCTCGCACCGCAGTCCGTAATAGTGAGCGCACGCACCTTCGCCTGCGGCCCCAAAAACAGGCAAGGGCGCGAAGGGGGTATCTTCCCTCCGCGCCCTTGCCGTCCGACCTTCGCGTCTTCGAGTCTTCGTGGTGAAAAAGGCTAGACCAGCCGCTCGCGCACGTACTGCTCAAGCTCGGTCTGGGCCACGCGCTCCTGCTTCATGGTGTCGCGGTCGCGCACCGTCACCGTGCCGTCCTCCAGCGACTGGAAGTCGACGGTGATGCAGAACGGTGTGCCGATCTCATCCTGGCGGCGGTAGAGC
The DNA here is from genome assembly GCA_009268125.1 of Chloroflexia bacterium SDU3-3. Taxonomy (NCBI): domain Bacteria; kingdom Bacillati; phylum Chloroflexota; class Chloroflexia; species Chloroflexia bacterium SDU3-3. The sequence goes on along the minus strand of WBOU01000002.1, from coordinate 547,770 downwards.
TTGCCGATCGCGCCGGTGTCGTCGTAGACCGTGCGCAGGCCGCTGGTCTGCAGCGAGCGGCGCAGGCCCTTGGCCATGCCCACCAGGCCCTCGTGGTTGCGCTTGAGCGGGAAGAACGCCGCCTTGATCGGGGCGATCTTGGGCTGGAGCCGCAGTACTGTGCGGTAGCTCTCATCGATCAGCGGCTGGGCCTGCCCGCGCAGCTTTTTGCCCACCTCGATCTGCTCGGCCCCGCTCATGCCCAGCAGCGCATCGATCCGGCCCAGCGAGTCGGGCAGGGCGGCGGCGATCGCCTCGCCCTCGGCCACAATCGACTCCTTCTGGTCGGCGCGCAGCGTCTCGTTGCGGCCTACCGACTTCAGGAAGCTGGCCAGCGCCGCGCCCACAGCCTCCAGCTTCTCGGGCGCGGGGGCCTTCACCATCTCCTCGTCGTAGGCCTGGCAGAGCACGGCCAGCATGCAGCGGCCCACGCCCGCCGACGGCTCGATCACGAACGGCACCAGGTGGCGCTTCGACTCCTGGTCGAAGTAGGTCAGGCGGGCGGTGCTGTCGGTGTTGGTGTTCACCCGCGCCGTCAGGCCCAGCTGGTCCTGGTCGCGGCTGTGCGAGCCGAGGTCGTAGTCGGTGCGGTTGGCGATGCCCTCGATCTCCTCGTAGCCCAGCGTCGGGTAGTTGTACATCAGGTCGTAGGTGCGCTTCGAGTAGTGCGCCAGGTCGGCCTTGGGCACGTCGTAGACATTGATCTGGCTGCGCGGCACGCCGATGCCCTCCCACCACTTCAGGCGGGCCTCAAGCCACTTCTCGTGCCAGTCCTCGTCGGTGCCGGGCATCACGAAGAACTCGATCTCCATCTGCTCGAACTCGCGCACGCGGAACAGGAAGTTGCGCGGGTTGATCTCGTTGCGGAACGACTTGCCGATCTGCGCGATCCCGAAGGGCAGCTTGCGGCTCATGGTCTGCTGCACGTTCAGGTAGTTGGCGAAGATGCCCTGGGCCGTCTCGGGGCGCAGGTACGCAAACGAGCTAGGGTCGGCCACCGGCCCGACCTGGGTCTTGAACATCATGTTGAACGGGCGCGGCTCGGTCAGGTCGGTCGAGCCGCAGTTCGGGCACTTGCCCTTGATGTGGTCGGCGCGCCAGCGGCTCTTGCAGTTGCGGCAGTCCACCAGCGGGTCGTTGAAGGTTTCCTCGTGGCCCGAGTACTTCCACACCAGCTTGTTCATCAGGATGGAGGCGTCCAGGCCCTCCATGTCGTCGCGCTCGTAGACATTGGCGCGCCACCAGTCCTGCTGGATGTTGTTCTTCAGCTCCACGCCCAGCGGGCCGTAGTCGAAGACGCCCTGGAGACCGCCGTAGATCTCCGAGCTTTGAAAGATGAAGCCGCGCCGTTTGGCCAGCGAGACCACTTGTTCGAGAGTCGATGCGGGCATGGGAACCTCCTCCTGTTCACGTGCGGCGCTGGGCCGCCTTGCCGCCCAGGGCAACAAAAAGCCCCAGGCGAGTGCGTTTCGCCTGGGGACGCATCCGGGGGATGCGCGGTTCCACCCCAGTTACCAGGCGCGGCGCGCGCTGGTCTCTCATCACATTTGGTTGTTGGCTCCGCAGCGCCCTTCGCCACATGCTCTGCCGCCGGGCTTGCACTGTCCCCGGCTCGCTGAAGGCGGCCCGTGTGGCTACTCCTCTGCCTCAACGCCGTACCGCGCCAGTATAGCACAGCGGCTGGGGATGAGCAATCGGCCAGCAAGCCGATTCAGCACAAGGGCGCGGGGACTTCTCCCACCAAGACTCCAAGACACCAAGGAACAAAAAGAAACGAATACCACGAAGGCGCGAAGACACGAAGGGCGGAAAGATGATCTCCCACCAAGGATCCAAGACGCCAAGGGAACGAAAGCCGCCCAGGGCTAGCCCTGGGCGGCTCGGCCAAAACATATGGAGTGGCCCCTAGTGCCCCTTCGCCAGCCGCTCGCCGCTGGGCTGGGCGGCGCTGCCGTTGGGCGTGGCCAGCTGCTGGTAGATCTGCGTGGTCGAGATCGAGGCGTGGCCCAGCAGGGTCTGCACCGCGCGGATGTCGGCCCCGTTGCTCAGCATGTGCGCCGCGAACGAGTGGCGCAGCGTGTGCGGCGTCAGCTCCTCGATGCCCAGCTCGTCGGCGTAGCCCTTGAGGATCAGCCAGAAGCCCTGGCGGGTCAGGCGTTTGCCACGGTGGTTGAGGAACAGCGACTCGGCCTGCGGCTCCGAGTTGCGGGCCAGCTGCGGGCGGGCGATGTCCAGAAACTCCTCCAGCGCGGTCATCGCCGAGGGCGAGAGCGGCAGGATGCGCTCGCGGCCAGCCTTGCCAGCGCAGCGCACCGCCTCGGTCTCGCTGTTGAAGTCGGCCAGATCCAGGGCCACCAGCTCGCTCACGCGCATGCCTGTGGCGTACAGCAGCTCGATCATGGCCTTGTCGCGCAGGCGCTCGGGCGTGGGGTTGCGCAGCGGCAGCTCCAGCAGGTCGTCAACCTGGGTGGGCGTGAGCGGCTTGGGCAGGTAGCGGTCGACCTTGGGCGAGTCAATCCGCTCGGTCGGGTCGCTCTGCACCGCGCCGCAGCCGCGCAGGAAGGTATAGAAAGATTTTACCGCCGCTGTCCTGCGGGCGACAGTCGAGTTGGCATACTGGCGCTCGCGCAGAAACAGCAGAAAGGCCAGCATATCGTCGTGGCTAACGATCGACCAGTCCGCGATGCCGCGCTCTTTGAGAAAGGCGATAAATTGTTCAAGGTCGGTTCGGTAGGCGGCGGCGGTATTGGCCGAAAGACCGCGCTTCTCGGCCAAGTGCTCTAAGAACGCGGAGATCTGCTCTTCCATGGGTGTCTCCCACCTCCCATTGCTGGGGTGGCGCGGGAGCGGCGTGGGGCCGCTCAATATCGGGCGCAACAGCACAAGTCACGCCGTCGAAGGCGCTCGTCAGCAGCCGTATGAGGTAGACCTGTGTTGAACATTTGAGCGCCCCGGTGGGACGCTGGCGTATGGTACCGCAAGGTAGTGGTGATGTCAATCCTCGAACCCGCTAGGCGGCAGCGCGCTCGGCGCTGCTGGTCTTGCCAAAGAAGGCGTCGATCTTGGCCATGGCCTCGTCGGTGGTGGATGAGCGGTGCACACTCTCGCGCAGCGCCGAGCTGTTGGGCATGCCCACCGAGAACTGGCCGAGCAGCTGCTTCAGCTTGTTGAGCGCCAGGCGCTCCTGCATCTCATCCTTGCACATCTCCAGGTAGCGCAGCAGCAGCTGGTACTTATCCTCGGGCGAGGGCTGGAAGATCGGCTGGCCCGCCCGCAGCTGGGCGGTCTGCTGGAAGATCCAGGGGTTGGCCATCGCGCCGCGCCCGATCATGATGCCGTCGGCACCGTACACGCGCAGCCTGCGCAGCGCCTCGTGGGCGTCCTTCACGTCGCCCGAGCCGATCACGGGGATGGAGACCACCTGCTTCACCTCGCTCAGGCGGCTCCAGTCGGCGGTGCCGGTGTAGAGCTGCACGCGGGTGCGCGGGTGCAGCGACAGCGCCTTGATGCCGACCGACTCGGCCATGCGGGCGGTGTCGAGGTAGTTGAGGCTGGCGTCATCCCAGCCGGCGCGGAACTTGAGCGTCACCGGGATGCTCACGGCCTTGACCACGGCGCTCAGCACGCGCTCCATCTTGCCCAGGTCCTTCAGCAGGGCCGAGCCGTGGCCGCCGCCGGTGACTTTGGGCGAGGGGCAGCCGCAGTTGATGTCGAGGATGTCGGCCCCCAGCTTCTCCACGGTGCTGGCGGCGGTGGCCATCAGATCGGGGTCGTTGCCGCTGAGCTGCACGGTGAAGGGCCGCTCCTCGGGCAGGAAGTCGAGCTGGTGGTGGCGGGCCAGGGCCTTGGGGGTGATGCTGGCAGCGTTGGTCATCTCGCTGCTCACCAGGCCGCAGCCGCCCAGGCTCAGCACCAGCCGCCGGAACACGGTGTCGGTGACGCCCACCATGGGGGCCAGCACGATGTTCGGCTGTATGGTGATGTGCGCGACCTGGTAGCTGCTGGGCAGGTCGGCATATTCTGCGGTAATCGATGGTGTATCTTGATTCATAGTCTACGAATTATAGCATGTCGCCGTAGAGACTATGGTAAACTAAACCGGTACAGGTCAATCCCAAGGAGCACGGACATGAATTGGATCGCGTCGATACACCACGATGGTTCCCCGCGCTACGTTGCGCCGTCCAATGGTCGAGCCACCCTGCGCCTTCGCGCCGACATACACGCGCCGATCGAGAAAATCCTCATCCGCTCGGCCCCCGACGGCGAGCAGAGCATGACGCCGATGGAGCGCGTGGCGGATGAGGGCGTCTGCCAGTGGTGGCAGGCCGAGCTGCCCCGCGCCATGCCGCGCGACGGCTACCGCTTCTACATCATCACCGCCGAGGGCGACTTCTGGCTCTCCGCCGCCGGGGTCACCCGCCACACCCCCACCGACACCACCGACTTTAAGCTGCTCGACAGCGCCACCATGCCCGCGTGGGTGCGCAACGCCGTGTTCTACCAGATCTTCCCCGACCGCTTCTGCGATGGCGACCCCAGCAACAACGTGCGCGACGGCGAGTACACCTACCTGCGCCGCCCCGTGATCGCGCGCGGCTGGGATGCCACCCCCACCCGCGAGCTTGGCCCGCTGGAGTTCTTCGGCGGCGACATCCAGGGCATCATCCAGAAGCTGGGCTACCTGCAGGATCTGGGCGTGACCGCCATCTACCTCACGCCAGTCTTCACCTCGCCATCCAACCACAAGTACGACAGCGCCACCTACGAGGAGGTCGACCCGCACTTCGGCGGCAACACGGCCCTGGCCGAGCTGCGCTCGGCGCTGGATGTGCGCGGCATGCGCCTGATGCTCGACCTGGTGCCCAACCACTCGGGCGACCGCCACACATGGTTTCAGGCCGCCCTGGCCGACAAAGATGCGCCCGAGGCTGGATTCTACACCTTTCGCAGCCACCCAGGCGACTACGAGAAGTGGCTGGGTGTCTCGACGCTGCCCAAGCTCAACTACCGCAGCGAGGAGCTGCGCGAGCGCATGTACGCGGGCGAAAACTCGATCGTGCGGCGCTGGATGCGCCCGCCCTACCGGATCGATGCGTGGCGCATCGACGTAGCCAACATGCTGGCCCGCCAGGGCGACAGCCAGCTGGGCCACAAGATCGGGCGCGGCATGCGGCGGGCGGTGAAAGACGAGAACCCCCAGGCCTACCTGCTAGGCGAAAACTTCTTTGATGGCACGCCCCACCTGCAGGGCGAGGAGCTGGACGCCAGCATGAACTACCGCGGCTTCGCCTTCCCGCTGCTGCAGTGGCTGGCGGGCGACTACTTCCTGCAGGCCCAGTGGCTGGCCGACGTGCGCCCGCTGGACACAGCCACCATGGCGGCGCAGTGGCTGGCCTTCCTGGCCCCCGTGCCCTACCAGGTAGCGCTGCAGCAGTTCAACCTGCTGGGCAGCCACGACACGCCCCGTGTCACCACCATCCTCGGCGGCGATCTGGCCAAGCTGCAGGTGGCCCGCGCGCTGCTGTACGCCTTCCCCGGCGTGCCCTGCATCTACTACGGCGACGAGGTGGGCCTGGAGGGCGGCACCGACCCCGACAACCGCCGCCCCATGCCCTGGGACGAGTCGCGCTGGAATGCGGCGGTGCTCGACTTCGAGCGCAAGCTCACCCGCATCCGCCGCAGCTCGCCAGCGCTGCGCCACGGCGGCTTCCAGCTGGTGCACGCCCATGGCCAGACGGTGGCTTTCCTACGCGAGGTGCTGGATGAGCGCGTGCTGGTGGTGGCTCGCCGCGCCGACGACGGCATGGGCGCGCTGGATGTGCGCGCCGCAGGTATCGCCGATGGCGTGACCTGCGTGGAGATGCTGACCGGCGTGGAGAGCACTGTGGTGGGCGGCAGGCTGCCGCTGCTGCACATGCCCGAGGTGGGCGTGCAGCTCTGGCGCATGCCCTAGCAAAAAGCACACAAAACGGGCCTGGGATCTTTCATCCCAGGCCCGTTTTGTGTGCAGAAAGGGCGCTACTCTAACGACGGCGTGATCTGCTCGCCGCGCTGCCAGGCGCGCAAGTAGGGGTAGGGCGCGATCTCGCCCCGCCGCGTGGCCCAGTCCTCGGGCGTGGTGGGGTGCGAGATGCCGAAGTGCAGGTGCGGCGCGACGTAGCGCGCGTCGCCGCTCTTGCCCGTCAGGCCCAGCAGCTGGCCCGCATCCACATGCGCGCCCACCTCAATCCCATCCGCCACCGCCGAGAGGTGCGACCCATAGTAGCGCACACCATCATCGCCGATCATGGCGACAGAGAGGCCGCCGCGCGTCGCGGGGTCGTTGCGCTTGGGGGTCCAGGTGTCCGTCGTCGTCACCCACTCGACGGTGCCGCTGGTTGGTGCTACAAAATGGCTTCCCCTAGGGCAAAAAATATCGGCGGCGGGGTAGTCGTGGTGGTACTTGCCGTAGCTGATCTTGCCCAGCTTTTTGCCCTGCGCGGTCAGCTGCACGGGGAAGGCGTAGGTGTAGGAAGGTGCCTCGGTAGGAGCCGCCGTCGGGCTTGGGGTGGGCGTGGGCGGTGCAGCCCCCGCCGTGATGGCATTGGCCAGCAGCATGAGGCCAACGCACAGGCTTGCCAAAAAGATACGCACGCTGTCTTCTCCGCTTAAAAACCCTCGTCGGGCTGCTCCATCGGCAGGGCCACGTAGAACGTGCTTCCCCGCCCAAGCTCGCTCTCGACCCACAGCAGGCCGCCGTGGCGCTGCACAAACTCGCGGCTCAGGTAGAGACCCAGGCCCAGGCCCTCGCCGCGCCGCTCGCGCCCGCGCGAGTAGCGCCGGAACAGCGTGGCGCGCTGCTCCTCGGAGATGCCCACACCCTGATCCTCTACCGCGATCAGCGCCAGATCATCGGCCAGGGCCAGCCCGCCGTCGGCGTGGCGCAGCGCCAGCGCATCGGGGTGGCGAGCCAGCACGTCGGCCACCCGATCCTGGGCCAGCGTAACCGATATGCTGGTCTCGTTGGCGCTGTAGCGGATGGCGTTGCTCACCAGGTTGGTCAGCACCTGACGGATGCGCAGCGGGTCGCAGGCGATCGTCAGATCGGGCTGCTTGATCTCCAGGTTCAGCGTGCGCTCGCCCGCCGAGGGGCGCTGCTGCTCGATCACCTGCTGCACCAGGCTGGCAAGGTTGGCCTGCTGGATCTGCAGGCTCACCTGGTCGGCATCTAGGCGCGACACGTCGAGCAGATTGTCCACCATGCGCAGCATATGGGTCACCTGCTGGGCCAGGATCGTCAAGCCGCGCAGGTCGGGCGAGTCCTCGTCGCGCTTTTGCTCGCGGCGCACCAGCAGATCGGTGTAGCTGCGCACGGCGGCCAGCGGGCTGCGCAGCTCGTGGGCGGCCACGGCCAGAAAATCATCCTTGGCGCGCTCAACCTTCTGGCTGGCGGTCACATCGCGGAACACCACCACCGCGCCCTGGGTGAGATCATCCTGATTCACCGGCCCGCCGCTGAAGCTCATCACGGTATCGCGCCCGCTCGCACCGCGCTGGAACACGCGGTAGTCGTGGAAGATCTCGCCCGAGAGCGCTTTGGCCAGCGGGTGCTCCTCCACGGGCAGCGGGTCGCCATTCAGCCTGCGGATGCCGTAGAAGTCGGGCATCTCGCTCACCTGCTGGCCGAAGGGCACATGCTCCAGCGAGAGCAGGTCCATAGCTGTCTGGTTGGCCAAGATCAGCCGCCCCTCGCCATCGCACAGCGCCACGCCCTCGGCGATACCGCCGATCACCGCCGCCAGCCGCTGGCGCTCGATCTCGCTGTAGGTGTAGAGCTTCACGTTGGCGATGGCGAAGCCCACCAGGCTGCCGATCATCATCAGCACGCGGGTGTCGATCTGCTCGTAGAGGTTGCCGACGCCATACATGCAGGCCACACCAGCCACGGTGCCACCGGCCAGCAGCGGCAGATAGATGCAGCTGGCCATGCCATCGTCGATCAGGGCCTGCTCATCGGGCAGCAGCGGGCGGCTGATCGGCTGGCCATAGCGCACGGCCTCGGCGCAGGCCGCGTCGGCCACGCCAATCTCCTCGTGGTGCTGGGCGTAGCTGGCGGGCATGTGCCGCTGCGCCCCCAGGGTCAGGCTCGACCGCGAGGGGTTGTAGAGCAGCAGCATGCCAGCGTTGGCCTGCACCACGCCCATCAGCACATCCAGCGTGTTGCTCACCAGCTCATCCAGATCGCTGGCGCTGCTCACCGCCGTGCTGATCGCGCCGAAGGACTCCAGCCGCCGCTGGTCGGTCTTCATCTGCACGTAGATCTGGGCGCTGTGGATAGCTGACGCCACAATATTGGCGAACAGCTGTAGGGTGGGGAAATCGCTGCTGCCAAACGGCGGGCGATGGTTGAGGCTCAGCAGCTCCAGCACACCCATCACATCGGCCCCGGCGCGCAGGGGCAGCAGCACGGCGCTCATATCACGTGGTATCAGGTCGAACAGCTGGCGCAGGCCTTCCTGATTGCGCTGGTTGTATGGCCCCGATAGCTCGCGGTAGCGCGACCGCCCATCGACCCACAGCGGGTCGCTGCGCTGCAGGATGCTGCCAGCCAGGCCCTCGCCATGGCGTAGGCGGATCTGGCGCAGGAACGCTGGGTTGTCCTGGCTCTCAAGGCCGTGCGAGGCCCCTACCTGCAGCGTGCTCTGCTGGGGGCTATACAGCCAGAGGATGCTGGCATCGATGCTGGGCAGCGCCTCGGCGATCTTCTGGGGGATGGCGCGGTAGAGGGTGTCGGGGTCGTGGATGGACACCAGCTGCGATGCGATCTGCAGCAGGATGGCGGCGGAGCTGGGCACAGGCTCGTGCGCTGGCTGGGCAAAAAGATCTTGCTCTGGAATGGCCTCAAGGCTCATGTGCTGCACCTTGCTACGATCTGTGCCAAACGGCTCTGCTTTTTTAACGCGTTGAAATTATAGCACGCCTATGGCAAACGAATGGATGGCAGACAGGAAGCAAACCGCTGGTTTACCCCTAACGTTTTTATAAAAAAAGGCCAGAGAGACGAAAGTAGCAGGCCCTGGTAAACTGGAGATTTTTCTCACAATCTCACCCATTTCGTGCTAGACTATGCCCATCCGGAGCGCGCAGCACCGATCAGGGCCAGCTGGCGATCCCAGGCTATGTTCTTCCCAACGATGGAGCACCGTACACAAGGCTATGTTTGTTCAGTATCTATTTCAAGGCCGCCGCGGCATATTCACCGCGCTGGTGGTGCTGATGGCGATCGTGTTCTGCGGGCTGGGCATCTGGCAGCTCAACCGGCTCGGCCAGCGCTTCGCCATGATCGACCTGATGCGCGAGCGTATGGCGCAGCCTGTGGTGGAGCTCACCGGGGGCGAGGCCCTCGACACCGCCGCGCTCGACTACCGCCGCATCCAGGTGCGCGGCACCTTCGAGCCATCGCAGGAGATCCTGCGCCGCAACCGCTCGTTCAACGGTGCCACCGGCTTCCACCTCGTCACGCCATTTCACATCGCCGGTTCCACCAAGGCCCTGCTGGTCGACCGCGGCTGGATCCCCTACGACCAATCATCCCCCGCCCAGCGCGCCGCCTTCGCACCGCCCAGCGGCGAGGTGACGATCGAGGGCATCGCGCAGCAGTCGCAGGATGCCGACGCGGCCCCATTCGACCCGCCGCTCGCCAGCGGCCAGACGCGGCTGGATGCCTGGTTCCGCATCAACATTGCGCGCATCCAGCAGCAGGTGGCCGAGCCGCTACTGCCGATCTTCATCGAGCAGCAGCCCAGCGAGGGCGAGGAGCAGACCAGCTTCCCGCTGCGCAGCGCCACCGAGCTGCCGAGCGCTGGGAACCATCTGTCCTACGCCATCCAGTGGTTCTCGTTTGCGATCATCCTGGTGAGCGGCTACCTGGTGTTCATGCATCGCCAGCGGCACAACCTGCTGGAAGAAGCGCTGCCCACAGCGCAGGGCAGGCCCGGCTAGCTAGCGGATGCCCCAGGCCATCATCAGCAGCACCAGGGTCAGCTGCACGCAGTGGAGGCAGTCGAACTGCACTGCCCGCCAGAACTCCTCGCGGCCAAGCCACCACCACACACGGTTGAGCCGGTGCCGCAGCGGATGGTTGCGCAGCGAATCAATCGAGACCGCCTGGGCAAGGCGCAGCAGCCGACGCGTATTGGTGACAAACATCGCACTCCAGATACCAACGACCGAAAGTTGAACAAGCATTGCCAGCATATGAGCCTCCGCTGGTAGAGTTGTTTGTCGACAGGGCGCGCAGATCGCGAACCGTGTGTGGGGCCGCGTTGCCCTTGCTACTGGTATAAACGAGCGTATGCGCAAAACAAGGGGAAGGAAACCCACCCCCGGAACAAGACCGCCCACCTTGGTGTCTTCGCGTGAGAGCGCCCGTGTGCGGGCCGCATTGGAGTTGGTATAGATGATCGCGCATGTGGCAAGAATCTTGCCAGCGTCAACCACCCGCCCATCTTGTAGTATCAGCATATTTTTGGCAGGATTCAATGTACCTATTGTTCCTTGCCTGGGGGTGAGAGAGGTACTAGATTGACATAGGACGAAATAACCTGTATCGCCCGGCACAATCTTCCGACGGCCCAGGCCGCTACGCGTCGGCGCTTTGTGGTACAGTTTTGCCAAGAGGTATTGAACACAATCAGGCAGGGCACGGCACCTGTGCCGTGCTCGAAGGAGCATCGCAATGCCAGAGGTTAGCCGCCGCGCGGTCGAGGGGATCCTCTTCACCGATCAGTATCAGCTCACGATGGCCCAGCTCTACTTTCGCATGGGCATCCACGAGAACACCGCGCAGTTCGAGCACTACTTCCGCAGCTACCCCGACTACGGCGGACACCAGGCGGGCTACTGTGTGAGCGCGGGGCTGGGCACCCTGCTAGAGTGGATGGAGGGCGCGCGCTTTGGCGAGGAGGAGCTGGCCATGCTGCGCAGCCAGCGGGCCAATGATGGCAGCCAGCTGTTCCACGATGATTTCCTGGCCTGGCTGCGCAAAAACGGCAGCTTTGGGGCGCTCTCGCTGCAGGCCATCCCCGAGGGGCGCGTGGTGCACCCCAACACCCCGCTGACGGTGGTGCGCGGGCCGCTGGCCATGGCTCAGATCATCGAGACGCCGCTGCTGAACATCATCAACTACCAGACGCTGGTGGCCACCAAGGCGGCGCGTATCCGCGAGAGCGGCGGCGGCCAGCTGGTGCTGGAGTTCGGGGTGCGGCGCGGGCAGGGCATCGGCGCGATCGAGGGCGGGCGGGCCGCGCTGATCGGCGGGGCCGACTTCACCAGCGACGTGGGCATCTCGCACGCGCTGGGCTACCAGCCCAAGGGCACCCACGCCCACGCCATGATCCAGGCCTTCATGGCCATGGGCCTGACCGAGCTTGACGCCTTCCGCGCCTACGCCGAGGCCTACCCCGACGACTGCCTGCTGCTGGTGGATACGATCAACACGCTGGAGAGCGGCGTTCCAAACGCCATCCGCGTGTTCGAGGAGCTGCGCGCCAAGGGCCACCGCCCGGTGGGCGTGCGGCTGGACTCGGGCGACCTGGCCTACCTGACGATCGAGGTGGCCAAGATGCTGGATGACGCCGGGTTCCCCGAGGCGGGCATCGTGCTCTCTAGCAACCTGGATGAGATGATCATCTGGCAGATCAAGACCCAGATCCGCGAGGAGGCCGAGCGCCACGGGCTGGATGCCAACGCGGTGCTGCGGCGGCTGACCTACGGCGTAGGCACCCGCCTGATCACATCGTGGGGCGCGCCCGCCCTGGGCGGCGTGTATAAGCTGATGGCGCTGCAGCACCAGGGTGTGTGGTCGCCCGCCATCAAGCTGTCGGACTCGGCGGAGAAGACGCCGAACCCCGGCAACAAGCGGCTGTGGCGGCTCTACGACCGGCGCGGCAGCGCCACCGCCGACCTGCTGACGCTGGAGGATGAGGATCCGCGCGAGTGGGACCAGATCATCCTGCGCCACCCCAGCGATATCAACAAGTCGCGCATCGTGCGCGCCAGCGATATCTCGCAGATCGAGCCGGTGCTGGCGGATGTGCTGGCCGAGGGCAAACTGGTGTACGACCCGCCCACGCTGGACGACATGCGCCTGGCCCGCCGCACCGATGTGAAGCGGCTCGACCCCGGCGTGAAGCGCCTGGTGAACCCGCATGTCTACCACGTCTCGCTCTCGCAGGCCCTGTGGGAGCTGAAGGAGCGCCTGATCACCGAGGCGCGCGCGAAGTAGGGGGCAGAAATGCAGCAGAACGCGGGCGCACCCAGTGTGGGTGCGCCCGCGTTCTGCTGCTACTTGATACTAGCCTGACCCTCGCCGAGCGCCGCAACCACATCGTGCAGCTCGCGCGAGACCGCGCGCCAGGTGTGCTTGTTGCCGGGGTCGGCCACCAGGTGGTCGATCACCGGCCCGAAGCGCACGGTCACGGGGTAGGGGCGCGGCAGGACGCGGTTCTTGGGCATCACGCGGCCAGTGCCCTCGATATAGGCGGGCAGCACGGGCAGGTAGGGGAAATCGGCCAGCAGCCGCCCCACGCCGCTGCGGAACTGTGCCATCGAGCCATCGCGGCTGCGCGTGCCCTCGGGGTAGAGCACCACGCCGTAGCCCTCGCGCAGCGCCCGCACCACGTGGCGCAGCGGGTCGACGCCCACCTTGGGCTTGCGCGCGATCGGGATGGTGTTGAACAGCACGCGCGACACCTTCTCCATCGTCCCACCGGTGAAGAAGTAGTCGCTGGCGGCGGCGGCCACCACATTTGGCCATAGCTTCGAGGGCAGGCTGGCGTAGAGCAGCGGGGTGTCGGCATGGCTGGTGTGGTTGGCGACCAGCAGGAAGGGACCGTGCTCGGGGATATGCTCGCTACCCTCGACCTTCAGTCGGCAGTAGAGCCGGATGACGCTCATAAAGAGATGCGCAGGGATCTTGATGCGGGCTGCCGGATGTCGGCTCGTATACATTCCCATGGCTGCTTCCATGCCTCCCTAGATGTGGCGCTGCGCCAGTAGAGCGTGGCGCAGCGGAGGAGAAGAATTGGCGGCGTGTTCTGGCAAGCAGATCGCTAGCTCTCACGCGCGAGCAGCAGTTCGATCGCGTCCTCGGGCAGTTCTTCAAGCGAGCGCACAACCACATCGGCCTGAAGGCTGCCGTGGGTGGAGAGGATGCCGACCACGCGCATGCTGGCGCGCCGGGCGGCCTCGACGCCCGCCGGGGCGTCCTCGAAGACGACGCAGTGGGCGGGGTGCGCCCCCAGCCGCTGGGCGGCCAGCTGGAAGACCTGCGGGTCGGGCTTGCCATAGGTCACATCCTCGGCAGATGTGACCGCCGAGAAGTACTGTGCGATGTCCAGCACATCGATAATCGCATCCACGTTGGCGCGCGGTGCGGATGAGGCGACGGCCTGGCGGAACCCGGCCCGCTGCAGCCGATCGAGCCACTGGCGCACGCCCGGCAGCAGGTGGATGCCGCGCTCGCGCACCATCTGGCGGTACAGCTCCTCTTTGATGCCGCCGATGCGGGCGATCTCGCTGTCGCTCAGATCTTCGCCCATCAGGCCGCGCAGGATCACGTCGTTGCGCTGCCCGAAGGTGGCCTGAAAATAGGTCTCGGTTACCGGCCAGCCAGCCTGCTCAAGCGTGTCGCGCCACGAAAGCCAGTGGTACTCGGCGGAGTCGAGAAGGGTGCCGTCCATGTCCCACAGGGCGGCGCGGGTGGGTGTGTTGTCGTGTGTGCTCATGCCTGCCAGCTATTCCTCTCAGGTTTCGTTTTCGTATTATAGCATAGCCCTTTGGGCGGGCTTTGGCGCTGGCGATCTGCGGCGGGGTGTGGTAGCGCAAGGGGTGAGGCGAGGGCTGGTGTATCGATATTCACGCGGCACAAAGAGGGGCGGGCGGCAGATTTATTATCTGCCGCCCGCCCCTGTGCTTCGGGCCTAGTCGTTATCGCCATTACCAAGCGAGCGGCTCGGCTCAGTCTCACTGGCTGGGCCGCGGCTCTTGCCGTTCATGCTGTTTTCGGTGTGGCCCTGGCGCGCATTCGTCGGCCCGGCCTTGCCGGTGCTTCCCGGCATTGGGATCTCATCACTCTCGATCTCGGCATCGATGCCTGAGATCTCGCCTACGTAGGCTGGCGCGGTGCGATGCCCGCCCGTGCCAGAGGAGCCGCCAGCACCGCCGACGCCATCGACGCCATAGTGCGTGGGTCGCGGCTTATCATCCTCGTGTTGCGGATCGGGGGCGTTGCCCCTGGGATGGCGCTGTTTCTCTGCCATGGTAGTCCCTCCTTCGTTGTGGTGAGGACTCCATGCAGAGAGCGTGCCAGCGGCGATCGGGCGTCAGGATGCCACCGCAGTAGCACCTGGGGCATCCTTCGCCCCGCCGAGCTTGCGCCTGCCGATCAGGAGATAGGCCAGGTCGATCACGTCGGGCAGCAGCGCGGCGATGCCGCCCGCCAGCAGCACCGCCACGCCCAGCCAGCCCGGCACGATCGCGGTGCGGCTGGGGCGCTCGGCCAGCTTCACGATCTTCTTGGCCACCTGTATCGGCTCTAGGCCGGGCATCTCGGCCCCGGCCATCTCGCCAAACTCGGTCTTGAACGGCCCCGGCTCGACCAGCGACACCCGCACGCCATAGGGCAGCAGCTCGCGGCGCAGCGAGTGGCTCAGGCTGCGCACCGAGACCTTGGTGGGGAAGTAGTTGCCCCAGCCGGGCAGCGAGAAGTGGCCCGCCATCGAGCCGATGTTGATCACCACGCCGTGCGAGCGCAGCAGGGCGGGCAGGGCGCGCTTGGTGAGCAGCACCAGGCTGAGCACATTGGTCTCCCACTGGCGGCGCAGGTCGTCGATCGCAGCCTCGGCGAAGCTCTCCTTCAGCGGCACGCCGGCGTTATTCACCAGCACATCGATCCGGCCAAAGCGGCGGATGGTCTGGTCGATCAGGTTTTTCTGATCCTCGGGCTTGGTCACATCGCAGGGGATGGCCAGCGCGGTGCCGCCCTTCATCTCGATCTCCTCGACCAGCTCATTCAGCCGCTCGGCGCGGCGGGCGGCCACCACCACGCGGTAGCCCTTCTGCGCCGCGAGCAGCGCCGTCAGCTTTCCAAACCCGCTTGAGGCCCCGGTGATGATCATGACATTGCCAGGTGTGGCCATGGGCTGCTCTCCCTTATTTCAGCGTTGTGGTCGCAGGCCCGCGTTTGGCGCAGGTGGCGCGCGCCTGCCATACGAAGGTGGTGCGGGCTGATTATAGCCGCAACTACGCGCGAAGGCCAGATCGCGCGCCGCAGAGCGGGGTTTCCCGCCTGCGCGGGTGGCACCTGGGGCCTCTGCGAGGGGGTGTAACTCCTCACATGGTGTCACGTAGTCGGGCTTTCCGAGGCGTTTTTGGCAAAATTGCACGTTGCCGTCGGGTCGGCTAGGGTGTGCTTTCGCCGATGGCGGTCGTGCTTGTCGGGTGGGTGGATGCCCTGCGCGGGCGGCGCCTAGGGGCCTGGCCCCTAGGAACCCCGCGAGG
Organism: Chloroflexia bacterium SDU3-3; assembly: GCA_009268125.1. Classification (NCBI taxonomy): domain Bacteria; kingdom Bacillati; phylum Chloroflexota; class Chloroflexia; species Chloroflexia bacterium SDU3-3. Next base: position 532,188 of record WBOU01000002.1, on the reverse strand, counting down.
GGGTGTAACCCCCTTCGATCCCCCAATGTTGAGCGTTCCCGTGCCGTTTCCTAGCTGCTGGCGTTCGTGCATATGGCCATCAAGACTTTTGCGGCTCCTTCGCCGCATGGGATTAGTGGGATGGGGCGTTGATTTCCATCGACGTCGAGGCGGGTCTCGTGCCCGCCCACGTGCATCGCATGCATCGGATGCCTCTACGATGCGTCATCATCGACCATCGATGGCGAATGGTGGCCAAAAGGTCTTCAGCAGCTATGCTACTCGTCAACACCGCTCTGACCCTCGTCAACACCGCTCTGACCCTCGTCAACACGGCTCTGGCCCTCGTCAATATCGCCCTGACTTTCGTCAACACGGCTCTGACCCTTGTCAATACCGCCCTGGCCCTTGTCAATACGGCTCTGGTCCTCGTCAATACCGCCCTGGCCCTCGTCAACACGCCTCTGACCCTCGTCAACACGGCTCTGACCCTCGTCAATATCGCCCTGACTTTCGTCAACATAGCTCTGGCCCTCGTCAATACCACCCTGGCCCTTGTCAACACGGCTCTGACCCTCGTCAATACCGCCCTGACCCTCATCAATACCGCCCTGACCTTCGTCAACACTAATATGCTCTTGCGCAAAGAAGAAAAAACGCTCTACACTATTTTCAAGACCGTATCAGGAAGGAGCATGGGGATGAGCATGAGCCGCGATCATCAGATCGCCAGCGCACAGCGGAGCATCCTGGTCATCCAGCAGGAGCGCATCATCCAGGAGGAGCTGAGACGGGTGGGCTATACCGAGGGCAGGCTAGAGAGCGACTATGCGGCCTGCGCCGCCGCGATGGTGGCGATTGAGCGGCAGAGTGCGGCGCAGCTGGATCTGGCCCGGGCTATCGAGCAGGTGCGGCAGCTGCGCGCCGAGGCCCAGGCGTGCTACAGCGCGCTGGCCAGCACGGTGCGAGCGGTCTTCCCCAGCGAACCGATCCTGCACGAGCGACTGCGGCTGCGCGGGAACCCCAGCCAACAGAAGGCCCGGAGCGCCTTCATCGCCCGCGCCCGTGCGCTCTACGATGGGCTGCTGGAGCAGGCCGAGCTGCTGCCGCTGCTGGCGGATGCGGGCTATGACCAGCTGCGGCTGGAAGAGGAGCGCGGGGGCATCGACCTGCTGCAGCAGGCCGGTGCCGCGCGCGAGGTGGCCGCGTTCCGGGCGCGGCAGGCCACCGAGCAGCAGCGCCTAGCGCTGGCCGAGCTAGCCAGCCGCCGCAGCCGCTTTCGGCGGCTGGCCAAGGTGGCGCTGCGCGGCAACCCGCAGGCGCTTGGGGCGCTGGGGCTGGGCCGCTGAATGCACCAGCCACCCCTGGGGTGGTAGGGCCGTCCTATGCGCGCTATCTGATGCCACCTCGCATCTTGATGGTGAATCGGTTTCCCTCGTTGTGTCTTGGTTCCCTGTGGTTCCTTGGTGTCTTGGAGTCTTGGTGGTAAAAACGTGCTGCCGAATGAGCGCATAGAGGCCCTTTGTGCCTCCGCAGGAGGGGCTATGCTATACTCGGCCCGCGCTACCTACCATTCACACGCGAGGAATGCACAGACCATGAGCCAGTCGACCATAACCCACCTTGAGTGCGGGGCGTGCGGCCAGCGCTACGCCCACGATCAGCTGCTGAACCTCTGCCCGGCGTGCGGCAAGCCGCTGCTGGCGCGCTACGACCTAGAGCGCGCGGCGGCCACGCTCACCCCCGAGGCGCTGGCCAGGCGGCCCGCCAGCATGTGGCGCTACCGCGAGGTGATGCCGGTGCAGGATGACGCGTACATCCTCAGCCTGGGCGAGGGCTGGACGCCGCTAGCCCGCGCCACCCGGCTGGGCCAGCAGATCGGCTGCCCCAACACCCTGATCAAAGACGAGTCGCTCAACCCCACCGGCAGCTTCAAGGCCCGTGGCCTGAGCGCGGCGGTGAGCCGGGCCTACGAGCTGGGCGCGCAGGCCCTGGCTGTGCCCAGCGCGGGCAACGCCGCCGGTGCCATGAGCGCCTACGCCGCGCTGGCCGGGCTGCCCGCCCACGTGTTCATGCCCGCCGACGTGCCCATGCCGTTCCGCGTGGAGTGCGCCGCGCTGGGCGCGGAGGTGACGCTGGTGGATGGCCTGATCAACGACTGCGGGGCGCGGGTGCGCGAGGGCGTGCAGCAGGGCCGCTGGTTCGACGTGAGCACGCTGCGCGAGCCGTACCGGATCGAGGGCAAGAAGACCATGGGCTACGAGCTGGCCGAGCAGCTGGGCTGGCGGCTGCCCGACGTGCTGATCTACCCCACCGGCGGCGGCACCGGCCTGATCGGCATGTGGAAGGCCTTCGACGAGATGGAGCAGATCGGGCTGATCGGCCCCAAGCGCCCCCGGCTGGTGAGCGTGCAGAGCGAGGGCTGCGCGCCGATCGTGCGGGCCTTCGAGCAGGGCGTGGAGCACGCCGAGCTGTGGCAGGGCGCGCGCACCATCGCCGACGGCATCCGCGTGCCGGTGGCGATCGGCGACTTTCTGATGCTGCGGGCCATCCGCGCCAGCGGGGGCTGCGCCGTGGCCGTGAGCGACGAGAGCCTGCGCGAGAGCACCCGGCTGATGGGGGCCGCCACCGGCATCTTCCCCGCCCCCGAGGGCGCGGCGTGCCTGACGGCCCAGCGCCTGCTGCTTGAGCGCGGCTGGATCGCCCGCGACGAGCAGGTGGTGCTGTTCAACACCGGCACCGGCCTGAAGTACGCCCACCTGTGGGCCTAGGGATGCCGCATCACCAAGCCTTCTCAAGGCGGAGGATGCTGCGCCGAGCGGTGTGGTACAATGACACAAACAAAAATTCTCACCGCTCAAAAAATAGATCTGAGGGATGCAATGGACAAGTCAACATGGACAACAAAGGCTGGGCTGGCGCAGATGCTCAAGGGCGGCGTGATCATGGATGTGGTCACCCCCGAGCAGGCCAAGATCGCCGAGGAGGCAGGCGCGTGCGCCGTGATGGCGCTTGAGCGCGTCCCGGCGGACATCCGCGCCCAGGGCGGCGTAGCGCGCATGAGCGACCCCGAGCTGATCCTCAAGATCATGGAGGCGGTGACGATCCCGGTGATGGCCAAGGCCCGCATCGGCCACTTTGTGGAGGCGCAGGTGCTTGAGTCGCTCGGGATCGACTATATCGACGAGAGCGAGGTGCTGACCCCGGCGGATGAGGAGCACCACATCAACAAGCACACGTTCAAAGTGCCGTTCGTGTGCGGCTGCCGCAACCTGGGCGAGGCGCTGCGCCGCGTGGCCGAAGGATCGGCGATGCTGCGCACCAAGGGCGAGGCCGGCACCGGCGACGTGGTGGAGGCCGTGCGCCACGCCCGCACCGTGTTCAGCGAGATCCGCCGACTAGGCAGCATGGATGAGGACGAGCTGTACACCTACGCCAAGAACATCCAGGCGCCCTACGATCTGGTGCGCTCGGTGGCCGAAAACAAGCAGCTGCCGGTGGTGAACTTCGCCGCAGGCGGCATCGCCACCCCCGCCGACGCCGCGCTGCTGATGCAGCTGGGCGTGGACGGCGTGTTCGTTGGCTCCGGCATCTTCAAGTCGGGCGACCCGGCCAAGCGCGCGCGCGCGATCGTGCAGGCCACCACCCACTTCAACGAGCCGGAGATCATCGCCGAGGTCTCCAAGGGCCTGGGCGAGCCGATGGTCGGGATCAGCGTCAACTCGCTGCAGCAGGGCCAGCTGATGGCCGGGCGCGGCTGGTAGTTTCCCAAGGAGGGCCGGGCGCGGCTGGCAGGATGCCGCCGCGCCTGGCGCAGCACAGAACCTATGACAACAGGAGTTCTCGCCCTGCAGGGCGATTTCCGCGAGCACAAAGCGAAGCTTCAACACATCGGCGCGGAGGTTGTTGAGGTTCGGCAGCTGAAACACCTGGACACCGTCGATCGTCTCATCATCCCAGGCGGGGAAAGCACCACCATCGGGCGGCTGATGGTGATCTACAATCTGCTGGAGCCGATCCGCGAGCGCGCCCTGGCCGGGATGCCGATCTGGGGCACGTGCGCGGGGGCCATCCTGCTGGCCAAGCAGATCGCCGACGGCAAGCCGGGCCAGCCGGGGCTGCAGCTGATGGACATCACCGCGCGGCGCAACGCCTTCGGGCGGCAGCTCGACAGCTTCGAGGCCACCACGCAGATCGCGGCGCTGGGCGAGGAGCCCATCCGCACCGTGTTTATCCGCGCCCCGACCATCGAGCAGGTGGGCGCGGGGGTCGATATTCTGGGCAAGCTCGACGATGGCCGGATCATCGCCGCGCAGCAAGGGAAGCTGCTCGCCAGCTCATTTCACCCCGAGCTGACCGACGACGACCGGATGCACCGCTATTTTCTCGAACTCTAATCGCAGCGCACCGGCCACCGCCAGCGCGCCGCACGCCACACACATGATCGGACCTGCCACACCTGGCGACCTCTGGACATTACGGCGTAAACCGCGCAGCCACGTGATGCTGTACAACGAGGCCATGCTCGCACGGCCCCATCGATTCCTGTGGTGCGCGCTGCGCAGCATCATCGAGGGCAACAGCTACCACGGGATGACCATGATGCTGCGCGAGCGGGGCCTGCGGGCGGCGGTGCAGACCGTGGCCCGCAGCGGCAGGCCCGAGCACGACGTGGCGGTGCTGGCCTCCTATGGCGGCGTCGAGGGCGGGCCGACCGACCCCGACATGTGGTTCCGGCTGCTGGAGCAGCTCTCGGCGCTGGCGGGGCGGGCGGCGGTGCAGCGGCTCTACGCCGCGCTCTCGCAGAGCCACACCGAGCTGCGCGAGCTGTTCCGCCAGAGCGGCTTTAGCCACTACACCACCCAGCTGGTGCTGCGGCTCGAAGGGCCGGACTGGGACCAGGGCACCACCGTGGCCCCGCTGCGCCCCCAGACCCAGCGCTCGCTGTTCGCCATCCAGAAGCTCTACGGCCTGACCACACCACGAACCGTGCAGCAGGCCGAGGTGCGCGACAGCCGCACCTGGAAGCTGCCCCGGGCGCGCGACCGCGCGGGGACGCGCGGCTGGGTGCTTGGATCCGACGACAATCTGACCGCGTACCTTCATGTGACCACCGGCACCGCCGGGCACGTGCTGACGCTGCTGCTCCACCCCGAGTCCCGCGAGATCACCACCGATGTGCTGCGGTTTGGGCTGGGCCAGATCAGCGACGACCTGCCGGTATACTTACTGCTACGCGAGTACCAGCGCGAGCTGCTGATGCCCGCCAGCGACCTAGGATTTCAGCCCATTGGCGAACAGGCGCTCTACGTGCGCCACATCACCGCACCTGTGCGGCAGCCCATCCTCCGCCCTATCGCCGAACCGATGCTGGAGTCTCGTGTATCCATACCAACGATATCCTCGATAAACGAGGACGCGAGGGCATATGTCAGATCAACACGATATCACAAGCAACATCGACCTGCTGCTTCAGACGCTGCCGACGGGGATCCGAGCGGCACTTGAGCAAGGGGAGGAGAGCAAAGACGACCTGCTCGAGATCGTGATGGATCTGGGGCGGCTGCCCGAGGCGCGCTACCGCGACAGCGAGCGCCTGCTGAGCAGCGAGGATGTGACCCGTGAGGATATCGACTATGTGATCTCGCGGATCGGCATGTTCGGCGAGGACAACCGCGCTGGCATCCCGCGCACGCTGCACCGCATCTCGGGCATCCGCAACCGCTCGGGCGATGTGATCGGCCTCACGTGCCGCGTGGGGCGCGCCGTGTACGGCACCATCATCATCCTGCGCGACCTAGTGGAGTCGGGCCAGAGCGTGCTGCTGCTGGGCCGCCCCGGCGTGGGCAAGACCACCATGCTGCGCGAGACCGCCCGCGTGCTGGCCGACGAGCTGCGCAAGCGCGTGGTGATTGTAGACACATCCAACGAGATCGCCGGCGACGGCGACGTGCCGCACCCCGGCATTGGCCGCGCCCGCCGCATGCAGGTGCCGCGCCCATCCGAGCAGCACGCGATCATGATCGAGGCGGTGGAGAACCACATGCCGCAGGTGATCGTGATCGACGAGATCGGCACCGAGCTTGAGGCCCAGGCCGCCCGCACCATCGCCGAGCGCGGCGTGCAGCTGATCGGCACCGCCCACGGCAACACGCTCGACAACCTGATGATCAACCCCACGCTCTCCGACCTGATCGGCGGCATCCAGGCTGTGACCCTGGGCGACGACGAGGCCCGGCGGCGCGGCACCCAGAAGACCGTGCTGGAGCGCAAGGCCCCGCCCACCTTCGACATCCTGGTCGAGATCCAGAGCTGGGACAAGGTGCTGGTCTACCCCGATGTGGCCGCCGCCGTCGACTCCATCCTGCGTGGCGAGGAGCCGCAGGCCGAGCTGCGCGAGCGCAACGCCGACGGCGACATCCAGGTGGAGACCAAAGGCCACGCCCCGCGCGAAGGCTTCGAGCGCGCCGAGTACAGCAGCCGCAGGCGCGACGGCGGCGAGCGCGGCGGCGAGCCGGGCCGCAGGCGCGATGGCGGCCAGCGCGGCGCAGGCGTGGCCCAGGCGGCCAACCGCGACCGGGCGGCGCTCTCGGGCAACAGCGGCGCGATGAACGGGGTGTCGGCCCAGCGGATCTACCCCTTCGGGATCAGCCGCGACCGGCTGGAGAAGGCCATCCACGCGCTGCGCGTGCCCGCCACCATCGTGCGCGAGATGGGCGAGGCCACACTGGTGATGACGCTAAAAAACTACTACCGCCAAGGCTCCGAGCGCGTACGCCAGGCCGAGGGCCGGGGCGTGCCGGTCTACGTGCTGCGCAACAACACCGCCCACCAGATGGAGCGCCAGCTGGCCGACATCTTCCACCTGGGCGATGTCACCCCCGAGGTGGTGCCCGCCTACCGCGGCAACTTCTACGAGGATGAGGAACAGGAGGCCCGCGTCGAGACCGAGAGCGCGATCACCCAGGTGCTGAACGGCGAGCAGCACGCGGTGGAGCTGACGCCGCGCAGCAACTACATCCGCAAGATCCAACACCAGATGGCGGAGCGGTATAATGTCCGCTCGGAGAGCCGTGGCCGCGAGCCACATCGGCGCGTGAAAGTTTCCAGAGGCTAGCAGCCTGCGGGGTGCCAGGGCAACACACAAGGAGACGCTGGCACCCATACTTCTTCTAACGTATGAGTCTATTTATCACATTCGAGGGGCCTGAGGGCAGCGGGAAGAGCACCCAGTCGCGGCTGCTCTACGAGTACATGGTCGAGCGCGGATACCCCGTCATCCTGGTGCGCGAGCCGGGCGGCACGCGGATCAGCGACATGATCCGGCGGATCGTGCTGGACCTGCACAACACCGAGATTCTGCCCATGACCGAGACGCTGCTGTTCTCGGCGGCGCGCGCCCAGCTGGTCCACGAGGTCATCCGGCCCTACCTGGCCCACGATGGCATCGTGCTGTGCGACCGCTACGCCGACTCGACCTACGCCTACCAGGGCTTCGGCCTGGGCCGCGACATGAGCGAGCTGCGCATCCTGACCGAGATGGCCACCGGCGGCCTACAGCCCGACATGACCATCTACCTCGACCTGAGCGCCGAGGATGGCCTGGAGCGCAAGGCCCGCGCCCGCGAGCGCCTCCGCTCGCAGTCGGCCCCGCTGACCCCGATGCCCGAGGGCCGCACGGGCGTGCCGGTCGAGTGGAATCGGCTCGACGCCCGCGAGCTAGAGTTCCACAAGCGGGTGGAGGAGGGCTACCGCCAGCTGATCAACGAGTCGAAGGAGCGCTGGCACGTGTTCAACGCCTGCCTGGCGGTCGAGGAGATCGCCGCGCAGATCGGCGATACGGTCGAGTCGGTGCTACACCAGAGCTAGGCCCCGCTGGCACGAGAGCGAAGAGGACTGAATGGCAAGCAACGAACCAACCCCCATGCGCCTAGTGATCGCGGTGGTGCAGCGCCAGGATGCCGCCGACCTAGTGGCGGCGCTCACCGAGCGCGGCTACCGCGTGACCCGCATCAGCAGCGAGGGCGGCTTCCTGCACGAGGGCAATATGACTCTGTTTATCGCCACCGAGACCGACATGCTGGAGCCGCTGCTGCGGGTCATCCGCGAGCACTGCTACACCCGCACCCGCTACGTCTCGCCGCTGCCGCCAATCGCCGAGTCGGGCGAGTTCTACCCGCCCGCGCCGATCGAGGTGCAGGTGGGCGGGGCGACGGTGTTTGTGCTGAAAGCCGGGCAGATGCTGCGCGTCTAGCCGATGCGGCATAGCGATTGCACGACATGTGGGAGGCGACGCCTCCCACATGTGTTTTCTTGGCCTTTGCGGGCGTCGCGATGCGCCAGCGCGCGCCGTGCCAGGAACTTGACATTTTCTTCTATTGCGAGAAAATGAGCCGCAATAGGAAAGGAGCTATGACCTTGGAAGCGATTCAGTCGCTGATCACAAATACGATACCCATCCTGGTGGTGCTTGGCTGGGCCTTGCTCGCCTACCTTATTCTGCTGTGGGCCGCATCGGTGCTGTGGGCCTACCGCGACATCCGCAGCCGCAGCGACGATGTGGTGGTGCAGGTGTTCGCGGTCTCGCTGGTGCTGCTGCTGCCGTTCGCCGGGATCGTGCTGCACATGATCCTGCGCCCGCGCCAGACCCTAGGCGAGAAGTACGAGCGCACGCTGGAAGAGCAATATATGCGGCGCGACCTTGAGGAGCCGTATGTCTGCCCGCACTGCCAGCGCGGCATCGAGCCAGATTTCATCCTCTGCCCGCACTGCCACACCTCGCTGCGCCGCCGCTGCGAGACATGCAGCCACGTGATCGACCTCACGTGGTCGGTCTGCCCCTACTGTGGCGAGGACGGCACCGGGCGGGCCATGCACCAGCTCTACCGCCGCGCCCCCGAGACGCAGCCAGTGGAGGCGCTGAAGCGCTAGACACGGGCCGTGCGGGCATGCGTCTGCGGCGCGCTGCGCCCCGAGGCGGCTCTGCGCGGCATCTTTTTATCGCTCTGAAGGGATCTGACATGGTAGCATTCTCGCCCCGCATCCAGCGGGCGCTCTCAGGCGCGCTGCTGGGCGGCGCGCTCTTTCTCACGGCCTCGTGCGGCCCCACAGGCACTGTCTCCACCATCGCCAGCGCGACTGCCGAGGGCTCGACAACCTCGGGGGCCACCACTCAGGCAACCGCCGCGCCAGCCGCAGCCGAGGCCACCGCCGCGCCAGCCGCCGAGGCCACCGCCACCGCCAGCGCGGCCAGCCGCAGCATGGGCGACCCCAGCGCGCCGATCAAGGTGGTCGTGTATAGCGACTTCCAGTGCCCCTACTGCGCGATGTTTGCCGAGCAGGCCATGCCCGAGATCAAGAAGAACTACATCGACACCGGCAAGGTCTCGTTCGAGTTCCGCGACTTCCCGCTCTCCGAGATCCACAGCAGCGCGGTGCTGGCTGCCCACGTGGCCAACTGCGCGGCGGTGCAGGGCAGCTTCTACCCCATGCACGACCGGCTGTTCAAGGGCCAGACGGACAAAGAGTGGGGCACCAGCAACCTCTCGCAGGATTTCTCAACCATGCTGGGCTACGCCCGCGAGCTGAAGCTGGACGAGAAGGCGCTGCAGACGTGCGTCCAGTCGCAGCAGTTCGCGACGCAGATCGAGTCCGACTACCGCGAGGGCACGGCGGCGGGGGTGCAGAGCACGCCCTCGTTTACGGTAAACGGTACACTGGTGGTGGGCGCGCAGCCCTACGACACCTGGAAGAAGACCTTCGACGACGAGCTGGCCAAGCTCGGAAAGTAGCAGCGCAGGTCGATACAATAGAAAGCGGGCTGGGCGCATATACCCAGCCCGCTTTCTGCTGCCATAGATCGCTCTAGCGTAGCTCCATCATTATGTCTCCCAGCATCGCCACCACGCGGTCGATCTGCTCGGCGCTGTTCAGCGCGCCCAGGCTGAAGCGCACCGCCGTCTGCGCCAGCTCGGCAGGGATGCCCATGGCCGTGAGCACATGTGAGGGGTCGGTCTCGCCCGCCGCGCAGGCCGAGCCGCTAGAGCAAGCCACGCCCCGGTCGGCCAGAGCCACCAGCACGGCCTCGCCCGCCACGCCCGCGAAGCAGAAGCTGGCGCTGCCCGCCAGCCGCTGGGTGGGGTGGCCGGTGAGCATGGCCCCCGGCACCATGTCCAGCACACCCGCGATCAGGTGGTCGCGCAGGGCCTGGGTGGCCGCCATGTCGTGCTCGGCAGCTAGCTGGAGCGCTGCGGCCAGGCCGACCATGCCCGCCACATTCTCGGTGCCCGCGCGCCTATCGCGCTCCTGGTGTCCGCCGTGGATGAGCGGATCGAGCGGGGTGCCGCGCCGCACATAGAGCGCGCCCACACCCTTGGGGCCGTAGAGCTTGTGGGCCGAGATGGTGAGCAGATCGACGCCCAGCGCATCCACATCCACCACCATGTTGGCCATGGCCTGCACCGCATCGGTGTGCAGCGGGATGCCGCGCGGCCTAGTGCGCTGGGCGATCTCGGCCAGGGGCTGGATGCTGCCCACCTCGTTATTGGCCAGCATGACGCTGACCAGCACCGTGCGCGCATCCAGCGCCGCATCGAGCGCGGCCAGATCGACCACGCCAGCCGCATCGACGGGCAGGTAGGTGATACGGAAGCCGTGGGCGGCCTCAAGGTACTCGCAGGCGCGCAGCACCGCGTGGTGCTCGATCTGCGTGGTGATGATGTGGTCGCCCCGGCTGCGGCTGGCCAGCGCCACGCCCTTCAGCGCCAGATTGTCGCCCTCGCTGCCGCCGCTGGTGATGATCACCTCGCCGGGGCGCGCCCCGATGCGCTGGGCCACCGTGGCGTGCGCCCACTCCACCGCCCGCCGGGCCTGCTCGGCCAGCGGGTAGCGGCTGGAGGCATTGCCGAACTGCTGGGTGAAGTAGGGCCACATCGCCTCCAGCACCTTGGGATGGGTGGGCGTGGTCGCGGCGTGATCGAGGTAGATCAGGCCCGCGTCGCTCATTGCGCCAGCTCCATGTCCAGCCCGATATCCAGCGCGGGTGCCGAGTGGGTCAGCCCGCCGACCGAGATAATATCGACGCCCGAGGCCGCGATCGCCGCCACTGTGGCCATATTCACCCCGCCCGAGGCCTCGGTAAGCGCGCGCCCGTCGATCAGCGCTACGGCCTCGCGCAGCAGATCTGGCCCCATATTGTCCAGCAGGATAATGTCGGCCCTGGCCTCCAGGGCCAGCGGGATCTGGTCGATGCGGTCGACCTCGATCTCGATCTTGACCGTGTGGGCTAGCTGCTCGCGCATCTGCGCCACCGCGGCGGGCAGGCTCAGGCCGCGCATGGCGATAGCGACTAGATGGTTATCCTTGATCATCACGGCGTCGCTCAGGTCGCGGCGGTGGTTGCGCCCGCCGCCCACACGCACGGCGTACTTCTCCAGCGCCCGCAGGCCGGGGGTGGTCTTGCGGGTGTCCACGATCCGCGCCCTGGTGCCGCGCACGGCGGCCACGTAGCGCGCCGTCAGGCTGGCGATGCCGCTCAGACGCTGGGCAAAGTTGAGCGCCACGCGCTCGCCGCGCAGCAGGCTGCGGGCCGGGCCGCGCACCACGGCCAGATCCTGCCCCGGCTCGATGGCCGCGCCCTCGGGCACCAGCTGCTCGAAGGTGACGCGGCTATCGGCGGTCTGGAAGACCAGCCCGGCGATGGTGAGGCCAGCCGCCACGCCCGCGCTGCGGCCACGAAACACCGCGCTGGCCTGGATGCCGTCCGGCACCAGCAGGTCGGAGGTGATGTCGCCGCGCCCGAGATCTTCGTCGAGCGCCGCGCCCACCAGCCGCGCCAGCGCCTCATCGGAGATGTAGTGGCTGGTGGATGGGATATATGCCGCTGTCATTCTGTTTCCCTCTCTAGGCCGCATGGCGGCTCTTCATTGAACCTGGGCTAGTCCGCCGCCGCAAGGCTGCGCTCCAGCGCGTGCTCGACAGCCACGCGCTGGCCCACCACAATGCGGTGCCGCCAGGCGTCCAGCGTCTCGGGGGCATCGCTGCGGAAGTGGCCGCCGCGGCTCTCCTGGCGGGCCAGCGCGGCCTGGGCCATCAGCCAGCCCAGCAGCACCTGGTTGCGCAGCTCGTGGTCGGCGATGCTGCGCGGGTGGGCCAGCGCCGCCTGCCAGCGGCCCATGGTCTCGACCGCTTCCTCAAGCTCGGCGGCCTCGCGCACCAGGCCCACGTTCTGCCACATCAGCCGCTGCAGGTCGGCCTGGGTTGGAGCCTTGCTGGGCGCGGCATGCTGCGGCTGGGCCAGCTCCAGCACTTGGTCGGGGCCAAAATCTGCCGACTCGGTATCCTCGAACCACGCCGCGCCACGCTGGAGCGTGCGCTCCACGATCCGCCCGCCGAACACCAGGCCCTCCAGCAGCGAGTTGCTGGCCAGCCGGTTCGCGCCGTGCACGCCCGAGCAGGCCACCTCGCCGCAGGCATACAGGCCGGGCAGGCTGGTCTCGCCCCAGCTGTTGGTGCGCACACCGCCCATCATGTAGTGGGCGGCGGGGGCCACCGGCACCAGATCCTTGGTGATGTCCATCCCGGCCTCGGCGCAGAACTTGGCGATGGTCGGGAAGTGGCGCAGGGCCTCCTCGGCGTCCAGATGCCGCAGGTCGAGGTAGGCGCAGTCGCTGCCGGTGCGGCGCATCTCGCTGGTGATCGCCCGCGCCACGATGTCGCGCGGGGCCAGCTCGTTGCGCTCGTCGTAGCGCGGCATGAAGCGCTCGCCCAGGCTGTTGCGCAGGTACGCGCCCTCGCCGCGCACCGCCTCGGAGATCAGGAAGGGCGGCAGTCCATCCATCCGCAGCGCGGTGGGGTGGAACTGGTAGAACTCTAGGTCGATCAGCTCGGCACCGGCGCGGAAGGCCAGCGCCATGCCGCTGCCGGTGGCCACGCCGGGGTTGGTGGTGTAGGCGTAGAGCTGCCCGGCCCCGCCGCTGGCCAGGATGATGTGCCGCCCGCGGTAGCGCCGCGCGGGCCGCTCGCCCTGCATGGCCCACACGCCGGTGGCGCGGCCATGCTCCACCGCGATCTCGGTCACAAACGCATCCTCAAGCACCGCCACATTGGCCTTGCGGATGGCCTGGCAGAGCGCCTCCTCGATATGCCAGCCGGTGGCGTCGCCGCCAGCGTGCAGGATGCGCCGCCGCGAGTGCGCGCCCTCCAGCCCCAGGGAGACCTCGCCATCGTGGCGGTCGAAGGGCACCTGGTAGCTGAACAGGTCGCGGATGCGAGCGGGGGCCTCGTCGGTCAGCACGCGCACCGCCGCCTCGTCGCACAGGCCAGCGCCTGCGATCAGGGTGTCCTCGTAGTGCAGCGCCGGGCTGTCCTCGGGCGAGAAGGCCGCCGCGATACCGCCCTGGGCATAGCGCGTGTTGCTCTCCTCCAGCTTGCTCTTGGTGAGCACCAGCACGCTGCCGTGCTGGGCCGCCCGCAGCGCGGTGTACAAGCCTGCGATCCCGCTGCCGATGATAATATAGTCGTACATAGCTGTTCCTCACTATATCGTGGCCGCGGTCAGCACGTGGGCCTCGGCCTGGCGGGGCCGCGCGCACGGCGGCCCCTGGGAGAAAGCGACGCGCTACCGAAGCTGAAGCATGCGCTCAAGGGCAACCTTCGCCCAGCGCTTGGTGTCCTCGTCCACCGTGATGCGGTTGATCACGCGGCCCTCAAGCAGGTTGTCGAGCGCCCAGGCCACATAGGCCGGGTGGATGCGGTACATCGTCGAGCAGGGGCAGATCACCGGGTCCAGGCAGAAGATCGTCTTGTCGGGGTTCTCAGCGGCTAGCCGCTTCACCATGCTGATCTCGGTGCCCACCGCCCAGATCGAGCCTGGCTCGGCCTTGGCGATCTTGGCCAGGATGTGCTCGGTGGAGCCGTAGCTATCGGCGGCCTGCACCACCTTGATATCGCACTCGGGGTGCACGATCACGTTCACGCCGGGGTAGTCGCGGCGGGCCTGCTCGATCTGGGCCACGGTGAAGCGCTTGTGCACCGAGCAGTGGCCCTGCCAGAGAATGATCTTGGCCTCGCGCAGCTGCTCGGGGGTATTGCCGCCCAGCGGCTTGCGCGGGTTCCACAGCACCATCTGCTCCAGCGGGATGCCCATGGCGAAGCCGGTGTTGCGGCCCAGGTGCTGGTCGGGGAAGAACAGCACGCGCTCGCCGCGCTCGAAGGCCCAGCGCAGCACCGTGTCGGCGTTGGACGAGGTGCAGACCACGCCGCCGCGCTCGCCGCAGAAGGCCTTGAGCGAGGCCGCCGAGTTCATGTAGGTCACGGGCAGCAGCGGCTGGCGCTGGCCCTGCTGGGGGCCGTACAGCTCGGCCAGCTGATCCCAGGCGTTCAGCACGTCGTCGGGGTGGGCCATGTCGGCCATGGAGCAGCCCGCCGCCATGTTGGGCAGGATGACCTGCTGGTGCGGCTGGGCCAGCACGTCGGCGCTCTCGGCCATGAAGTGCACGCCGCAGAATAGGATGTAGTCGGCCTGGCTGCGGGCGGCGGCCAGCTCGGAGAGCTTGAACGAGTCGCCGCGCAGGTCAGCGTACTGGATGATCTCGTCGCGCTGGTAGTGGTGCCCTAGGATCAGCAGCTTCTCGCCCAGGATGGCCTTGGCCTGGCGGATGCGCCGGTCAAGCTCGGCGGCGTCCATGGCGCGGTAGCTGGCGGGCATCTGCTGCTGCACCGGCGCATCCAGCGGGATGGTGTCCTCCTGGCTTGCGCCTGGGCCGTACTGCGGTGCCTTGGGGGCGTCGAAGTTCCAGGGCTGAAGCTCAAGCTCGGGGCTGCATGTTGCGCCGACCAGTGTCGGCGGAAGAGCGGTGGTCATGGATGCTCCTTTGAGTAAAGGTCACAAATACCTTTACACTAAACACACAAAAACCTGTAGGCTAGTGACACGCATCCGAGCAACATCGCTCGCGTGTTGGAAAGGCTTCTCTTAGCTTTGCGGCCCCTTAAAGAGCTGGTCGGGCGAAAGGGTGCAGCGGTAGAGCTTGGGCGGGCGGTGCGCGCCGCCCTCCACCCGCGTGCCGGTGGGCACAATCGTGCCGCTGGCCTCCACCTTGCGGCGGAAGTTGGTCGGGTCGATCTCGGTGCCGAGGATGCCCTCGTACACCTCGCGCAGCTGGGTGAGCGTAAAGGTAGGCGGAAGCAGCTGGTAGGAGATGTAGGCGTAGCTGACCTTGTTACGCAGCCGCCAGAGCGCATACTGCACGATCTCGTCGTTGTCGAAGGCCAGCGGCGATGGCAGGCGATCCACGGCAAACCAGCGGGCCTCGCGGTCGGGCGCGGTGGCGATCTCGCTCTCGTCGTTGCGCACTAGGGCGTAGTAGGCCACCGCAATGCGGTGCTCGCGCGGGTCGCGGTCGGGCCGCCCGAAGGTGTAGAGCTGCTCAAGGTAGGTGGGCCGTAGCCCGGCCTTGGTGAGCAGGTGCCGCCGCGCCGCCTGCTCCAAGCCCTCGCCGCTGTGCACCCAGCCGCCCGGCAGCGCCCACGCGCCCTCGCACGGGGCGCAGGTGCGGCGCACCAGCAGCACCGACAGCTCGCTGCCGCGCTCGGCGGGCTGCAGGCTGAAGATCACCACACTCACTCCGACGGTGGGCCATTGCCCATCGCGTAGCGGCGGGGTCGCAGGTTTGTCGAGCGTGATCGTCATTTCACTAGTAATAGTTATAATAACCTTTACTTTCAGTGAGGGTAGTATACCACACTTTGTCTATTTTGTTAAGACCACAATAAGCTATACCATGGCCTCAATCGGTACCACTTTTTGGCACGTAGCACCTGCCGCACCAGCAACGCCAGCGGCACGCACACCGCCCCAATTGCTTAGCTCGCCGCGCCGAGATACCAAGCGCAGATAAAATCTTGGTTAGCATTTGCTGGCAGATCACTACTCTCAGGGCACAGCAGTGCGCAACAACCTCACCCAGCGCAGTACGAAGGTGAGTAGAATGTTATCGCGGTGGTTGCAGCAGTATGGCAAAATGTGTCATCATGGTGGGCACAGCATCGGCGCGGGCACACTGCCGGTCTCCATGCCAAGATGAACGAATAGACAGCTCGGGGCGCAGAATGTTCATGCTGAACATGGCCAATGCCGCTACAATAAGCACTGCACACAGGCCCAACAGCGCTGTTCTGATTCGGCGCGCCCTGGCGCTGCCCGCCAGCGAGCCATAGAGCCGCGTGGCCGACACCTGCCCAACATCGCCACTATCTGTTCCTACCTTGGGAATGCCAACAACCGGAGGATGGTGCCCATATGATACGACTTGCGCTGCTGCGATTGATCGAATCGCTGTTTCGCTATTTCTGGCTCTACATGCTGCCGATCGTGATCGCGGCGGCGGCGAGCGGCTTCTTCGCGCTGAGGGAGAAGCCCTCGTACACATCCGCCGGGTCGATCTATGTCCAAGGCTCCTCGCTGGTCTCCTCGCTCACCGATCTGCCGGGCAACGGCACCGCAGCCTGGGTCACACCATCCTCGGTGTTTGTCAGCGAGATCTCGGCGCTGATGAAGACCGAGGCCTTCATGCGCCGCGTGGCCGCTGGCACCTCGCTTGAGGCCAAGATGAACAAGAGCCAGGAAGACCTGAACAAGGCCATGGCCGACCTCAGCAAAAACCTGGCGGTCGCCTCGGTGAACGACAACCTGGTGGGCTTCAGCGCCACCGCCGAGGATGCCGACACCGCCTACCTGCTGGCCCAGCACCTGCCAGAGAGCTACGTGGTCTGGAAGCTGAACAGCAACAAGCAGGACAGCCAGGCCGCCGAGGAGTTCTTCCAGAAGCAGCTCGACCCGCTGAAGCAGGAGCTAGAGACCGCGCGCCAGGCCCAGCTCGAGTACCTGCTGGCCCACCCCGCCCCCGAGCGCGGCGAGCGCCCCGGCGACGAGCTGGTGAAGGTCGACCAGCTCCAGTCGGCGGTGAAGCAGGCCGAGGATCGCGTGCAGGATGTGCAGTCGAAGGTCGAGAGCGCCCAGCTGGCCAAGGACCAGGCCGAGCGCAACCTGCGCCAGATGTACCTGATCATCGACGCGCCGCTGAGGGCCGACGAGCCGACCAACGGCCTGCGCAAACGCCTGATGGAGAACATCATCTTCGTGATCGCAGGCTTCCTGCTCAGCATCATCGCAATCGTGGGCGTGGCCGTGCTCGACCCGAGCCTGCGCTTCCCGATCGACGTAAACAACCGCCTGAGCCTGCCCGTGCTGGCCATGCCGCCGCGCAGCCGGGTGCGCAAAGAGCTGCTGGCCGCAGCTATGCCCGCCGCCAGCCCTGGCGAGCCAGCCGCCGAGCCGCCAGCAGCCGAGCCAGCAGCGCAGCCCATGCCCGGCGCACTGGCCCAGAGCACCCAGGAGTAGCCCATGCCCAAGCTAGGAAAGCGCAGCAAGCCCATACCCGCCGCCAGCCTGCCCACCGTGCTGCTCTCGGCGGCGGGCGTGCCGCTCACCGTGTTCTCCGCCGAGGTGATCGCCAGCTACCGCCGCATGATCACCGGCATGCTCTACCGCGAGCACATCCCCGCGCGCATCGCCATGGTCAGCGCCATCCGTGGCGAGGGCGTGACCTACAGCGCCCTCGCGCTGGCCACCACCATGGCATCCGACCTAGCCCAGAGCGTATGCGTGGTCGAGCTGAACTGGGCCAGCCCGGGCCTGCAGCGCCAGCTGGGCGAGGCCACCCGCCCGCCCAAAAAGCGTTTCGGCAAGCCCGCCCCGCCGCCCGATGTCGATCTGCCCACCAGCCTAGGCGTCAGCGGCGTGCTGGCCGGGCAGGCCACCCTGGATGAGGCGCTGATCGCCACCAGCCTGACCAACCTGCTGTTGCTGCCAGCGGGCGAGATGCCGCCGCACCAGTGGGCCATGGCATCGCGTAGCCAGGGGCTAGATCAGCTGCTGGCCGAGCTGGCCGGGCGCTTCGACCACATCATCATCGACGCGCCCGCGCTGATGGCCAACAGCGACGGCATCGCAATCGCGTCGCGGGCCGACGCCGCGTGCGTGGTGGTGCGCCAGGGCATCACGCCGGTGAGCTTCGTGCGGCGCGCGCTTGATGAGGTGAAGCACATCCAGATGCTGGGCGTGGTGCTCAACCAGACCAAGGTGAGCATGCCGCGCTGGATCTACAACCGTATCCCGCAGGACTGACGCCATGAAAGTTGTGCTGACCTTCACTGTCGCGTGCATCGCGCTGGGCATCTTCTGGAAGCCCAAGTCGAACTACACCTACCTGCTGCCGGTTATCGGCATGACCATCCTGTTCGCCATCGGCATCTACTTCATGGACCCATCGTAGCCGCCAGGCGAGGAGCCGGATGAACCAGCCGATCACCACCGATCCCAAATACCTCTCGATTGAGGCCCAGATCAAGCGCGGGTGGATCCGCAACGGCCTGTGGGCGCTGTTCGTGCTGGCGGCGGCGCTGTTCCAGTCGTACGCCATGGGGCGGCTGATGGCACCCGTGTCGCTGATCGCGTGGCTGTGCTTCTTCACCTGCGTGGGCCTGATCATCTACGAGCCGCGCAACGGTGTGTTCTGCCTGCTCACCTTCAGCTTCCTAGGCGACGCGCTGCTGATGCCGTGGTACCCCTTCCGCAAGAACCTCTCCAGCGCCGAGTCGCTGCTGTACTTCAGCGACTCATTCAGCTTCTCGCCCTTCGAGCTGTGCCTAGCGCTGACGCTGGCGGTATGGTTCCTGCGCATGGCCTTCCAGCGCAAGTGGCGGTTCCGCTTCGGGCCGGTGTTCTGGCCGCTGGCGCTGTTCAGCGGGTGCGTCATGTTCTCGCTGCTCTACGGCATCGCGCGCGGGGGCGACCGCGTGATCGCGCTGTGGGAGGCGCGGTCGCTGCTCTACATCCTGCCCGCGTACTGGCTGACGGTGAACCTGATCGAGCGGCGCAGCCACGTGCAGACCATGCTGTGGCTGATCATCCTGCCCAACATCGTCAACGGAGTCGTCGGCTCGGTCTACACCGCCACCGAGCTAAAGTTCCAGCTGGCGGGCGTCGAGGCGATCGGCGAGCACGCGCTCTCTATCCATTTCAACGCCTTCTTCATCATCTTCTTCGCGTCGATGCTGTTCCGCACCTCGGTCGCCAAGCGCACGGTGATGTGGATCGGCTTCCCGGTGGTGCTGCTGGCCTACGCCGCAAACAACCGCCGCGCCTCGTTCATCACCATGGGCATCGCCGTGGTGATCATCTTCTTGCTGCTGCTGCGGCTGAACAAGCAGAAGTTCTGGCTGATCGTGCCGCCACTGGCCGCATGTGGCATGCTGTACGTGGCCATCTTCTGGAACAGCTCGGGGGCGCTGGGCGCGCCGGCCAAGGCGGTGCGCTCGGTGTTCGGCCAGGCCGACCCGCGCGACGCGGCCTCGAACATTTACCGCGTCTACGAGAATATCAACAACCTCTACACCATCCACAAAAACGTGCTTTTTGGCGTCGGGTTCGGCAATAAGTTCATGCAGATCGTGCCCACGCCCGACATCAGCTTCTTCGAGTGGTGGGAGTACATCGTCCACAACTCGATCCTGTGGATCTGGATGGACATGGGTGCGCTTGGATTCCTCTCGATGGCAGCGACCTTCGGCACGGCCTTTGTGATCGGCGGGCGGCGACTATGGGAGACCGCAAACGACGAGGTGGGCATAGCCACCGTGCTGGCGCTCTCGTATCTGGTGGTATTCTTCGTCTACGCCTACGTCGATATGGCGTGGGAGGTCAGCAACATGGGCGTGATCGGCATTATGATGGGGCTGGTGTGCATCTTCGATGTGGTCGCACGCGAGCGCCCCGCCGTCGCGCCCATCCGCTGGCCCTGGCAGCAGCCAGCCGCGCCCCAGCCAAGCAGCTAGCGCCGGGCACGCGCTCCAGGGCCACATCTTGTAGAAGGATCGCTTGTGTCTGGTAACAACTGGAGCCATACGAGATCGGCCCGCACGCGCTGGCGCTGCGCGCTGCTGCTGGCGGCCATCGGCGCGCTGGCGGCCTGCGGCAGCCCCGACAGCGCCGCCACCACCACCGCGCTGGCGCGCCCCACCCCCACCATGTCGCCGCTCTTCGCCGACCCTGTCACCGAGGTGCCCACGCCAGTGACGCCCACCGCCATCCGCACGCCCGCGCCCACCCGCGACCGCGCCGCCACCCCCCAGGCCGCAGCTTCGGCCCAGGCCGACGCCACCCCCGACATAGCTTACGAGTACCAGTCGGTCTACACCGACAAGCTGGCCGCAGGCTGGAGCACAGCCCAGAGCCAGAATATGAAGCTGAGCCTCGCAAGCCGCACCGAGGTCTACACCGGCACCGCCGCCATCCTGGCCCAGCCCCAGGCTGGCTATGGGCGGCTGTTCTTCACACGGCAGAAGGGCGCGGCCCCGCTGCTGCGCAGCGATGTGTTGGGCGTGAGCTTCTGGGTGAACGGCGGCGATAACGAGGTGAAGCTGGATGACCTGCTGATCGCGGTGGAGGGCAGCAACGACTACAGCTACTGGCTGAAGACCGATAGTTCGGTCGAGCGCCAGCCCGACGCCAACCCCAAAGACCCGCTGTTCCCCGAGACGCGGCTCTACTTTTTGGGCTACAACCGCGCCTTCCCGGCCAACCGCTGGACCGAGGTGGTGCTGTGGCTCGACGACCTGATCTACGACCCTCAGTACACCTATGTGACCGGCGTGGCGATCATCAACGACGAGAAGCGGCTCACGCCGTTCTCGATCGACCATGTGCGGCTGATGGTGCGTCCCGCGCAGTAGGACCACCAGCGGCGCAGAAGCGCATCATCCCTATCGCATCTCCCGCTATCCGCTTCTAGAGAGAGTACGACAGCATGAACTCATCGGGTAAGACCATCGTGAAGAACGTGAGCGTGATGCTCGTGGCCCAGAGCATCACCTGGGCGCTGGGCTTTGTGCTCTCGATCTACCTGCCGCGCTATGTTGGCGCGACCGACATGGGCAAGTACGCCCTGGCAGGCTCGATCTGGACGATTATGGGCATAGTGATGAGCACCGGCGTCACCACCTACCTCACCAAGGCGATCGCGCGCAACCCTGAGCGCGCCGCCGACCTGCTGGGCACGGCGCTGCTGCAGCGCTATGCGTTCTTCGCTATATCGTGCGTGGTGGTCTACCTCTACACCTTGGTGGTGCCCTACTCCGATGATACTATTCTGCTGGTGTGGGTGCTGGCGCTCTCGCAGCCGTTCCAGCAGACGGTGGTGGTGTTCAACGCGGTGTTCCAGGGCTACGAGGCCATGCACCGCATCTCGATCATCGAGATCGTAAATAAGGTGATCACCGTCGCACTCAGCTTTCTGTGTATTTTCATGAAGGCCAACATTATCGTGATCGCGGCCATCCCCGCTGTGGTCTACGCGGTGGCCACCATCATCGAGCTGTGGTTCCTGCGCAGCTACACCCGGTTCCGGCTGCACTGGGATGCCCAGATCGCCAAGTCGCTGCTAAAAGATGGCCTGCCCTACTTTATGTCGGGCCTGGCGCTCACATTCTACTTCGAGGTGGACAAGCAGATCATGGGCATGCTGGCCGAGGAGAAGGTGGTGGGCTGGTACACCGTGGCCATCGGCCTCACCGGCACGCTGATCTTCCTGCCCAACATCCTGACCACGGCGGTGTTCCCCGCGCTCTCGCGCACGGTGGCCGAGTCGATGGAGGCCGCATCCAGGCTGCTGCGCAAGAGCTTCAACATCCTGCTGCTGGTGGGCATCCCGGTGGGCTTCGGCACATCGGTGATCGCCAACCAGGTGGTGCTGCTGATCTACGGCCCCTCGTTCGCGCAGAGCGGGCCGATCCTGCACATCATGGGCTTCGTGCTGATCATCACGTGGCTGGCCACGCTGCTTGGCCAGTTCGTGGTGGCCGCCGACCGCACCAACATGTGGACGCTGCTGGTCTTCATCAGCACCGCGCTCACCGTCCCGCTCGACCTAGTGCTGATGCCCTGGGCCGAGCTGCGCTACCAGAACGCGGCTATCGGCGGCGCGCTCAGCTTCGCCGTGACCGAGCTGGCCATGACATGTATCGGCATCCTCATCCTGCCACGCGGCACCTTCACCTGGGAAAATGTGTCGGTGGCGGCCCGCACGGCCGTGGCCGGGGCGGTGATGGCGCTGGCCTGCTGGCTGGTGAGCGACCAGTTTGTGCTGGTGCCCATCGTGGTGGGCGGCGTGGTGTATGTGCCCATGGTGCTGCTGCTGCGCATCCTGCCCAAGGAGGATCTGGCGCTGCTGCTGCGCGGCTTCCAGAAGGTGCTGGCCCGCTTCCGCCCCCGCCCGACCGACGCGGTGGGCAGCGGGGGCTAGGCAGCCCCGCGATACAGCAAGGCGGGCTGGCACCAGTGGTGCCAGCCCGCCTTGTGTGTGCGCTGCCCTGGGCGCTACTGCCCGGCGGGCGAGGGGGCCACCGCAGGCACGCGGAAGCGCAGCACGCGCCCGTTGCCACGGTCGGTGGCGTAGACATTGCCGCTGGCATCGGTGGCGATGCCGGTGGGCAGGTTCATCGAGGCCAGATCGTTGCCCGAGCCGCCCCAGCTGAGCAGCGGCTCGCCGTTGGCGGTGTAGGCGCGGATGAGGTTCTCGCCCGGCACCGTCACATACACGCGGCCATCGGGCGACACCGCGATGAACGGGTCGTCGTACGAGTTGGCCTGCCAGCCGGGGACCGACCACACCGAGCTGGGCGTGGGGCTGACCTGGTCGATGCCGGTCGAGAACACCTGCACGCGGCCATTCCAGACATCGGCCACATAGACATTGCCAAACGAGTCCACCGCGATGCCGATCGGCTCGGTGAACTGGCCGTCCTGGCTGCCCTCGTAGCCCCACTGGTAGCGGTAGTTGCCCTCGGTGTCCGTCACCACCACGCGGCGGTTGCCCGTATCGGTGATGTAGACATTGCCCTTGCTATCCACCGCCACGCCGCGCGGCCCGAAGAAGCCCAGCTGGTTGGCCTGGTTGCCCGCCTCGCTGCGGTCGGTGGTGGTGGCGGTGCGCCCATTGCCGAAGTCCTCTTTGCCCTCGCCCCACGACTTGAGGAAGGTGCCATTGGCGTCGAACTTGGCGATGCGGGCGTTCCAGGTGTCGGCCACGTAAATATTGCCCTGCAGATCGACCGCGATGCCGCGCGGCTCGTTGAACTGGCCGGGGCCAGCGCCCAGGCTGCCGAAGGTGCGCAGCACCGCGCCCTCGGGGCTGTAGACCGTCACGCGGTTGCTGGCGGTGTCGACCACGTAGATATTGCCCTTGCTGTCCACCGCCGCGCTGCGCGGCTCGGTCAGCTGGCCCTCCTGGCCGCCCAGCGAGCCGACCGCCTGCTCGGCCATCAGCCGCAGCGTCGAGGATGCGCCAGCGCTGCCAGCGGGGGCCGAGGTGCTGGCGGCGGGGGCCAGATCCTTGCGCACCCACACCTGCATCTCGCGCCCGCTGATCTGCAGCGGCTCGGGCAGGTCGCGCCACATCACAAAGCGCCACAGGTCGGGCCAGTGCGACTGGTCGAAGACCCACGCGATCGGGGCCAGCGGCGGCTGGTACTTGGCGGTCGCAAAATCGATCGAGGCGCAGTCCTTGTCGGCCTTGGCCTGTTCCACCGACCACGAGCTGTAGAAGAACTGCTTGTAGCCGGGCGTCTCGGGGTTGCAGCCACTCAGGTCGCCCTCGGGGAACCACCAGTTGAGCTTCGAGTCGTAGCGCTTGACGTAGTTGGCCTCAAGCGCCTTGGCGGCCTGCGGCGTGATATGCTGCGAGTAGGCCATCACCACTGGCGCGGGCTTGGTCGAGCCGTCGGGCATGGTCACATCGAAGCTATTGGCCGTGGCGTCGCGGAAGAAGTCGGCGCTGCGGTTCTCCAGCCGCTGGTAGTCGCGCAGGTACCACTGGAACGGCCACGAGAGGCTGCCATCACCGCTGCTGTCGCCGTTGTCGATGATCACCGGCATCGAGAGGCCGCCCGCATCATCCTTATCGGTGCGACTGTTGCGCGTCTGGCTGATCGCCAGCGTGTTCAGGTCGTTAACGATCAGCGGCACATCGGGCGACGACTGGGTGTAGATCAGCAGCTCGCGCGGGGTGTCGGGGTGATCGTAGACCACCATCCAGCTGGCGCGGATGCTGTAGAGCGCCAGCAGGGTGCAAACCGTGAGCACGGCCAGCCCGCCCGTGGCCCGCCAGCCGATACGCTGGGCCAGGGTGAGGATGATGAAGATCAGCACACCGCTAACCACCAGCGGCACCAGCCCGGCGATCAGGCTAGAGCCAGCGGTCATGCCCACGCTGCCCTTATCGGTGAGCCGCCAGAACATCACGCCGATGGTGATGAGCAGTAGCACGAGGCTGGATGGGATGACCACGCGGCCTATGGTGGGGATATCGCGCCAGGGCATGCGCCCCAGCAGTTTGCCCAAGCCCCAGGCGAACAGCAGGTTGCCCGGCAGCGCGATGTGGGTCACCAGCCAGGGCATCTTCTCGCCCGCCCACGAGTAGGCCACCAGCGAGCCGAAGAACCAGAACACCAGAAACAGCGGGAACAGCCGCTTGACGAGACCCTGATCTGGATCGGCATCGAAGGATTTGCTCTCGGCGGCAACTTCCTCGCTAGGCGCGCGCCGCGCCAGCAGGGCGATGCTGGCCGAGATCGAGCCGAAGAAGCCCAGCGGCTCGTAGAGCGGCATCAGCATCAGGTAGTAGTACCAGGGCTGCTTGCCGCGCGCGTACTCCTGCTGCGAGCCAAGCCAGTACGAGATGCCCGCCACAAAGCCATCGATCAAGCCCTTGGGGTAGGTGAAGTAGGTGGTGAACAGCACAGCGTACAGCCCAAAGAACAGGCCCAGCGCCACCCACACCGCCACGCGCCGCTCGGCCCACAGCTCGCGGAAGCGCCGCACAAACAGCGGTCGGCGGTCGGCCACGCGCAGCGCCAGCAGGCTCACCAGGCTGACGCAGCCCACCAGCAGGCCCAGGCCCGAGACCATCTTGGGCAGCAACAGCCGCGTGCCCACCAGCTCGATCAGCACCGCAGCGCCCACCAGCACACCCAGGCCGATGATCACCGGCCTGCGCGGCAGCAGCTCGACCAGCAGCTGCACCAGCAGGTAGAAGCCGAACAGGAACACCAGGATGTACCACAGCTCGTGGGTGGCCACCGCCAGCACCGCGCCCGCGCTCAGCAGGTACAGCCAGCGGGCCTTGCCCTCCTGCAGGAAGCGGAACATGCCCACCACGATCCAAAGCGTCCACAGCAGCATCAGGCCGTCGTGGCGGGCGAACCGTGTGTAGTAGAGGATGGACGGCGCGAAGGCCAGCAGCGCGGCGGCGCTAAAGGCCCCGCGCCTGCCGATCAAGGGCCGCAGCATCCAGCACGAGGCCACCAGCACCACGCCCGCCACCGCCTGCGGCATGCGGGCCTGGGCCTCGCCGATGCCAAAGAGGAAGTAGGAGATCAGAGTCAGGGTGTAGAGCGCCGGGCCATGGTAGACCGGGTCGTAGCAGTAGGTGAACGAGCTACCGCCGTTGGCGCAGGTGAACCCGCCCGAACCCGTGAAGAACTTCCAGCTCATCCACGCGTGGATGGACTCGTCGTGGTGCATGGCCATGTGGCCCAGGCCCCAGATGTGCGCCACGATGCTGAGGATCACCAGGGCGGCGTAGGCCACAAGCTCGGTGTTGACCCGCGTAAACTCGATCACACGATCGATCGCGGGGGGCGCGGCATAGTCGCGGCTGTCGCTAGGTAGTGCTGACATAGTTGTGTGGGGGCCGCAGCACAGCGCGCCGCGCGGGCCAGCGCGCCGCGCTACGGCCTACTGCTTCGCTCCTGTTCCAAGGCCGATCTCTTGCGCAAGATCTGGGCGCACGGCGATCACAAAATCGGTGGAGCCGAGAATCCCCGGCGGGTTGCGGTAGATCAGAAACTGCCAGAGCTGCGAGGTGGTGGTGTTGTCGAACTGGAAGCGCATCAGCCGCATCAGCAGCGGCGATCCCTCGTTCACCTGGGCGGTGCGCCACTCGCTGGGCAGCCGGTACTGATCCTCGGGGAACCACCAGCGCAGCGGCAGCCGCTGGATGACAAAGCCGTTCAGCTTGTCGCGGTTCTGCGGGTTGGTGTCCAGGTTCTCCTGCAGCATCAGCACGGCCTGCACCTCTGGCCCAGGCGCGGCGGCCAGCGCGGGCGACTGCTGGGCCTTAGTGGTGAAGCGGCGGGTGTACCAGCCCCAGATCGTCTCGTTGTCGTACCAGATCGGCATGCCCATGCCGCCGGTGCGCCGCACCGAGGCCTGCTCCAGCCGGGACATCACCCGCGCCACGTCGGGCGAGGTCTGCACGAAGATCATCATCTCGCGCGGCGTGTCGCCCCACAGGTAGTTCAGCTGGTACGAGCTGCGCAGCGTGTAGCTGCCCAGCACCAGCACCATGCCCAGCGCCAGCGCGCCCAGGGCCTCGCGGAAGCCGCGCATCAGCCCGTAGAGCACGGTGGCCATAACGCCCAGCAGCAGTGCCAGCAGCGGGAACACCGCGATCGGCAGCGCGAAAGTGGTAGCGCTGTTGCTGGTGGCCGCGCCCATAATGATCACGGTGAAGATCGCCAGTGCGGCGACCACCGCCAGGTAGATCAGCAGCGCGCTGCGGCGCTGGGCGCGGTGGGCGCGCATGTCGGCCACCGCATCGCTGGCCACCGCGAAGCTCCACGTCACCGTCTTTACCAGCGCCCAGGCCGCCAGCAGCGCCATGGGCATCACCACGTGCATCGTCAGCCAGGGCATCTTCTCGCCCGCCCACGAGTAGATGAACCAGGTGGCCAGCGACCACCAGACCAGCATCGCTGGCAACGCCACCGACCAGTCGATGCCGCGCGCCACACCCTGCGCCGTGGCGGCTGCGCGGCGGCGCAGCACCATCAGCGCGCCGCCCACCAGCACCATCACGGTGCCGATCAGGCCCCAGCTGATCGCCAGCGGCTCGTAGACGCTGAGCAGCATGGTGTAGTAGTAGCCCGGCTGCCCGCCGCGCTGCACGTCGTGCTGGGCCATCCAGTACAGCACCGAGCCGAACATACCGCTCAGGATGCCCACCGGGTTGGTGAGGAACGCGGTGAAGAACAGCGCGTAGATCGCGAAGAAGATGCCCAGCGCCACCCACAGCCGCCGGTCGCGGCCCAGGCTGGTGAAGACCTCGACGATCGGGTTCTGTAGCTCCTTGGCCCGCTGCCACGGCGTCAGCCCGCTGGCATCTTTCAGCAGCCAGATCGGCGCAAACGCCGCGCCTAGGCCCAGCACTAGCACCGCCAGCGCCAGCAGGATGGCCGGGTGGCCGAAGAACTGGCCCAGCTTCACGAAGTAGGCCGGGAAGCTATTGTCGGGCTGGTTGCGCACGCACACGCCATAGTCGTTGTCGGCGGTGGGCAGCGGCGGCAGGCCCAGCACCGGGCCCGGCGTGAAGCGCATGGGGTTGTCGGGCGGGAAGAGGTTGCTAGGCGAGGGGCAGACATAGCTGCCGCTGGTGCGCAGCACCTTGTCGCCCGAGCGCTCGGGCGCGCCCGGCAGCACGAAGATCAGCGCGGCGAAGATCACGCCCGTCACCCCGGCGATCAGCAGGCTCGGCTTCCACGCGTACCACAGGAAGAGCGCGATCAGCAGCGGGAAGACGATCGCCACATACAGGAAGAACGACTCCATCGTCACCGACATCAGGCCCAGCGCCACCGCCAGCAGGTAGAGCCAGCGCTTCTGCTGGGTGCTCACATACCGCACGATGCCGATGAAGCCCAGCAGCTCGAAGGTGACGGCGAAGGTGTCGTGGCGGATGAAGCGCCCCACATACAGGATGGCGGGCGAGACCGTGAGGTAGAGCGCGGCGGCCAGCGCCGTGCCCCGCCCCAGCTCGCGGCGGATGAGGTAGGGCAGCCCCACCAGCAAGGTGCCAAACAGCGCGACACTGACGCGGGCGGTGGTGTTGTTGTCGCCAAACAGCATGTAGATAAAGGCGTTGGCGAAGTAGAGGAATGGCCCGTGCAGCAGCGGATCGTGGACATAGCCCTCGCCCTGGTAGAGCTTCCACGAGAAGAAGGCGTGGTGCGTCTCGTCGTGGTGGTAGGCCCGTACCCCAAGCCCCCAGAAGTGGGTGAGCAGGGCCACGAGGATGAGGGCGATGTAGAGGCACTGCTCTAGGGTGAGGCTCAGCCGAAATCGCTGCTGCGCAGTGTGTCGGTCCCGTGGGTCTGCCTCGGTTGAGCGCGGTGGAAACTCGGCAACTGACATGGTTGTTTGTTGTACTGGCGCTTTCCAGCGCCGTGGCGGCGCTGGGGCTGGCGGATCTTCTACAGAAGCGTGCGGTCTGCCGCGCCATTGTACACTATCTTGCCCATGTGTGGTGCATCCGCACCCGCATGTTTGCGGCGCGGCGCAAAAAGCCGCCGACTGCAGCTACTATGTGGCATCGGCCAGAGCGCGCAGGCGCGGCACCTCCAGCAGGTAGATCATGTCGCCAGCGATCCGGATCAGCCCGGCCTCGCGGAACTCGCCCACGGCCTTGGTCACGGTCTCGCGGTACGAGCCGAGCATCTCGGCCAGCTGCTGGTGGGTGTAGCGGATGACCGCAGGCGGTGCCGACTGGTCGATCCCATTGCCGCAGTCGGCCAGATCGAGCAGGATGGCCGCCAGGCGCTGGGGCACGCTCTTGAAGGCGATGTCGGCCAGCTTGCGCTCCAGCGAGCGCAGCCGCCGTGCGATGATGTCCATCATGCGCATGGCCACCTCGGGGTGCTGCGCCATGATCTGACGCACCTCGTCGCTGGGGATAGCCCCCACGCTGCACTCGGTCAGCGCCTCGGCGAAGCAGTCGTGGGCGCGGTCGCCCAGCAGCGCGGCCTCGGCGAACACCGAGTGGGCGCTCAGCACAAACAGGGTGAGCGAGCGGCCCTCGGGCGAGAGCTTGTAGAGCCGCACGCGTCCCGATTTCACAAACAGCAGGTGCTCGGTGTACTCCTCGGGCGAGAAGAAGATGTAGCCCGCCGGGTAGCTGCCATACGAGGTCTGGCGCTCAAGCGCCGCCCGCGCCCCGCTGTCTAGGTCGCCAAACAGGTCGTCGGTTGGCTCGCAGGCGCTGGTATCGATCGTATCGCTCATATGGCTTCCCCCGCAGGTGCGCAGATCCGGGCCTGTATTATGCGCTAGTTCACAGGGTTGTGCAAGGCAAGCGCAGCCCTTCACCAGCAAGGCGGCACAAGAACGTTTTACCACGAAGATAGGCCGCTGGCACGAGGAGTGCGCTAGATTTGATCTATCGCACCGGCTTGCGGGCCTTGATGATCACGAAGCCCGTCGAGAGGCTACGCACGCGGCCCCCCTCGGCCACAATCTGGAAGGCCGCCACGCAGGCCTCGGGCGCAGCCAGCAGCCAGCGCTCCAGGGCGGCCTGCTCGGCGGCGGGCATAGCCATGCGCTCGGCCCAGGGCGCAAAGTCGTAGGCCTTCACGAGCACATCGCTCACGTGCTCCACATCCAGCCCCGCCGCTGCGATCAGCGCGCGCCACTCGCTCACCGGCAGGCAGCGCACGTGGCTGGGGTCGCGCCAGGCCTCCACGCGGTTGATGAAGGCGGCCAGCTCCGCATCCTCGGGCGCGACATTGTCATCCAGCAGGAAGATGCCGCCGGGGCGCAGCACGCGGGCCGCCTCGGCTACGAAGCGCGCCGGGGCGGGGAAGTGGTGCGGCGCGATCCGCACCGTCACCACGTCGAAGCTGGCATCGGCGAAAGGCAGCGCCTCGGCGTCGGCCAGCTCGAAACGCACGTTCTGCGCGCCCTGGCCGCGCACAAAGCGCTCGGCGGCGGCCAGCATGTCGGGCGTCAGGTCGCTGGCCACCACCTCGCTGGCGTGGGGAGCGAAGGCCAGGGCGGTGTGCCCGCCGCCGGTGGCCACATCCAGCACCCGCTCGTGGCCGCGCAGCCCGGCCAGCGCCACCAGCTGGGCCAGGTCGTCGCCCTTGGCGTGGCCCGCGCTGGCCACATAGCGCTCGGCGGCGGCCCCGAACTGGGCCTGCACCCGCTGCTTCACGTCTGGCTCCATGGCATCCTCCTGTAGGAGTGTGAAAAGAAATCTCCTAGCAGCATAGCCTCATCACTACCATTTTTCCAATGTATCTATGGTATACCTATGATAGGAATTTTCTATACACTGCCGAGGCACGCCTATGGATCTGCACAAACTCCACATCTTCGCCACCGTCGCCCGGCTCGGCAGCTTCACGCGCGCATCCGAGGCGCTGCATATGACCCAGCCCACCGTCTCGCAGCAGATCGCCGTGCTGGAGGCCCAGGTGGGCGCGCAGCTGATCGAGCGCCAGACCCGGCGGCTGCGGCTCACCAGCGCGGGCGAGGCCCTGCTGCCCTACGCCGAGCAGATGCTGGCCCTCAGCGAGACCGCCGCCGAGGCCACCCGCGCCGCCGCAGGCGTGGCCGACCGCACGCTACGGATCGGCGTGGGCCACACCCTGGCCACCTATATGCTGCCCATGCTGCTGCGGCGCTACCGCGAGCTGCACCCCCAGCACCACGTGCGGATCAGCGTGGGCAACACCAGCGAGCTGCTGGATCTGGTGGCCGCCGACACGGTGGATCTGGTGCTGGTCGGCTCGCCCGCCATCCACCCCAAGGTCGAGGTCACGCCGTTCCGCCACGACAAGCTAGTGGTGATCGTGTCGCCCGAGGACGACTGGGCCGAGCGCGAGGAGGTGACGCGCGAGGAGATCCGGGGCCGCATGCTGTTCACGCGCGAGCCGGGGTCGGCGCTACACGCCACCGTGGAGCGGCTGCTGGGCACCGCCGTGCTAGAGAGCGAGGCCTGCATCCAGCTGGCCGAGACCGAGGCGATCAAGCGCTGCGTCGAGGCCGGGCTGGGCGTGGCGCTCATCCAGGGCATCGCGATCGGGCGCGAGGTGGCGGCGGGCATGCTGTGCGCGCTGGCCCTGATCGACGGCGACGACCGCCGCACCTACGCCTACGGCCTGCGGCGCGGTCGCGCGCCCAGCGCCGCCACCCAGGCCCTGATCGAGCTGCTGGGCAGGCACTAGAAAAATCGGGGTCGCCGCCTCGTTCTATACCACAGCAGATGACAAGCTGACAAGGAGCGAGGCGATGGCAACCCCCAAAAAAGCGCTCGTGCTCTCCGGCGGCGGGGCACGCGGAGCCTACCACATCGGCGTGCTTGAGGCCCTGGTCGAGCACGGCTGGATCGAGGATGGCAGAGGCCCCGATATCATCGCCGGCACATCGATCGGCGCGATCAACGCGGCGGCGCTGGCATCCGGCCTGACAGTGGCCCAGCTGAAGCAGCACTGGCTGGCCATGCACACCGAGGACGTGCACCAGCTTTCTGCCGACCTGCCGCCGGTGGTCAAGCCGCTGCTGCGCTTCCTGCTGCGCAGCGTGCTCACATCCGAGGCCCACGGCGGCCCGCTGTCGGTGATCACATCCGAGGAGCGCCAGGCCAGCCTGCACAACCTGTTCTCAAACCTAGGCACGCTGTTCGCCCAGCGCCCCTTCCTCAGCCTGCTCGACACCGCGCCCTGGCGCAGGACGCTGGCGGGCTGGATGGACTTTGGCCGGATCAACAGCCCGCAGTCGCCCGCGCTGCTGCTGGCCGCCACCGAACTGCAGACCGGCGCGCTTGAGCTGTTCTGCAACCGCGAGCTGAACGGCGCGCCCGCCACCACCATCGGCATCGAGCACCTGATGGCCTCGTCATCCATCCCGATCGTCTACCCGTGGACGCAGATCGGCGCGGGGCGCTACTGGGATGGCGCGGTGCTGGCCAACACCCCGCTGGAGCCGGTGATCGACCTGGCGGGCGACGATGAGGTAGACATCCTGGTGGTGATGATGACGCCCTGGAATGCCGACCCCAGTGTGGCCAAGGCCAGCTTCCACCAGACCCCGCAGGATCTCATCCAGGCGCTCACCCTGGCGCTCGACTGGACGCTGCTGGCATCGTACCGCGTGGCCTTCGAGGCGCTGGAGCGCCGCAACCGCGAGGCCGAGCTGATCGAGCGGCTGCGGCTGGCCGCCGTACGGCTGGGCGACGCCTCGCTGGTGCCCGCCGAGTACCCGCGCCGCATCCGCCCGCCGCTGGTGGTGGCCCCCAAAGACCTGATGCCTATGGAGTGGATCATCGACTACGAGGACAGCCAGCACCACCAGCTGTTCGCCATGGGCCGCGCCGACGCCGAGCGCGCCCTGGCCGCCGCGCAGTAGCGCCCCGCCCTGCCGCCGCGCGGGCCAGCCCAGGCCGGGCTGGCCCGCGCTTTTGCGCCCGCGGTGATACGAAGGTATCAGGCAACATGAACCCTTCGCATCTTCCCAGCCTAACCCCATTTTATTATCATCTTCCCATACCACATCGCCCAAGCAATAGCCGATCCCAACACGCAACATGATCCGAGCTGAGGGGCCATGGAGCCAGCTTCCGCCAAGCTTTGCCATGGAACCCGCTGGATAGAAGAGGTGATTCATGCCGCCAGATGCGAGAACCACACTTGCTGGCCTTGCTGCGCAGGGATCCGAGCAGACCGATGTGCTGCTGATCTCCATGCCATTTGGGCCGCTGAACCAGCCATCGATCGGCCTGGGGCTGCTCAAAGCGTCGCTCGCGCCGCTGGGGGTCTCGTGCAAGGTGCTGTATATGACTCTGGCCTTCGCCGAGCATATCGGGCCGGAGATCTACACCGAGATCTCAAACGGCAGGCCGCTCACCCACGATCTGGTCGGCGAGTGGATCTTCTCCGGCGCGCTGTTCCCCGACATCGAGCACGACGTCGAGGGCTACCTCGACAACGTGGTGCGGCGCGAGACCAGCCAGGGCGAGGCCATACGGCTCGCATCCGAGGAGTACATCGCCCAGGTGCTGGCGGTGCGCGCCCAGGCCGCCGAGTTTCTGGATGCCTGCGTGGACACCGTGCTAAGCTACCGGCCCAAGATGGTGGGCTTCACCAGCATCTTCCAGCAACAAGTGGCCTCGCTGGCACTGGCGCGGCGGCTGAAGCAGCGCGCGCCTGAGATCTTCACTGTGATGGGCGGGGCCAACTGCGAGGGCATCATGGGGGCCGAGGTGGTGCGGCAGTTCCCGTTCATGGACGCCACCGTCTCGGGCGAGGGCGACATCATCTTCCCGCAGCTGGTCGAGCGCGTGCTGGCCCGCCGCTCGCTGGCCGACCTGCAGGGCGTGAATACCCGCGCCAGCGCCGACCTGGCGATCATGACCGGGCGGGCCAGCAACGCGCCCTCGGTGCGCGACATGGATGCGCTGCCCTACCCCGATTACGACGACTTCTTCGCCCAGAAGACCGATGCCAACATCGACACGCGCTTCCCCATCCGCATCCTCTACGAGACCTCGCGCGGCTGCTGGTGGGGCGAGAAGAACCACTGCACCTTCTGCGGCCTGAACGGCTCGACCATGACCTACCGCAGCAAGACGGCGGACCGCGCGATGGCCGAGCTGGTGCACTTGGCCAGCGGCCACCCCGACAGCCCGATCTCGGTGGTGGATAACATCCTGGACATGAAGTACTTCAAAGACTTCATCCCCAGCCTGATCGCCAAAGAGATGAACCTCGACCTGTTCTACGAGGTCAAGGCCAACCTGCGCAAAGAGCAGGTGCAGATGATGCGCCAGGCCGGGATCACCGGCATCCAGCCCGGCATCGAGAGCCTGAGCGACTCGGTGCTGAAGCTGATGCGCAAGGGCGTGAAGGCCGTGCAGAACATCCAGCTGCTGAAGTGGTGCAAGGAGCTGGGGGTGCGCTCGTACTGGAATGTGCTGTGGGGCTTCCCTGGCGAGTCGCCCGAGGACTACGCCGAGGTCGCCCGGCTGCTGCCCTACCTCACCCACTTCGACCCGCCGATGGCCTCGGCCACCATCCGGCTCGACCGCTTCAGCCCTAACTTCGACCAATCCGCCGAGGCCGGATTCGCCAATGTGCAGCCCTACCCGGCCTACAGCTATGTATACCGCGTGCCGCCCGAGGCAGTGGCCAACCTGGCCTACTACTTCACCTTCGGCTACCACCAGCCACAGGATGTGGCCAGCTACACCGCGCCGGTGGCCCGCGAGATCACGGCCTGGAAGAAGCACCACGACGAGAGCGGCCTGTTCTTTGTCGATAAGGGTAGCTACCTGCTGATCTGGGATCTGCGCGCCAACCTGCCGCACCGCCTGATCACGCTCACCGGTGTGCAGCGGGCGCTCTACCTAGCCTGCGACCAGGCCAGCACCACCCGCGCGCTGGAGCAGATCTACCTTGAGCATAGCGGCGAGCCAGCCGCGCCCGGCCAGATCGACGAGCTGCTGCAGCCGCTGTGCGACCAGCACGTGATGCTGCGCGGCGGCGGTGGGCTGTACCTGGGCCTAGCGGTGCCACTGGGCAGCTACACGCCCAGCAAAGCCGTACTTGAAAATCTCCAGGCGCTGATCACCCAGATCGGCACCGCATCCAGCGGGGCCACCACCATCCGGCTCGGCGCACCAGCGCCCAGCCCCGAGATGGTAGAGGCCTAGCATTCCCAACGGCGTTCACTAGCGGACGCGCTAGCCTGACATAGTGTTGCGGCTGGTTTCAAACGAGAGCATAAGGAGCACACCAATGGCAGACGAGACCTTTCACGAAGACCAGAAACTTCAGCTGAGCGCCGACCAGTTCACCCTCAACGAGAAGGGCGAGCTGGTGATCAAGAACGATGAGATCGTCCAGGCCATCAAGAACGCGCCAGAGGTAGCCCAGTCCCCCGAGGCGGGCACCATCACGGTCGGCGTGAGCGTCTCGGTTTCCTAGTGCTCTTGGGGCCAGGGCCGCACAGCCCTGGCCCCGCTCACAGCGCCGTGAGGCACACCCGCCAAAGGAAAGGACTGAACCCATGGCCACGCAGAAAAAGGGCCGCAAGCGTGGGGCGGCGAACGCGCAAGCTGCCAGCCTGCTGCCCGACCAGTTCACGGTGAACGAGCAGGGCGAGCTGATCATCCAGCAGGACGAGCTGGCGCAGCAGATCGCCAACGCCCCCACCCCATCCGACGACCCGCCAGAGCAGGGCGGGATCTCGGTATCGCTTCAGGTGGAGTAAGGCCCTAGCCGCTGGCTGGGGCCGTTGCCGTGTTGGCGATGCGCCCGAGGCCGCCCCGCCAGGGCGCTGACGCGCATCGCCGCACGCCCAAGCGCCGCCCGGAACCCCGCGACACATGCATAGGATCGGCGATGGCAAAAGAGACAATCATCCAGACCGTGCTGAGCAATGGGCTGCAGGTGCGCCTGAAGCCCCACCACCACCAGCGCACGATCAACCTGGGCCTCTACATCGGCCACGGCTCGCAGCACGAGGACTACGAAAGCAACGGGATCGCCCACTACATCGAGCATGTGATCTTCAACCCCAACCACATGCCCGCGCACGTGCGCTCGCTGCTGAACGACCTGATGGACGCGGGCGTGAGCTACGAGGCCTACACCAGCAAAGAGTACACCCGATTCGTGGTGAACTGCCGCCCCGATCTGCTTGAGCGCGCGCTGCACCTGCTGAGCATCATCGCCAGCAGCAAGCAGACCTCGGTAGATGTGATCGAGCACGAGCGCTCGATCATCCTCCACGAGCACTCCATGGCCTTCTCATCCAGCAATGTGCTAAAAGAGCTGCTCGACAACGCCATGTGGGGCGATCACTCGGTGGGGCTGTTTGTGATCGGGCGCAAGGAGAACATCAGCCGCTTCGACCGCGACGCCATCGAGCAGCGGCTGCAGCAGAACTACGTGGCCGACCGCATGACCCTGGTGGCGCTTGGCCCGATCGACTTCGCCAGCTTCTCCGACATAGTCGAGCGCTACTTTGGCGCGTGGGAGACCCAGCCGAGCCGCACGCTCGACCTGCCCATCCAGACCGAGCCGCGTGTGATCGCCCTGCCCACCAGCAGCCAGCGCATCGACCTGCTGTTCGCCTACCCTGGGGCCTCGTTCCTCTCGCACGACCGCCACGCCATGGATCTGCTGGCCGACGCGCTGGGCGGCGGCCTGAAGTCGCGCCTGTTCCTTGAGCTGCGCGAGCGCCAGCAGCTGGCCTACCTGGTGCACGCCTACACCGTCACCTACGGCGTGGGCGGCTACATCGCCTTCAAGGTCAACTGCGAGCAGAAGGACATGGAGCGCGTCTACCAGACGATCGGCGAGGAGCTAGAGAAGATCAAGCAGGATGGCGTGAGCGAGAGCGAGCTGGGCCGCGTGAAGGCGGCGCGCACCACCGCGCTGTTCGGCGTGCTAGAAAATAGCAGCCAGCACCTGCAGATCATGGGCCGCCGCGCCATCCTGGGCGACAACTTCTTTGTGGATGTGGAGACCCGCAGCATCGATGCGGTGAGCCGCGAGGACATCGCCCGCGCCGCCCGCGAGATCTTCGTGCCCGAGAACGTGGCGATCGTTGGCCTTGGCCCCAAGCAGGAAAGCCTGCTACAGCTGATCTAGCCCAGGGAAAGGAGCACCGCTATGGATCAGGCCGATCTCTCCGCCGCGATGCATGTGCGCTTGGCCGATAACGAGGCGATCGATGTGCTGAGCGAGGGCGGATTCGCCGTGATGAACGCGCTGATGGACAACCCATCCACCACCCGCCAGCTGGCGGTACGGCTGGGGCTGAACCGCGCGCGCATCCAGTTCATCATCGACCGCTTTCTGGAATGCGGCGATGTCTACCTCTACCGCGAGACCAACGAGGGCGGGCGGCGCGAGCAGTACTACGCCCTGACTGACACCAAGACCGTCTTTATGGTGCGCGACCGCAACGCATCGCAGAGCCGCATGGCCGT
Organism: Chloroflexia bacterium SDU3-3; assembly: GCA_009268125.1. Lineage (NCBI taxonomy): Bacteria > Bacillati > Chloroflexota > Chloroflexia > Chloroflexia bacterium SDU3-3. The sequence goes on along the minus strand of WBOU01000002.1, from coordinate 495,325 downwards.
GGTCGAGCTGATCAGCCAGACCCTGCGCACCAACGTGGCCCAGCTGGATGAGCAGCAGGCCCAGGCCACCGTGATGGCGCTGAAGATGACGCACTGCAAGCTGCGCCCCGCCCGCGCCGCCGAGTTCCTGCGGCGGCTGGAGGAGCTGGCCCAGGCCTTCAGCGACGCCGAGGAGGAGGATTCTGAGGAAAGCTTCGGCATGGCGCTGGCGCTCTATCCGGTGGCCAAGTAATCTGTAGCGATAGGGGAGAACCATGACAACACCAGCGCCGACCCGCCTGTGGAACCGCGACTTTCTGCTGCTGTGGCTGGGGCTCATCCAGTCCTACCTCGGCGACGCCTTCTACACCGTGGGGCTCACATGGCTGCTGCTGAACACCACCGGCTCGCCCACGGTGGTGGCCACGGCGCTGGGCATCCAGGCGCTACCCAAGCTGCTGGGGCCGCTGGCCGGGGTGGTGGTGGACCGCACCAACAAGAAGGCGCTGATGATCGGATGCGACCTGGCGCGCGGCGTGCTGCTGGGGGCCATGTTTCTGCTCGAATCGATGGGCATGCTGGCGATCTGGCAGATCTACATCTTCATCATCCTCATGTCGCTGCTCTCGATCTTCTACATGCCGTCGCTGCGGGTCATCCTGCCCAAGGTGGTGCCCGACACCGCGCTGCCCAGCGCCAACTCGGCGCTGCAGTTCGGCCTGCAGGCCGCGCTGATTGGCGGCGGCAGCCTGGCCGGGGCGCTGCTGGCCTTCACCGATGTGGCGGCGGGCCTGCTGATCGACGCCGGGTCGTTCTTCGTGTGTGCGCTGATGCTGTGCTTCGTGCGCTTCCCCGCCGACATGACCAAGAGCAGCGCGCTCAGCCCGCGCCAGGTGTGGGGCGATATCGGCGAGGGGTTCCGCTACATCGCCACCAAGCACACCATCCTAGCGCTAGCGGGCCTGGCGTTCTGCCTCAACCTGGTGCTCAGCCCGGTGAATATCATCTTTCCGATCTTCGCCGAGCAGCTGGGCAGCGGTGTGCAGGGCTTCGGCATCCTCACCTCGGCGCTGGCGGCGGGTCTGCTGGTGGGCAGCCTGCTGGCAGGCCTGATCGGCGACCGCCTGACGCCGCTGCAGGCCTTCGCGCTGGGGCTATCGGGCATGGCGCTGGCGCTGCTGGGCCTGGGCTATGCCCAGGTGTTCGCGCTGGCGCTGGGGCTGGCCGTGCTGCTGGGCAGCATGGCCCCGATCATCCAGGTGCCGCTGGTCTCGCTGCTGCAGCGCAGCGTGCCGCAAGAGTATCAGGGCCGGGTCTTCGCCACCATCGACACGATGATGACGATCTCCATCCCGCTGGCGTCGCTGCTGGCGGGCCAGTCGCTCAGCCTATTCCCGCTGTCGTGGGTGTTCTGGGGCGGGGCCGCAGGCGTGGCCGCCCTGGTGCTGGTGTGCCTGCTGGCCATGCGCCGTCAGGCGCTGCCCGAGGCCCAGCCCTCGCCCAGCTAGCGACAGCCCTCCAACGGCGTTCACTAGCGGACGCGCTAGCCTAACATAGTGTTGCGGCTAGTCTGTAGTGCTTCGAAAGGAGCAAGCCGATGAGGGATGTGGAAGAGCAGAACGTGTCGTTCGACGCGGATATGTTCACCCTGAACGAGGATGGCGATCTGGTGGTCGACAGCGAGTCGCTGCGCGAGGCGGTGGCCGCCGCCGAGCACACGCCCGAACCGCAGCCGTACTCCACCAAGATCATCTTCATCTACTAGCCCATGTCTGCCTCGGGCCAGGGCATTCAAGCCCTGGCCCGAACGGCTTGCCCTCGCATAGCACCGAGGATGAAACCTATGACCACTGGAACTCGTCTCTGGAACCGCAATTTCCTGCTGCTGTGGCTCGGCCTGGTGCAGTCGTACCTGGGCGATGCGTTCTCGGTGGTGGGGCTCACGTGGCTGCTCTCGCGCTCAAGCGATGGGGCGGGGGCGGTGGCCACCGCGCTGGCGCTGCAGTCGCTGCCCCGGCTGCTGGGGCCGCTGGCCGGGGTGGTGGTGGACCGCGTCAGCAAGAAGGCGCTGATGATCGGCTGCGACCTGGCGCGCGGCGCTATTTTGCTGGCCATGGGCGGGCTAGAGGCGGCGCATATGCTCTCGCTCGGGCATATCTACGTCTTCAGCGTGCTGCTGGCAGTGCTGGCGCTGGGCTACTCGCCCTCGCTGCGCATCCTGCTGCCCAGCGTGGTGCCAAACGAGGCGCTGCCCACCGCCAACTCGGCCATCCAGTTTGGCATGCAAGCCGCGCTGATCGTGGGCAGCAGCCTGGCGGGGCTAGCCCTGACCTTCACCGATGTGGCGGCGGCGCTGCTGGTGGATGGCGGCTCGTTCATCCTGTGCGCCCTGATGCTCGGCCTGGTGCAGTTCCCGGCCCGCCTGACCGCCAGCAAGGCGCTGGGCGCAGGCCAGATCTGGCAGGATCTGGCCGAGGGCTTCCGCTACATCGCTGCGCGGCGGCTGATCCTGGCGCTCACCGCGCTGGCCTGCTGCCTGAACTTCCTGCTCGGCCCGGTGAACATCGTGTTCCCGATCTACGCCGATCTGCTGGGCAGCGGGGTGCAGGGGTTCGGCGTGCTCACCTCGGCGCTGGGGGTGGGCCTGCTGCTGGGTAGCCTGGCCGCAGGCGTGATCGGCGACCGCCTGACGCCGCTGCAGGCGTTTGCGGTGGGGCTATCGGGCATGGCGCTGGCGCTGCTGGGCCTGGGCTACGCGCCCACCATCGCGCTCTCGCTGGCCATGGCCGCGCTGCTGGGCAGCATGGTGCCGATCATCCAGGTGCCCCTGGTGTCACAGCTGCAGCGCAACGTCGCGCCCGAGTTCCAGGGCCGGGTGTTCGCCACCCTTGAGACGCTGGCCACGCTCTCCATCCCGATCTCGGCGCTGCTGATCGGCCAGTCGCTGCGCGTGATCCCGGTGCGCTGGGTCTTTGTGGGCGGGGCCGCTGGCGTGGCCGCCCTGGTGCTGGTGTGCCTGCTGGCCCTGCGGCGGCAGCCCGCCCCCGAGGTCCAGCCCTCGGCCACCTAGATGATGCCCAGCCGCAGCGCGGTGGCCACCGCGTGCACGCGGTTGCTAGCCGAGAGCTTATCCTCGATCGTGCGCACCTTGCGCTTCACCGTCACCTCGCTCCAGAACATCCGCTCGGCGATATCGCGCGAGGTCGCGCCGCTGGCCAGCAGCTGCAGGATGTCGATCTCCTGTAGCGAGAGCCGCGCGTCGGCGGGGGCCGCGCCCTGCACCAGCAGGTGGCCGTAGCCATCCACGATAAACGGCATCATCTCGGGGGCAAGCAGCCGCTGGCCACGGTAGACCGCGCGGATGGCCTGCACCAGCTTGTCGTGCGAGGTGTTCTTCAGCAGGTAGGCATGCGCGCCCGCGTCGAGCGCGTGCAGCATGTGCTTGACATCGCGGTAGTTGGAAAGCACCACCAGCCGTGCGCTGGGCATCGCCTGGGCGATCTCGCGCACCTGCTGGATGCCGCCCTCGCCATCCATGCCCGTATCCAGCAGCACCACATCGGGCAGCGCCGCGCCCAGCGGGGCGCACAGGCGCTCGTCGCTGGCGCACTCGCCGATCACATCCAGATCCTGCTCGCGCGCAAGCAGGACGCTGAGGCCATGGCGGTAGATGGCCTGATCATCGATCAGAAACACGCGAATCCGCATATGTTCCCCCTCTCTCCCCAGCGCAGCGAAGGCTAGCCGCTCCGATCCGCTCGGCCTTGCACCCTAACATCTTCTAGACAAGTGCTCAACTTCATCCGATAATGGGTAAGATCCACGTTATACATGAGCAACGAGGCTACGACAGCGGGGGGCTGTGGCCGATCAGGCCATTGGGGAAGTCGTCGGCGGCAAGGGCTGGGGCCTGCGGTATCGGGGGGACGATCTGACCAAGCCCAAAGGTGAACAGCAGCAGCAGGGCGGTAAGCGCGATACATAGCCGACGAAGAATGTGCTGCAGCATAAGAACCTCGCTTGCTATAATGGGGGATACAGAATGTACGATAGCATATACCGGTGAGTTCGCATAAATCTCTCATGGACTCCCTGAGGTCGAGCGCATGATCGATGTACCGCATAAGATCTTTGTCCCACAGCGCCCCTACCACCTCATCACGCGCCAGCAGCCGCTCACGTACTTCTGCAAGCTGGTCCAGCAGCGCCAGATCATCGCCGTGACCGCCCCGACGGGCTATGGCAAGACATCGCTGCTGATCGATTTTGCCCAGGTGTCGCCCTTCCCGCTCTGCTGGTACATGCTCGACAGCTACGATGCCGACCCGTGGGTGTTTATCGAGTACCTGGCCGCCGCCATCCGCCGCACCTTCCCCGCCTCGCTGCCGCAGACATGGACCATGCTGGGCAGCAACGGCCACCCCATGTGGCGCTCGGTGGTGGCCTCGCTGATGCGCGAGATCAGCATGCTGGGCCAGGATGCCATCCTGGTGCTCGACGACTGGCACCTGGTCAGCACATCTACCGAGATCGCCCACCTTATCGCCGATCTGGCCACCCACTGCCCCAATTTGCACATCATCCTCACCTCGCGCGAGCGCACCGTGCTGCCAAACGAGATGCTGCTGACCGCCCGTCGCCAGTTTGTCTGCCTGGATGAGGGACTGCTCTGCTTTACGCCCGACGAGGTGATGGCGGTGGTGGCCGCCGACGAGACACTGGCCCTCCCGCCCGAGCAGGTGCGCGGCCTGGCCGCCGAGTACGACGGCTGGATCGCCGGGATCTTGCTGGCGGTCGAGTCGGCCCAGCAAACCCCCGACGGCGCAGCGCCGCCCAGCCACCAGCGCACCCAGCGGCTGCTCTCCGAGCAGATCCTCAACCACCTGCCCCCGCACATCCAGACCTTCCTGCACGAGACCTCGCTGCTCGATGAGGTGACAGCCCCCCAGTGCGATGCGCTGCTGGGCCGCTGCGACTCCGCCGAGCTGCTCGACTATGTGCTGGCCAAGCGGCTGTTTGTGCGCGAGCTGCTGCCCGGCGTGGTGCGCTACCACCCGATCTTCCGCGACCTGCTGATCGCGCGCTTTCGGCGGCTGGAGCCAGCCCGCTACCGCGCCATTATGGATCGGCTCACCCGCTTGTACGTCGGACAGCGCCACTGGTCGCGGGCCTTCGACCTGCACAAGCAGGCGGGCGACCTGGAGTCGGCCCGCCAGATTCTGGAGGCGGGCGGCCACGACCTGCACGCGCAGGGGCGACTTGAAACGCTAGAGCACCTGTTCGCCGCCATCCCGCAGCACCTGCTGGATGCCCCGCTGCTCTGCCTCAAGGCGCGGGTCGAGCTCGACCGCGGCAACCCGCAGCGGGCCGCCGCCCTGATCGAGCGCGCCGCCCAGGCCGCCCCCATAGCCCCCGATGTGCTGCTGGCCCAGGCCCTGCTGGCCAGGGTCTCGGGGCGCTACCAGGATGCCATCGACTTTGCCTCGCAGGTGCTCGCAGGGGCGCCAGGTGGCGCCGATCGCGGCGCGGCCATGCGCACCATCGCCATCGCCCAGCACCGCCTGGGCGACCGCCGCGCCGCCATCGCCACCCTGCAGGCCGCGCTGGATGCCGAGGAGCACACCGGCAGCTCGTTCACCTACGCCCAAACCCTCTACGATCTGGCGATCTGCTACAGCGGCTGTGGCGAGCTGCGCGCCGCCGAGGCCGCCTTCATCCAGGTCGAGCAGCGCTGGGCCGAGCTGGGCAACCAGGGCCTGCACGCGCTGTGCGCCAACAGCCTGGCGCTCACCCAGCACCTGCTGGGCAAGACCAAGCAGGCCTGGGCGAGCACCCAGCAGGCCCTCGGCCACGCCCGCGCCGCCGCCATCCCGCAGTACCTGGCCGCGGTGCTCTCGACCGTGGGCGATATCGCCGCCGACCTAGGGCAGTGGCAGGAGGCCGCCAGCGCCTACGAGAGCGCCCGCCGCGCCGGGGGTAGCGCCTACATCGCCGCCCATGTGGCGCTCTCGCAGGCGCTGCTGCTGGCCCACCAGCAGCGCTACACCGAGGCGGCCCGCACGCTCGACACGCTGGAGGAGGCGGCCCAGCGCCAGGAGCCAGCGCTGGCTCTGATCGTGCGGGCCACCCTGGCGGCGGGCGCGGGCGATCTAGCGGCGGCGCTGGCCCACGCCCGCGAGGCCGTGGCCCAGGCCCGCATGGCCAGCGCACGGCCCACCCAGGTGCGCGCCCTAGCGCTGCAGGCCGCGATCTGCTCGGCCCGCAACCCTGCCGATAGCGCCGAGCCAGTGGCGCTGCTGCGCGAGGCCATGGCGGTGGCCGAGTCGATCGGCCACGAGGCCATCCTGATCATCGCCACCATGCCGCACCAGGCCATGCTGCGCCGCTGCATCGAGGCGCTGCCCCAGGCCCGCCGCTGGCTGGCAACCCAGCGCCAGATGCGCGCCCAGGCCGCCGCGCTGGTGCAGCCGGTGCCGCTGCCAACCCTAGAGCTGCATACGCTGGGCGCCGCCGCCGCGCTGCTCGATGGCCACGATCTGGAGCTGGGCGGGCGCAAAGAGCACCACGTGCTGGCCTACCTGGCGGCGCACCCGCGCGGCGCGACATCCGAGGAGCTGATCGAGGCGATCTGGGTCGAGGATAGCCCCAAGGACACCGCCCGCGCGCTCTACAACGTGATCTACCGCCTGCGCAGCCTGCTCCCCGATCAGGCGATCACCAAATCGGGCCAGCAGCGCTACACGATCAACCCGCAGGCCGTGCGGCTGGTGTGGGATGCGGCACTCTTCCGCGAGCGGCTGCGCGCGGCCAGCGCGGCCTCGGCCCACGAGCGGCTGGACTATCTCTGGGACGCGGTCGAATACTACCATGGGTCGTACCTCGCCTACATCGACGCGCCCTGGTGCGCCGCCACCCGCGCCGAGCTAGAGGAGCAGTACCGCTCGGCGCTGCACCAGGCCGCCGAGCTGGCCAGCCAGCACCGGCTGTGGCTCGACGCCTACCACGCCTACCAGCAGGTGCTGCGGCTCGACCCCTGCGACGAGCAGGCCCACAGCGGCGTGATGCGCTACTACCTGGCGATCGGCAACCGCGCCGCCGCGATAGCCCACTACCACCGCTGCCGCGCCATCTTCCAGCAGGAGCTGCACATCGCCCTCGACCCCGCCTCCGAGCCAGCCCGGATCTTTCGATCGCTCCAGTAGCCTAGCCGCTACCAAATCATAAGCTCATCCGGCTATAAGGCGACTCTCAGCAGATTTTTATCAATCTGGTGCATCATAGTACACGGAAGCAACGTCCATACAACAAGATATAGATCCGGCGAAGGTAGTTCTCTGCCTAGCTTCGCCGCTTACCCCCTCTTTCACGGCTATGCTCACGCATAGCCGTTTTTGATTCTGCGCAGTAGAAAGCGGCGGCGCGGGCACTTTTGGCCCACGCCGCCGCCCGGCAGCCCGCGCAGCGCTACTGCTGCTGTTGCTGCTGCTGCTGATCCTGGATCTCCTGCGCGGTCATGCCTGAGGGCGCGGCCACCCAGCTGATCACCTGCGGCTCCTCGGTGGGCGGCGGCGCGTCGCTGGGCGTCACGTGTACCGCCACCTCCAGCGAGCTGGTGGCCTTACCCTTGAACACCCCGCGCGTCGGCGGCACATCGGCGTAGTCGCGCCCGATCGCGGTGCGGATATGGCGCTCACCAGCGATCAGGTTGTTGGTGGGGTCGAAGCCCACCCAGCCCAGATCGGGCAGCAGCGCCTCGACCCAGGCGTGGGTCGAGTCCGTCACCGAGCGGTCGTGGTCGCTGGTGCGGTGGAACAGGTAGCCGCTCACGTAGCGGGCCGGCACGCCTAGGTTGCGCAGCAGGCCCAGCATAATGTGGGCAAAATCCTGGCAGACCCCGCGCCGCGCCAGGATGGCCTCGGCGATCGGGGTATCGATGTCGGTGGACTGGGGCGCGTACTCGAAGTAGTCGTACAGCGCGGTGTTCAGCTCGCGCAGCATGGCCAGCGGGTCGTCGCCGCGCCGCAGGCCGATATCCTGCGACAGCATAGCCAGCTCGGGCACGGGCTGCACATAGGTGCTGGGGTTCATATAGTCGAAGTAGGCGTCGTCGGCCACCAGCGCGTCGAGCTTGGCCCACGCGCCCGCGCCCAGCCGCTCGGGCAGGGCCGGGGGCTTCTCCATATTCACCAGGGCCTGGGCCGTGATCGTCAGGTGGCTGTGGCGGCCCGGCACATCGAAGTGGTGCACGTAGTTGCCGTAGTCATCGCGGTAGGCCAGCACCCGCGAGCGCGGGCTGGTCTGCAGCGTAAAGTTCACGCTGCGCTGGAAGCCATCGCTGCGCGGCTGCATGCGGATCTCGGTGATGCTCTCGCTGACCGGCGCGCTGTAGTGAAAGCGCGTCACATGGCGGATGGCATAGTACATAGGTGCCCTGATCGCGGCGGCCCGGGTCGCCCCGCGCCGCCGCTGCTACGCCGCGCTAGGAAGCCAGCGCGATATCTGCCGGGTAGGTGATATAGGTCTGGTAGACCGAGTCGTGGATCTGGCCGCACTGGCGCTGGATGGACGCCAGGTACGAGTGCAGATCGTCGGCCATGATCTCATCGACCTGGCCGTAGTCGAGCGCGGCGCGCAGCCGACCGGCCAGGCGCTGGGCGCGGCCCGCGTGGCGCTGGCCGGTGCTGCGCCCGATCGCGCTCAGCGAGTTCTGGATGACCTCGGCGGCGAAGCACACTGAGCGCGGGAAGTCGGGGTTGAGCAGCAGGAACTCGGCCACACGCTCGGGCTGGATGTCGGCGGTGTAGGCCTTGCAGTAGGCCTCAAACGCAGTGCACGACTTCAGCAGCCCCACGAAGTCGAGGTAGTGGTACTCCATCACGGGCTGGGCCACCTCGTTCTCGCGCAGCACGGTGAACTGGGTGCTGAGCAGCGCCGAGGTGTTGTTGGCGCGCTCAAGGAAGCGGCCCACCTGGATGAAGTGCCAGCGCTCGTCGTAGCTCATGGTGCTGTCGGTGATGCCCTGGAACAGGTGAGCGCCCTCGCGCACCAGCTTGAAGAAGCTGTGCGGCTCGTCATCCCAGAACGCCGAGCGGTTGGTGTTGCGCACCTGGAAGTACAGGCGGTTGATCTGCTCGTACATCTCGGTGCTGATCTGCTCGCGCACCTGGCGGGCGTTCTCGCGGGCCTGGGCGATGCAGGCCGCGATCGAGCTGGTGTTGCCGGGCTCGAAGGCCAGCCCTTCGACGATGCCGTAGAGATCGGCCCCGCGCACCGTGGCGTTCAGGCTGGCCAGCACGCGCTCCCAGCGCCGGTCGCGGGCCTCGGGGGTCTGATCGAGCGACTGCGTGAAGTTCACATCCATCAGGCGGGCAGTGTGCTCGGCCCGCTCTAGGTAGCGGCTCATCCAGTAGAGGTTATCGGCCACACGGCTCAGCATACGCGCGCCTTTCCAATTGCATGGGTCTGGCTATTCATACAGCACCCAGGTATCTTTGCTGCCGCCGCCCTGCGAGGAGTTGACCACCAGCGAGCCGCGCTTGAGCGCCACGCGGGTCAGGCCGCCGGGCACGATCGTCACCTGATCGCCGTAGAGGATGTAGGGCCGCAGGTCGATGTGGCGCGGCTCGAAGTTGCCCTCCACAAAGCAGGGGGCCTGCGAGAGCGCCAGGGTGGGCTGGGCGATGTAGTTGCGCGGCTCGGCGATGATGCGGGCGCGGAACTCCTCGCGCTCGGCGGCGGTGCTGTGCGGGCCGATCAGCATGCCATAGCCGCCCGACTCGCCCACGGCCTTCACCACCAGCTTGTCCAGGTTCTCCAGCACGTAGCGCCGCTCCTTCTCATCATCCAGCAGGTAGGTCTCCACATTGTTGATGATCGGCTCCTCGCCCAGGTAGTAGCGGATGATCCGCGGCACGTAGGCGTAGATCGCCTTGTCGTCGGCGATGCCGGTGCCCACCGCGTTGGCCAGGGCCACATTCCCGGCCCGGTAGGCGTTGATCAGCCCAGCCACGCCCAGCATCGAGTCGGGGCGGAAGGCCAGCGGGTCGAGGAAGTCGTCGTCCACGCGGCGGTAGATCACATCCACGCGCTTGAGGCCGCCGGTGGTGCGGGTGTACACCACATTGTCGTGCACCAGCAGGTCGCGCCCCTCCACCAGCTCGATGCCCATCTGGCGGGCCAGGTAGGTGTGCTCGAAGTAGGCCGAGTTGTAGACGCCGGGGGTGAGCAGCACGATATTAGGGTCGGGCCGACCCGCCGGGGCCAGCGCGCGCAGCGTGGAGAGCAGCGCCTGGCCGTACTGGTCGACCGAGCGCACGCCGTAGCTGCCGAACAGGTTGGGGAAGACCTTCTTCATCACCGAGCGGTTGGCCAGCATGTACGAGACGCCGCTGGGCACGCGCAGGTTGTCCTCCAGCACGGCGAAGCTGCCATCCTCCAGCCGGATGAGGTCGGTGCCCACCACCGAGACGTAGATGTTGCGCGGCACGTGCACGCCGCGCATCTCGCGCCGGTAGTGGCGGCAGCTGTAGACCAGCGAGCGCGGGATGACCTTGTCAGCCAGGATCTTGCCCTCGTGGTAGATGTCGCGCAGGAACATGTTGAGCGCGGTGATGCGCTGGGTCAGGCCCTTCTCGATGGTGGCCCACTCGTGGGCGGGGATGATGCGCGGCAGCAGGTCGTAGGGGAAGACCCGCTCGGTGCCCTCGTCGCGCCCGTAGACGGTGAAGGTGATGCCCTGGCTGAGAAAGGCCAGGTTGGCGGCCTGCTGGCGGCGGTCCAGCTCGTCGGCGGTCATGTCGTTCAGGCGCTCATAGATCGACTGGTAGTGCGGGCGAACCTGCTGCTCTGTTGCGAACATCTCGTCGTACGCCACATCCAGCTGGTAGGCGTCGAACGACGTGTTCGAGGCATGCGCCGTTTCTTTCTGGCTTGCTGACAATGGTTCACCTGACCTTGATACACAAGCGCCCCGCGGCGTGCGCGGGGCGGCGTTGCGGCTATTATCAGTGGGCGGAAAAGACCGCTTCTCTGTAGTGTAGCCATCCGCGTCGGGGCATGTCAATCGTGAAAGATCACGAACTGCAAGCGACTTTAGTTGTATATTTCCACTTATCTTTCATGCAGGCAGTGGCGCGGCGCTCGATCCGCCGCGCCAGGGCAACCGCTAGCGCTGCGGGGGCGGGTAGAGGAAGGCGCCGGGGAAATCGTCGGCCACGCGCTTCTGCTTGCCGCTCCAGGCCTCGATGCGGATGCGGTACACCGCAGTGCGCTTCAGCTCATCCTCGGTGATGGCGCGGTAGTCCTCACCAGGGCGCAGGTGGGTGAAGTACTTGTCCAGCAGCAGCTGGAGACCGTGCCGGGCCTCGGCCTCATCCTCCACAATGCTGGCCCTGCCGAAGGCCACCACGCCGGTGTACTCCACGCTCATGTTCAGCGCGTTCTCGGCGGGCAGCAGCCGCCCCATGCTGAACACGCTGAAGCACACGCGGGCCTCGGCCTCGACATTGGCGCGGGTGCGGCCCACCTGGGCGGTGTGCATGTATAGGCAGTGGCGCTCGGCGTCGTAGGCGAAGATGTTGCTGTTGATAAAGGGCTGGCCGTCGTGCACGGTGGCCAGCACGCCCACCGGCGCAGCGGCTACCATCTCGGCGATCCAGGCCTCGTCGGCCACGGCGCGGTCGCGGCGGCGCACCTCGGCGTAGGGCTGGGCGGCGTAGTCTTTTGCCATGGTTGGTGCTCTCTCTCTAGCTACTTGGCCGCAGCCAACGTGCGCGTGATCTGGTCGGTGTGGGCCACACAGTGGGCGGCGACGCTGGCGAGCATGTCGCTCACCACCATCGGGCCGCGCTCGGGGTGGTAGAACGGGCGCTGCCAGGCCTCGTCGGGCAGGCTGGCGAAGAAGCTGGTCATGCGCACGTGCAGGCCGCGCAGCAGCGCCATTGATGGCGTTATGTCCAGCTCGGCGGCGTCGGGCTGGGCGGCCCACGCATCCTGGTCGAAGGGCTTGACCGTCGGGTTCTCCTGGGTGACGGCGAACTTGCAGCGCAGGTAGGCGTGCATATGCGCGTCGGCCAGGTGGTGGACGTTCTGCGCCACCGTCCACTCACCTGCCAGGTAGGGCGTGCCAAGCTGCTCGGGCGTCAGGTGCTCGACCAGGGCCGCCAGCTCGGCGGGGAAGCGGCGCAGCAGCTCGATCTGTTCGTGTATGCTCATGGGTGCTCCCTCACTCCTGCGCGGCGGCCAGCGTGCGCGCGATCTGGTCGATATGGCCCTGGCCGTGCGCCACATAGTCATCGAGCAGCTGGCCCAGGGTCACGGTGCCGCGCTCGGGGTGGAAGATCGTGCGCGCCCAGGCGGCCTCGGGCAGCGCCGCGAAGAAATCGGCCCAGCGCGTGTGCAGGCCGCGCAGCAGCGCCATGGATGGCGCGAGGTCGACATCCGACGCGTCGGGCAGCGCCGCCCACACATCCTGGTCGTAGGGCTTGATCGTCGGGTTCTCCTCGGCCAGCGCGAACTTGCAGCGGGTGTAGCTGTGCATGTGCGAGTCGGCTAGGTGGTGGACGTTCTGCGCCACCGTCCACTCGCCCGCCAGGTAGGGCGTGCCAAGCTGCGCGGGCGTCAGCTTTCCCACCAGCAGCGCCAGCTCGTTGGGGAAGATGCGCAGCCGGTCGATCTGCTCGTACAATCGTTCCTGTAGGGTCATGTTCTCCCTCGCTCTCTTGACACTGGCCCGATCGGCTCGCCAGCGCTCGGCTGGCCCGCCATGCGGAACTGCGGGTTCCATCCCAGCTCGGCGATAGCCCGCTGGCTCGTCACCTCCAGCGCGTCCTCGACCACGTTGTAGACGCCAGCGCCGCCGCGCGCCACCGCCAGCGCCGCCGCGTGCGCCGCCGCATCCACGTGCACCACGCAGGGCGGCGCGAGGGCCTCGACGCCCGTCGCTGGGCCGTAGAAGCGCCCGTAGCGCAGCACCACCCCCGCGAAGTCGCCCCCCAGCACCTGGCGCTCGAAGTCGCGCAGGGCTGGCGAGGCCAGCGGGGCCTGCTCGTCGTAGGGCTGCGGGCCGGGCTGGTAGGCAAAGGCGATGCTCTGCGCGATAAAGCGGCGCACCGCGAGGCCACGGCAGCCGAGGATGAGGTTGCGCGTGCCGACATCGCGGATCTTTGCGTTGCGGGCGCGGGCAGCCTCCATCTGCGCGGCTGGCAGGCCGAAGGGCAGATCGGTCAGCTGGTGGATGATCACGGTCGGGCGGATGGAGGCGAGCAGGCTGGACAGCTGCGGGGCGTCGTAGACATCGGCGATAGCCGGGTGCACCTGGAGCGACTCAAGCTGAGCGGCCCGCTCGCGGCGGCGGGTCATGCCAAATACCTCGTAGCCCTCGGCGGCCAAGATCTGGCAGACTACCCGCCCCACCGCGCCGGTGGCCCCCGCGACAAAGATCCGTGTGCTCATCTGCCCCCTGCCTCGCTTGCGGCTGCCGCCAATCAATCCTTCGCACCCATACTACATGCAGATTGGACCCGTGTTAAGAGCCAATCTGCATCACTTGTATGGTGCCAATGTCGTGGGGGCAAGCGCTCGCCAGCGGGCTAGGGGGCCAGCTTGGCGATCTCGGCCTCGATCTGGTCGAGGGCGGCGCGCGAGGCGAGGTCGAGCGCGCCGGTGCGCTCGGTGGAGATGCGGTAGCGCAGGGCCACCAGCAGGGCGGCCTGGCGCGGCCCTTTGGGGGTGGCGCGGGCCTTGGCCAGCCGGTCGCGCAGCTCGAACACTAGGGCGCGCGCGCTGCCGGGGGCGGCTGGGCTGGCGCTGGCCGGGTCGCCCAGGCCGCGCCGCGCGGGCACGGGCACATCCAGCAGCAGCGAGGCCAGCGCCGCCGCGCCCGGCTTGGAGAGGTGCTGGTTGCCGTTGCCGCACTTGGGCGACTGGATGCAGGCCGGGCAGCCGTCGGCGCAGGGGCACTCGACCAGCAGGGCGCGGGTCTGCTTCCACCACTCCTCGGCCTGCTCGTAGCCCACCTGGGCGATGCCCACGCCGCCCGGCACGCCGTCGTACACGAAGATGGTGGCCTGCTTGGTGTCGGGGTGATCGTCGGTGGAGAGGCCGCCGATGTCGGCCCTATCGCACTGGGCCAGCAGGGGCAGCATGCCGATGCAGGCGTGCTCCATGGCGTGCAGGGCGTCCAGCGGCTCGTCGCACTCGGCATCCAGCCTGCGCACCAGCTCGCGCGGCACCGTCCACCACACCGCCACGGTGCGAAACGAGAGCGGCGGCAGGTTCAGGTCGTGCTCCGAGATCACCTCGTCGCTATAGAGCTTCTTGCGGCGGTAGCCGGTGACGCGGCGCGTGACCTGCACCACGCCCAGGCAGAGCGTGGATGGCCCCAGCTGTCGCTGCTCGCGCACGCGCTCGACGGCGATCTCGGTCTCCTCGATCGTCTGGGTGAAGTAGTCGGCCTCGGTGCGGCGGGCCAGCGCGGCGCGCTCGTTCAGCTCGCTCACCAGGTACGAATCGCCCTGGTGCAGGTAGACCGCGCCGGGGTAGACCTCGAAGGGCGCGCGGGTGGCCGAGACCTGCTCGATGGTGCGGCCCGTCTCGCTGTCCTTCAGCGCGATCGGGTCGCCGTCCGCCGAACGGATGTTGACCTCGGCTGCGGGCTTCTCGGCGCAGATCGCGCGGCCATCCTCCAGCGCGCGCAGCTGGCCGTGGCGCAGCAGGTAGTCGCGCATCTGCGGGTAGGTCGGGCCGAACCACAGCGCGTCGGCGTCGTGCAGGGGCAGCTCGGCGGCGGCGCAGCGCAGCTGGTCGCGCAGGATGAAGGGGTTGTCGAGCGCCACGCGGGCGTGCTCGTGCGAGCGGGCGAAAAACTGCTCGGGGTGGCGCATGTAGAACTGGTCAAGCGGGTCATCCTGGCCCACCAGCACGGCCAGGGCATGGCCCTTGCTGCGCCCGGCGCGGCCCGCCTGCTGCCACGTGCTGGCCACGCTGCCGGGGAAGCCGCCCATCACCACCGCATCCACCCCGCCGATGTCCACACCTAGCTCCAGCGCGTTGGTGCTGACCATGCCGCGCAGCTCACCGCTCTGGAAGGCCAGCTCTAGCTCGCGGCGCTGCTCGGGGGTGTAGCCCGCGCGGTAGGCGGCCACCTGCGGGTTCTCGTCCGCCGCCGGGCGGGCGTAGGCCCCGGCGCGGCCCGCCAGCGCCTCGCGGGTGTAGCGCAGCACCAGCTCGGCCCCGCGCCTGCTGCGGGCGAAGGCCAGCGTCTTCACCGCGCTGCGCGACAGGTGGGCCAGCAGGCTGGCGGTCTCCACATTGGTGGATCGCCGCCTGCCGCTCTCCTCGGCGCTCCTGCGCCCCAGGCCGCGCTGGCGGCTGCGGTCCTCGGCCAGGGGCGGGTTCCAAAACACGAACGAGCGCACGCCCTGCGGCGCGCCGTCGCCGTCGATCACGCGCACGGGGTCGCCCACCAGCGCGGCCAGGTGCTCCTGCGGGTTGGCGCTAGTGGCCGAGCAGCAGATAAACTGCGGCGCGCTGCCGTAGTGGGCGCACACGCGGCGCAGCCGCCGCAGCACCAGGCCCACGTGCGTGCCGAACACCCCACGGTAGATGTGGGCCTCGTCGATCACGATGTAGCGCAGGTTGGCCAGCAGCGCAGCCCAGCGCTGGTGGTCGGGCAGCAGCGTGCGGTGTAGCATGTCGGGGTTGGAGAGGATGATCTGGGCCTGGGCGCGCAGCCGGTCGCGCTCGCGGTAGGGCGTGTCGCCATCCAGCGCGGCGGCGTGGATGGGCGGCGCGCCGTGGCGGGCCAGCGCATCCAGCAGGCCGCCCAGCGAGCGCATCTGGTCGTGGGCCAGCGCCTTGGTGGGGAACAGCAGCAGGGCGCGGCTCTGCGGGTCGGCTAGGATGGACTCGACGGAGGGCAGCTGGTAGCACAGCGTCTTGCCGCTGGCGGTGGCGGTGACCACGCCGATATGGCCGCCCGCCCGCGCCGCATCCAGCGCGGCGGCCTGGTGGGCGTAGAGCCGCGCCACGCCGCGCTCGGCTAGCGCCGCCGCCAGGGCGGGCGCAAGCGGCTGGGCAGGGTCGGCCAGCCGCGCCTCTTTGGCGGGCAGCGGCTCGACGTGGGCGATCTGGCTCTGGTAGCCGGGGATCTGGCGGAGCAGTTGGACAAAATCGATTGACATGGCGGCATTGTAGCACGACCAATGGCCACACCACGAGGGCGCGAAGGTCGTTTTACCACCAAGACGCCAAGACACCAAGGAGCACGAGACCCTAGGTAGCACACAGACCCGAAGGTTCAAAAAACCGATTTGCCCCAAGATGCCAAAAGGCGGAAAGAGCGCAGACAGAACGCATAGAGCCTGGAGCTTCGGCAGCGCCTAGGGGACTGCCCCTCGGCACCCCGCCAGGGGGCATCGCCCTCACATGGTGTCACTTTTTCGCAGTGTTTCCCATCAGCCATGGCGGTGGTACGTGTTCGGTGGGTGGATGCCCTGCGCGGGCAGCGCCTAGGGGCCAGCCCCTAGGAACCCCGCGAGGGGGCGTTGCCCCCTTCGAAACCCCCAATTTGGAGCATTCCTATGCCGAAATCAGGCATCTGGTGTTCGTGCATATGGCCAGTATGCACGAGCGGCACCTTCGCCGCATGGGCCGGGTGGGAAGAGGGTGTATCATCGCGGAACCCAATTGCGTCACGTCGGAAGGCGATTGCGTCACGCCGGAAGGCGATTGCGTCACGCCGGAAGGCGATTGCGTCACGTCGGAAGGCGATTGCGTCACGTCGGAAGGCGATTGCGTCACACCGGAAGGCGATTGCGTCACACCGGAAGGCGATTGCGTCGCACCGGAACCCAATTGCGTCACGCCGGAAGGCGATTGCATCGCACCGGAACCCGATTGCGTCACGCCGGAAGGCGATTGCGGCGCACCGGAAGGCGATTGCGTCACGCGTCGGCCTGGCGCAGGCGCTGGCCGAGGAAGGACAGGGCGGCCTGCTCGTGCGGGTCGAGGCCGCCATCATCGGCAAGCTCGGCGGCGGCGTGCTGCAGCAGGGTCTCGATCAGCGTGCCGTCGAGGTAGGCGCTGATCACCTCGGGGTGGATGTAGCTCTTGCGGCAGACCGAGGCGGTGTTGCCCAGCTGCCGGGCCACGCGCTCCACCGCCTGGGCCACGTGGCGCTTGGCCTCTGGCTCGCGCTCGGCGGGGCCAAGCTCGCCCAGGGCCACGGTGCAGAGCACGGTGCCCGCCCAGGTGCGGAAGTCCTTGGCGGTGAAGTGCTCGCCGGTGATCTCCTGCAGGTAGGCGTTCACATCGTCGGATGTGACATCGTGGCGCTGGCCCTGCTCATCCACATACTGGAACAGCTCGTAGCCGGGCAGATCGCGCGAGCGCCGCACGATCTGCGCCAGCCTGCGGTCGCGCACGCTGATCTCGTGGCGCACCCCGCTCTTGCCCTTGAACGAGAAGCGCACCTGCGCGCCCTCGATCTGCACGTGCTTGTCGCGCATGGTGGTCAGGCCGTAGGATTTGTTGCTGCGGGCGTACTCGTCGTTGCCCACGCGGATGAGCGTCAGCTCCAGCAGGCGCACCACGGTGGCCAGCACCTTGGCGCGCGGCAGGCCAGGCAGCGCCATGTCGCTGGCCACGCGCTCGCGGATGTGCGGCAGAGCCTGGCCGAAGGCCAGCATGCGCTCGAACTTGGTCTCGTCGCGCGCGGCGCGCCAGCGCGGGTGGTAGCGGTACTGCTTGCGGCCACGCGCGTCGCGCCCGGTGGCCTGGATGTGGCCGTTGGCGGTGGGGCAGATCCACACATCGGTGTAGGCGGGCGGGATGGCCAGCCGCCGGATGCGGTCGAGCGTGCGCTCGTCGTCGATCGGGCGGCCCCGCGTGTCGAGGTAGACAAACGCCTCGCCGCGCCGCTCGCGCCGGATGCCGGGGCGGCGGTCGCTCACGTAGCGCAGCCCGGCCTCGCTGGCCGCCTGCTGTGGCGCTTCGCCAATGGTGTGCTGCTGGGTCATGGCTGCTCCGCCTTTCGCTGGCCGTCGATCTGCTCGCTGCCTAGGCCAGAAGCAAAAGCGGTGCCACCTTTTTTCTAGGCAAAAACGGCGCGGCCAGGGCATGGGTGCCCTGGCCGCGCCGCGTTGTGGCCGCGAGAAAAGCTACTTGACCGCGCCCGCCGTCAGGCCCTCGACCAGGCGGCGCTGCAGCAGCAGGAAGAGCACGATCACCGGCAGGGTGGAGACCACCGCGCCCGCGCAGATCAGCTCGTAGCGGCTCTGGGCGCTCTGCGCGCCCGAGAACAGCATCAGGCCGAAGGGGATGGTCTTCACCTGCAGCACGCTGGCGAAGAACAGCTCGTCCCAGGCCGTCAGGAAGATGTAGATCGCCGTGGAGACCAGGCCCGGCATGGCCAGCGGCAGGATGATCTGCCAGAAGGCGCGGAAGCGGGTCGCGCCATCCACCTGGGCCTGCTCCTCCAGATCCACCGGGATGGTGGCGAAGAAGGCCCGCAGCGTCCACAGCGACACCGGGATGTAGAAGCCGATGTACAGCAGGATGCCGCCCAGGTTGCTGCCGATCAGCCTGATGCCGGTGACGTTGCGGATCCACACGAAGGTGAGGTAGAGCGGGATGAAGAACAGCGTGCCCGGGATCAGCTGGGTGCCCAGCGCGCTCAGGCCGTAGAGGTCGGAGCCGGGGAAGCGGAAGCGCGAGAGCGCGTAGCCGGTGAGCGCCGAGAACATGGTGGCCACCACGGTCGTCACCGTGCAGATCAGCATGCTGTTCCAAAAGTACTGGCCGAAGTTGGCGCGCTGCCACATATCGGGGTAGTTCTTGAACTGCCATACCTCGGGGAACAGGCCAGCGGTGGTGCTGGTGAACTCGCTGGTGGTCTTGAACGAGCTGATGATCAGGAACAGGATGGGCGCGACCATAAAGAACACCAGCACGATCAGCAGCGCGTCGAGCAGGCGCTCGCGGATGATGCGGCGCACATTCACGTAGGGGCGGGTGCGCACCTGTGGCGCGGGGACAGCCTGTGAGAATTTCATGTATTTCCTCCCCGCACTACTGCGCGGTCAGCGCGCCGCGGAACACGCGGTACCAGAGCGCCACAAAGATCATCGCCAGGAACATGGCCAGCACCGAGGCCGCCGCGCCGTAGCCGTACAGCTGGCTGGAGAAAGTCTGCCGCGCGATCGCGGGGATGAGCAGCTCGGCGTAGGAGCCGTGGTTGGTGCTGCCGAACATCGATGTGGCGATGTTGTAGGGGCCGAAGCCGAACAGCGTGAAGACCACGCCAAACATCACCTGCAGCGCGATGATCGGCTTGAGCATGGGGATGGTGATGTACCAAAACTGCTGGAGCCTGGTCGCGCCATCCACATGCGAGGCCTCGTAGAGATCGCCGGGGATGGTCTGCAGGCCAGCCAGCAGCATCAGGGCGGTGTAGGGCACGCCGCGCCAGATCGCCGGGATGAGCAGCGCCCAGCGGGTGTTCTCATTCAGCAGCCACTGGATGGGCTGGTCGACCACATGCAGCCAGTCGACCAGGATGCGGTTGGCCAGGCCGCCCTGCTGCAGCCAGATGTAGCGCCAGATCAGGCCGACCACGAAGGTGGGCACCACCCAGGGCAGCAGCACCAGCGTGCGGGCGATGCCGCGCCCGATGAACTTGCGGTTGAGCAGCAGTGCGAACACCATGCCCAGGCCCAGGGTGCCCACATTCAGCCACAGGGTGAACCACAGCGCGTTGCGCAGCGCCTGGCTCAGGCCCTTGATATTCGAGCTGCCGCCGCCGGTGAACAGGCCGACCAGGATGTCCTGGTAGTGCTCCAGGCCGACAAACGGCGCGCCCAGGTAGAGCCGCAGCGTGCTCTGGCGCAGGTCCAGGAACGACATATACAGCGCCTGCGCGGTGGGGATGAGGTGGATGAGGATCATCATCAGCAGCGAGGGCGCGATGAAGAGGTAGGCAATGCGGTTCTGCCGAATGCGCTGCCCCAGGCTCAGGCCCGAGGGGTGTCTCAGCTTCAGTTGGATCGCCATAGGGTGCTCCTAGCGTGCGCAGGGCGGGGCGCTGCGCGGGTCGGGTCCGGTATCTTCAAAAATGGCGGCAGGGGCACAAAGGCCCACAGGCAAAAAGGCGAAAAAAGCACAGCTCTTTGCGATTTTCAACAACGGGATGGGCTATCTCTCAAAACCCGCGCGGGCACTGCGGCCCCAACGCAAGGGAACGGGGGCATGCAGGTGTTGGCCTGCATGCTCCCGTACTGCTTCGCACTGGCGGATGCCAGGCTACTTGCCAAGCAGGCTGTCGACGGTCTGGGCAGCCTCATCCAGGCGAGCCTTCACCTGCTCGGTGGTGACGGGCTTGCCAGGCGACGCGGCCACATCCTCCCACACGCTCTGCAGCGCCGACTGGTAGGCATTCTCGATGCCGCCCCACTCGACCACCGCCGGAGCAGCCTTGCCCTTGTTCGCGCCAGCCTTGAAGGCGTCGAACAGCGGGTCGCTGAACGCCTTGTCGGCCTGGGCGGCCTTGAGGGCCGGAAGCATGCCGGTGCTGGCGTTGTAGCGCGCCTGCGACTCGCCGCCGGTCAGGTACTGCACGAACTTCACTGCGGCATCGGGGTTCGGGCAATCCTTGAAGATGCCCAGCTGGCTGCCGCCGACGAAGGTGTACTGGCCGCCCGGGCCAGCCGGGAACTCGGCGAAGGCCAGGTTGGCGCGGGCATCGTCGTTCGACCAGCCGCCGTTGTCCTTGGGGGCGCGGGCCTGGCTGACCAGGTACGACGAGGCGATGATCATCGCGGCCTTGCCGTCGCCAAAGCGAGACTCAGCCTGCGACGAGTTGAGCTCCAGGGTGTCGGGGGCGGTCAGGCCCTTGCCGTACAGGTCGCCGAAGAAGGTCGCGCCCTCAACCGCCTTGTCGGAGTTGAAGATCGCCTGGGTGTTGTCGGTCGACAGGATGTCGCCGCCGTAGTTCCAGATGAACTGCGAGGTGTTCTGCCACACGTTCCAGTCGTTGCGGCCCGGGTGCACGAAGGGGTCGATGCCCAGGTTGGCATCCTTGATCGTCTGCAGGGTCTTCTCGAACGAGGCCAGATCCTTGAAGGCGTCCTTCGGGTCCAGGCCAGCCTTCTTCAGCACGTCGGCGCGGTAGGCGATCGCGCGCACGTCGGTGAACCACGGCACGGCGTAGATCGCCGGGTCGCCCTTGATGCCGGTCAGCTCCCACGATGCGGGCACGAAGGCCTCGGCACCGCCGACAGCCTTGACCTCATCGTCGGTGAAGGTGCGCAGGCCGCCCGTGGCGCTGAAGCCGGGCACCCAGGTGGTGCCGAGCTGGGTCACACAGGCATCCGAGCCGCCCTGCAGGGCAGTCTGGATCTGGGTGAAGCCGGTGCCCCAGTCAACCAGCTGGTAGTCCACGCCGATGTCGGGGTTGGCCTTCACAAAGGCCTCGACCTCAGCCTGCATGAACGCCAGCGGCTGCGCGCCGTTGGGCATAAACCACATGGTGATCTTCTGAGCCGCGCTGTCGTAGTTGCTGGATTTGCCGGTGGTCGGCGCGGGCGTCGGCTCGGCAGTCGCCTCGGCGACGGGGGCCTCGGTGGCGGCGGCGGCGGGGGCCTCGGTAGCGGCGGCAGCAGGAGCCTCGGTGGCAACTGCGGCAGGAGCCTCGGTGGCGGCGGCGGCGGGGGCCTGGGTGGCCGGGGCCTGGGCAGCAGGTGCGCCACACGCGCCCAGCATCATGCTCACCGCGCTCAGGCCGGTGATAAACGGCATTGTTCGCTTCAACATAGGAATCTTTCACTCCTCAGAACACAACGTTCGGCATCAACAACGAAACTAATGCATCTCTGCATATTCGTACGTAGCGAGCGGGAAAACCAGGCTACCTCCCTTCTGGAACACTCCGCTCACGAACGGTACCGCTTGACTCGCGTATGACCAGCTCGGTGGGCAGGCAGATCTGCCGGGCCTCGACCGAGGAACGATGAAGCTGCTCGATAAGCAGATCGGCGGCGGCCATGCTCATCTCGCCGATCGGCTGCCGCACCGTGGTGAGCGGCGGGTCCGAGAACTCGGCGATCGGCAGGTCGTCGAAGCCGACCAGGGCGATGTCGTGCGGGATGCGCAGGCCGCGCGCGTGGATGGCGCGGATGGCCCCCAGGGCCAGGGCATCGCTGGTGGCAAAGATGGCGGTGGGCGGCTGGGGCATGTCCAGCAGCCGGTGGCTCAGCTCGAAGCCCGCGCCCTGCGAGAAATCGCCCTCGACCACCAGCTGGGGGTCGATCGCCAGGCCGCCCGCCATCAGGGCCTGGCGGTAGCCATCGCGGCGATCCATGTTCACGATCATGTGGCTGGGGCCGCTGATCAGGCCGATGCGGCGGTGGCCAAGCCCCACCAGGTGGGAGACCGCCTCGTACGCGCCGCGGCGGTTCTCGGCATCCACCCAGTTGAGGTGGTGGGCGTAGGCGTGCCGCCCGATCAGCACCATGGGCATGTGGTAGCGGATCAGCTCGGGCAGCACCGCGTCGGACATGTCGCTGGAGAGCATGATCACGCCGTCGAAGCGCTTGCCGCGCAGCACCGCATCGTACGAGGTGCTGGCCTCGCCGTAGCGCCCGGCGATCGAGAGGGTCAGGAAGTAGCCGCGGTCGGCGCAGCGCTCGGCGATGCCGTGCAGCAGCTGCGAGAAGAACGGGTCCTGAAACAGGAACGCCGCCTCGCGCGGGATGATCAGGCCGATGGCGTGGCTGGAGCTACCAGCGAGCCGCTGGGCGGCGGCGTGCGGCACATACTTGTAGGTGCGCATCACCTGCAGCACGCGATCGCGGACCACGGGTCGCACGCTGGGGTGGTTGTTCAGCACACGTGAGACCGTCGACCGCGAAACCTTTGCGAGCGCTGCAATTTGTTCGATGGTAGGCATAGCTTTTCAATAGCCCAACTTCGCGCTATCGGCATGAGAGAATCGTACAAGGGTGTAGGCTTATTACAGCATGCCCGCTTTTTTTAGGGAAGAACAGAAATGATACAATCAGCGATAGCAAAGTGATATATCACTGGTAGTGCTCTTTTTACCGGGGGGCGGGCATCCCGTGGTAAACTACAGTTCACGGCGCTGTCGCAGATTTTGCGCGATGCCCAGCGATCTGGTGATCGCTGGCGCTTGCCATACCCGCCCGCGACGCGCGTTACCATACAGCGCAGGAGGCACCGATGCTTCACGATGATTCTTTCGGCCAACGACTTAAGCAGCGCCGCAAGACGCTGGAGTTCACGCAGGATGATCTTGCGCGACGCGTCGGCTGCGCGGTGGTGACGATCCGCAAGATCGAGTCGGGCGAGCTGCGGCCCTCGCGGCTGGTGGCCGAGCGCCTGGCCGACCAGCTGCAGGTGCCCGAGGCCGAGCGGGCGGCCTTCATCGCCCACGCCCGCGGCGAGGTACAGATCCGCCGCAGCAACCTGCCCGCGCCCACCACCTCGCTGGTGGGCCGCGCCGCCGAACTGGCCCGCGCCCACGAGGTGCTGCGCTCCGACGCGCGCCTGCTGACGCTCACCGGCACGCCCGGCATCGGCAAGACGCGGCTGGGCCTGCAGCTGGCCCACGAGCTGCAGCCGGCCTTCCCCGATGGCGTGTTCTTCGTGTCGCTCACCTCGATCAGCGACCACGACCTGGTGCTCTCGACGATCGCGCAGACCTTGGGGCTGCCCGAGCGCTGGTCGCCGCCCATCCAGCAGCAGCTGGTCGATTTTCTGCACGACAAGCAGCTGCTGCTGCTGCTAGACAACTTCGAGCACGTGCTAGCCAGCGCCGCCCAGATCGCCGACCTGCTGACCGCCGCGCCCAAGGTGATGGTGATCATCACCAGCCGCGCCGTGCTGCACCTCTCCGGCGAGCACGTGCTGCTGGTGCCCCCGCTGGACACCCCGGCCAGCCAGCCCGCCGAGCACGCCGCCGCCGAGCGCCTGACCGCGCTGGCCGAGTACCCCTCGGTGGCGCTGTTCTTGGAGCGCGCGCGCGCGGCCAGCCCCACCTTCAAGCTCACCAAGGCCAACGCCCAGGCCATCGCCGACATCTGCATCGGCCTTGAGGGCATCCCGCTGGCGATCGAGCTAGCCGCCGCGCGCGTGCGCGTGTTCTCGCCCCCGGCCCTGTTGGCCCGCCTGGAGCGGCGGCTCACCGTGCTCACCGGCGGCGCGCACGACCTGCCGACCCGCCAGCAGACCCTGCGCGGCACGATCGACTGGAGCTACCAGCTGCTGGAGCCGGATGACCAGGCGGTGTTCCGCAAGCTGGCCTGCTTTGTGGGCGGCTGGTCGCTGGAGGCCGCCGAGGCGGTGTGCGCGCCCCAGCCCGACGCGCCCGCCCGCCCGCTGCTCGACAGCATCGAGTCGCTGCTGAACCAGAGCCTCATCCAGAGCCACGAGGACGCCACCGGCGAGAGCCGATTCACCATGCTGGAGACGATCCGCGAGTACGCGCTGGAGCAGCTGCACGACAGCGGCCAGTACGCCGCCGCCCGCCAGCGCCACAGCGCCTTCTTCACCGCCTTCGCCAGCGCCGCCGAGCCGCAGCTGCAGGGGGCCGACCAGCTGCTGTGGCTGAATAGGCTGGAGACCGACCACGGCAACCTGCGCGCGGCCATGGAGTGGAGCCGCACGCCCGGCGGCGACCCCCAGCACGGCCTGATGATCGCCGGGTCGATCTGGATCTTCTGGCAGACCCACAACCATGTGAGCGAGGGCCGCGCGCGCTTCGCCGCCGCCCTGGCCGAGGCCCCCCAGCCCAGCATCGCCCGCGCCAAGGCACTGAACGGCGCTGGCTTCCTGGCCCGCTGCCAGCACGAGCTGGTGCAGGCCCAGGAGCTGCTGGAGGAGAGCATCTCGCTGTTTCAGCAGCTGGGCGACCAGCGCGGCGCGGCCCACGCCCTGAACAACCTGGGCACCGTGGCGGTGGACCAGTATGACTACGAGCGCGCCGTCTCGCTCTGCTCCGAGAGCCTGGCGATCTCGCGCCGCCTGGGCGACCGCATGCTCTGCTCGTGGGCGCTCACCAACCTGGGGCACCTGGCGGCGCTGCGCTACAACTACGCCGAGTCGGCCCGGCTCTACGCCGAGAGCCTGGCGCTGTTTCAGGAGCTGGGGGCGCGGCGCGGCATCGCCCACGCGATCAGCAACCTGGCGCGCATCGCCTACCTGCGCTACGATTACGCCGAGGCCGAGGAGCGCTACCACGAGGCGATCACGATCTTCCGCGCCCTGGATGACCGCCACAGCGCCGGGCAGACCCTGCTCTCGCTGGCCGATGTGGCGCTGGCCCAGGACAAGCTGGCCTACGCGCTCGACCTGATCGAGCAGGGCCAGGCCATGCTGCGCGCGCTGGGTAACAAGCAGAGCCTGGGCATGGCCATCGCGCTGCGCGGCCAGATAGCCGAGCTGCAGGACAGCCCCGAGCAGGCCCGCAGCTACTACCAGGAGAGCCTGGCGATGTTCCGGCTGGTGGGCGACCAGAGCGGCGCGGCCAAGGCCATCCTGGGCATGAGCAACGCGCTGCTGATGCGGGGCGACAGCGGCATGGCACGCCAGTGGCTCAACGCCTATGTGGCGCTGGCCAGCGAGCTGCGCCAGCCGCGCATGCTGGCCGTGGGCATCTGCATCCGCGACGCGGTGGATATCGCCAGCAGCACCAGCACGGCGATCGTCCAGCTGGAGACCGACCTGGCCCAGTTCCAGGCCGAGCAGAACGAGTGGGGCGTGGGCATCGCGCTGCACATGCTGGGCATCGCGCTGCTGCGGCTGGGCCACCTGGATCGCGCGCAGGCGTGCTACATGCGCAGCCTGGCCATCGCCTACGAGTCGAACGACGCCTGCGGCATCCCCATGCGTCTGATGGGCCTTGCGGCGGTGGCACTGGGCCAGGGCCGCAGCCAGGACGCCATCCGCCTGGGGGCCGCCGCCGAGGCCGCCCGCCAGACCTTCGGGGTCGGGCAGGTGAGCAGCGCGATGATCACACTCGACCGCGACCAGTACGCCGCCACCACGCGGGCGCTGGCGGCGGCCAGCGGCAGCACGCTGGCCCAGCTGGCCGCCGCGCTGCCCCACACATCCTCCGCCGAGGCGGCGCTCGAAAACGCCTTCGGCCCTGGCGCGGTGCAGTACATCCGATCGTATCAGGGCGAGCAGCTGCCCGCCGGGTACGCGCCGCTCTAGGCTGAGCGGCGCACAGAGAGAAAGGTCATAGGCGACACCCATGCACGAATCTTCCCAGCCGCTGGTTCACGTCAACCAGCTCGGCTACCTTCCCCACGGCATGAAGCGGGCGAGCGTGGCCACGCCAGCCACCGCCCCCCTGGCCTGGGAGCTGCGCCAGAGCGGCGCGGTGGTGGCCAGCGGCACCACCACCGTCTTTGGCCCCGACGCCGACTCGGGCGACCACATCCACATCGTCGATTTCTCGGCCTACGCCACCCCCGGCGGCAGCTATAGCCTGCGCGTGGCGGGTGCGGACAGCGCCCCCTTCAGCATCGCCGCCGACATCTACCAGCGGCTCACCCGCGACGCCATGGGCTTCTTCTACCACAACCGCTGCGGCATCGCCATCGCCATGCCCTACGCCGGGCACGAGCGCTGGGTGCGCCCCGAGGGCCACCCGCAGGATGCCCACGTGCCCTGCGCCCCCGGCACCGGCGACTACGCGCTGGATGTGGCGGGCGGCTGGTACGACGCGGGCGACCAGGGCAAGTATGTGGTGAACGGCGGCATCGCCACCTGGACGCTCCAGCACATCTACGAGCGCAGCCTGCACCTGGGCGCGGGCGACGCCCTGCCCGACGGCTCGCTCAGCATCCCCGAGAACGCCAACGGCATCCCCGACATCCTCGACGAGACCCGCTGGGAGATAGAGTTCCTGCTGAAGATGCAGGTGCCCGAGGGCCAGCCGCTGGCGGGCATGGCCCACCACAAGATGCATAACGACCAGTGGACGCCGCTGCCCACCGCGCCCCACGCCGACCAGCAGCCGCGCATCCTGCGCCCGCCCAGCACGGCGGCCACGCTGAACCTGGCCGCAGCCGCCGCGCAGGCCGCCCGCATCTGGCGCGAGATCGACCCGGCCTTTGCCCAGCGCTGCCTGGCCGCAGCCGCCCGCGCCTGGGATGCCGCCCGCGCCAACCCCGACCGCATCGCGCCCCACACCGATGGCGTGGGCGGCGGTGCCTACGGCGACCCGACGGTAGATGACGAGTTCTACTGGGCCGCGTGCGAGCTGTTCATCACCACTGGCCAGCAGCGCTACCGCGAGTTCCTGCTGGCCTCGCCGCACTTCGCCGCGCTGCCCAGCGCCTTCGGCAAGCACGCCGCGCCCACCGCCACCTGGGGCCAGACCCAGGCGCTCGGCACGATCGCGCTGGCCACCGTGCCAAACAGCCTCGACGACCGCCACATCCACGCCGCCCGCGCGGCGGTGGTGGCGGCGGCGGATGTGTACCTGGCCGACCAGCGTCGGCAGGGCTACGCGCTGGTGTTCGCGCCCGGCGAGGAGGGCTACCCTTGGGGGTCTACATCCTTCGCGCTGAACAACCAGCTGGTGCTGGCGCTGGCCTACGACCTCACCAAGAAGGCCGCCTACCGCGACGCGGTGCTGGAAGGCATGGACTACCTGCTGGGCCGCAACCCGCTGGGCCAATCCTATGTCTCGGGCTATGGCACCAGGCCGCTGCGCCACCCCCACCATCGCTACTGGGCCGACCAGATCGACCCGAGCTTCCCGCCGCCGCCGCCCGGGGCGCTCTCCGGCGGGCCGGACTCGCAGCGGCACGACCCTCACATCCAGGCGGTGATCGCCGCTGGCACGCCGGGGCAGCGCTGCTTTGACGACCACATCGCCTCGTACTCCACCAACGAGGTGGCGATCAACTGGAACGCGCCGCTGGCCTGGGTGGCGGCCTTCCTGGCCGAGCAGGCCGAGCAGATCGGCTAGCGGCATCGTTTGGTGCAAAAAAGAAGACGTCCCACCTTTTGTGGTGGGACGTCTTCTTGTCACACGAAGAATAGCGGCGCTATCAGCCTAACCTTCAGTATATGCGATCACCGCCTCTAGCGTAGTGATCCGCGTCAGCCCGGCCACCTCGCCAGCACCTGCGCGGTCGATATACAGCGCGCCCATGCCCGCCTCCAGCGCCCCGAAGCAGTTCTCGGCCGTATCATCCACCATTAGGCAGCGCTCGGGGGCCACGCCCAGGCGCTGCGCCACCGTGTGGTAGGCCGCCACGCTCGGCTTCTTCAGCCCGCCCATATGCAGCGGCGAGATGCGCAGATCGAAGCGCGTGGGGCTGATGCCCGCCTGCGCCAGGGTGCGGTCGACGCTGGGCAGGTCGAAGTTGGTGAAGAGCACCATGCGCACCCCGCGCGCCGCCAGCGTCTCCACCGTGGGCAGGGTGTCGGGGTAGACCACAAACATGCTGGGGTAGTCGAGCACCACCTCAATCAGGCGCTGGCGCTGCTGCTCGCCCAGCCCGTGGGCGGGCGCGAGATCGGCCCAGAAGGTGGCCCAGAACGCCAGCTCCTCGGCATCGCTGGCGGGCCAGGAGGTGTTGTGTGCAGCCCAGGCATCCATCATCACCGCATCGGTGAGGGTGGGGGAGACCGACTGGATGCGCTGGCTCAGCAGGGCCGAGCGGGCCGCGTTGATCTCAAGCAGCGTGCCGTCGCGGTCAAAAATCACAACGTCGTAGTGCTGGGGCATAGAAGGCGACATGGCTCCTCTCGTGTACAAAAATAGCTCAAACAACCATACGCCACACTGCCTACCGGCGCGGCACCAGCCTAAGACTCGCCGCGCGCGGTGCGGGCGTGGCTGTCGGGCATGGGCAGCACGAACTCGGCGGCCTCGCCGCTGAGGTGCCCGCACGAGGCCCAGGCCACCAGGGTGGCGCGCAGCCCGCGCTCGCCCTGCTCGAACAGCAGCTCGCTCACCGAGCAGTTCTGGTTGCCTGCTCGGAAGATCGCGGCCAGGTCGGCATCGGGCGCGAGGTCGCCGATCGATGAGAAGAACAGCCCGCCGTGGGCCACCACCACCACATTCTGGCCATCGCGGCCAGCTAGGGCCTGCGCTAGGCCGCGCCGCACGCGCGCCACCAGCTGGTGGTGGTTCTCGCCGCCGGGGAAGGCGCTGGTGGGGCGGCGCTCCACCCAGTCGCGCACAATGCGGAAGTAGGTGTCCCAGTGCTCCTGGAGCGGCTGCTCTGCCTCCAGATCGCCCACGTTGATCTCGCGAAACTCCTCGATCTCCACCGCCGGCAGCCCCACCGCCGCGCCGATGATCTCGGCGGTCTCGCGGGCGCGCTTGAGCGGCGAGGTGTAGATCGCGTCGATACCCTTATCGGCAAAGTAGGCCGCCGTCTGCTGGGCCTGCAGCACGCCCTTGGGCGTGAGCGAGTAGTCGATCAGGCGGTGCGAAAGCTGCTTGTTGAGGTTCGCCGGGTTCTCGCCGTGGCGAACAAAGTACACACGGTTCATGGGGCACACGCTCCCGCTCGACGGCACGCCATGGCGCGCCCGAGCCGCTGATGGTGGGCGATGGCAGCGCCGCCAGCGCGCACGGCACGAAGAGATTTCACGCAGAGCACTATGCTATCATACGGGCGAGCAAAAGCATAGCGAGAGCTTCACCCTATGATGATGATACAGGATCTGATCCGCCAGTTCGACCCGTTCCTCGACAGCGCACTGGCCTTCATCCCCCGCGCCGCAATCGCCATCGTGCTGATGCTGGTGGCGCTGTTCATGGCGCGCTGGGCCAGCGGGCTGGCCTTCCGGGGGCTGGGCAAGGTGCGCGGGATGCGCAGCAGCGCGGTGAGCATGATCGCCAGCACCATCAACTTTGGCTGCGTGCTGCTGGGCGTGATGGCGGTGCTCAATGTGCTGGGGCTGGGGCAGGTGGTGTTCAGCGCGATCGCCAGCCTGGGCGTGGTGGGCCTGATGGTGGGCTTCGCGCTACAGGACATCATCAAGCAGTTCGTATCGGGCGTGCTGCTGCTGCTCAGCCGCCCCTTCGAGATCGGCGATAGCATCAAGGTGGGCGCGCACGAGGGCACGGTGACCGAGCTAGAGCTGCGCACCACGCGGCTGCGCACGGCGGGCGGCGACGATGTGCTCATCCCCAACGCCGATGTCTACCTGGCCACCGTCTACAACCTGAGCCGCTACCCCAAGCGGCGGCTGGCGGTGCCCATCCAGCTGCCCTTCGCCGACAACCTCAACCAGCTGCGCGCCCAGCTGCTGGAAGAGGTGCGCCGCATCCCAGGGGTGGAACAGAGCCCGTCGCCCAGCGTAGTGTGCACCGCTGTGGCCGACCAGAAGGTGAGCGCCGAGGTGCGCTTCTGGGTCGATGGCGAGGCGCCCGACCCCGACGAGGTAACCACGCAGGTGATCGTGGCGGCCAACCGCGTGCTGGCCAGCACCTAGATGAAGCGGAACGGGTCGCCCGTGGGGATGTGCGTGACCGGCACGCCCGGCAGCACGGTGCGCACGTGCTCGGCCAGGTAGCGCATGCCCGCATCCTCGCTGTTGAAGTGGCCCACGATCACCAGCGCCTTGGTCAGGCCCATGTCGCGGGCGTCGCGGATGTACTCGCTGATCTCCCACTCGTTGATCTCGCCCGCCACCAGGGTGTCCAGGTTCTCGACGTGCATGGCGCGGATCTGCCACTCGCCGCCCGCCGCGCCCACCAGCAGGCCCACGTTCTGGCACACCTGCGCGTCCGATCCGATCACGCGCAGCATGGGCGCGCCCAGACGCTCTTTCAGGTGGGCGGCCAGCGCGCCCAGCGTGGTGGGCGGGATGGCGCAGCGGTAGGGGCGCTCGGGGTGGGCGTAGGTGTGCCAGCCCAGCTCGCGCAGCACGCCGGTGATAATGCCATCTGGCTCGCGAGCGTGCCACTGGTCGTGGCAGCGCCAGACCACGGCCTGGGTACGGCGCAGCAGGTCGCGCTTGGCCGTGTAGACCGGGTCGCTGGCCAGCCAGTCGGTCTTGTCCATATGGTTGTAGAAGGTCGGCTCGTGAGTGATGATCAGGTTCGCGCCCAGGTCGGCGGCCTGCTGGATCACCTTGCGCGAGGCCAGGAAGGTGGTCACAATGCCGCGCAGCGGCTGACGCGGGTCGCCTATCTTGACCGTATCGCAGGTGTGCTCAGGCGGTTCAACCTCGAACGACTCGACAATAGCATCGATCGCCTGCTGGATGGTGGGCATAGGACGCTCCTCTCGGTGGCAAAGCGCTGGGCCGCTGAAGGCCCGCCTGATGCCAGTATAGTACGCTTTGTCGACGGTCGGCGTGCCGCGCGCTGGCGGCCGTAGGACACCCTATAGTATACCTGCCGCCGCGCCCCGCGCTGGCCCAGCGAGGCTGCGATGTCGGCTGGCTCTAGTATAGTGCAAAACGGTTGACGCGAACATGCGCTAACAGTATAGTTAGCGCACAGGCTGAATCCGAGCCGCAGTTTAACGCGAGATGATAGGAAGCTATGACCCCTGAGCGCATCGGCGAGATCATCGAGTCTTCTACCACCAGCTTCACCGCTGGCGCATACGCGCTGCTCGAGGCCCCGCCCTTCGGGTCGCTGGTGCGCGCCCAGGCCCGCGAGCGCGACGCCGCCGTCTACGGCTTGGTGTACGAGATCCGCACCGGCAGCAAGGAGCCGGGCGGGCGGGCCAGCGTGCGCGGGCGCAGCTACACGGGCCGCACGATCTACGACGCCGAGATCTACCGCGAGCACCCCGACCTAGAGGAGGTGCTGCAGACCGAGTTCTCGGCCATCACCATCGGCTTCGTCGAGTACGGCCACCGCTTCCAGTACCTGCCGCCCCAGCCCCCGCCGGTGCACTACTCGGTCTACCCGTGCGATGAATCCGAGCTGGCCGAGTTCACCGAGCAGCTCGACTTCTTCCGCACGGTGCTGTTCGCCTACCAGGTGCCCAGCGACGAGCTGCTGGCCGCCAGCATCCGCGCCGCCGCCCGCGCCCGCGTGCGCAGCGGGGGCGACCGGCCCTACCTAGTGCGCGCCGGGCGCGAGCTAGCCTCGCTGCTGAAGGACGACTACGACCGGCTCTCGGCCATGCTGCGGCGCATCCGGCCCTAGCCCCAGAAAATGACAAATGCTCGTTACAGCTCATTCTGAAGCGTTGCAGCGCGACCGCGAACATGCTATAATCGATCGCCCCCATAGACCATGGTGGTATGTTCAGACAATGCTTCGCAGTGAGAAGGGACGTCGCATGAAGCTCTCGTGCCTCCAAGAAAACCTCAAGCGCGGGCTGGCGATTGTCGGCCACGCGGTAGCCGGTAAGAGCACGCTGCCGGTGCTTTCCAATATTCTGCTCGCCACCGACGAGGGCAGGCTCAAGCTCGCGGCCACGAACCTTGAGATCGGCATCACCTGCTGGATCGGCGCGAAGGTGGAGGACGAGGGCGCGGTCACCGTGCCCGCCAAGCTGCTCTCGGATGTGGTGGGCGGCCTGCCCAACGACAAGATCAGCATCAGCCTGGATGCCCGCACCCAGGCCCTGAACGTGCGCTGCGCCCGCTTCGAGGGCAATATCAAGGGCATCGAGGCCGACGAGTTCCCCGTCATCCCCACGATCGCCGACCGCCAGCCCACCGTCAGCTTCGAGCCAGCCGCCCTGCGCGAGGCCATCGAGCAGGTGGCCGTGGCCGCCGCCACCGACGACACCCGCCCGGTGCTCACCGGCGTGCTGCTGCGCCTGAAGGGCAACGTGGCGATCTTCGCCGCCGCCGACGGCTTCCGCCTGGCCGTGAAGACCCTGCAGCTAGCCGAGCCGGTGCGCGAGCCGATGGATGTGATCATCCCCGCCCGCGCGCTCAGCGAGCTGGCCCGGATCATCGGCGATGTCGAGGGCACGGTCGATGTGACGGTGACGCCCACCGGCGGCCAGATCCTCTTCCACACCGAGTCCACCGACCTGGTCTCGCGCCTGATCGAGGGCAAGTTCCCTGACTTCGAGCGGATCATCCCGGCCAACCACGCCACCCGCACCGTGCTGGAAACCCAGGATCTGGCCAAGGCGGTGAAGCTGGCCTCCTACTTCGCCACCTCGTCGGCCAATATCGTGAAGCTGACCATGGACGCGGGCAGCGACGGCCCTGGCAAGCTGACCATCAGCGCCAACGCCGCCGAGGTTGGCGACAACCAGAGCGCGCTCGACGGCATCATGAGCGGCGAGGGCGGCCAGATCGCGCTGAACGTGAAGTTCCTGGCCGACGCGCTCAACACGATCAAGACACCCCAGATCGCGCTGGAGACCCAGACCCCGCAGAGCCCCGGCGTGTTCAAGCCGGTCGGCCAGGAGGGCTACGTGCACATCGTCATGCCGATGACGGTGCGCTAGCACGCCACACGGCACGCCTCGCCCCGCACGGATGCACACGCACCTGCGGGGCTTGTTTTTTGCGAAGGGATACACCATGACCCACGACATCCGCCCGATCTCCCCCGCCGAGGCCCGCCCGCTGCGCCAGCAGGTGCTGCGCCCGCTGCGCAGGGCCGAGGAGCTGGTCTACCCCTGCGACAGCGACCCCGAGGGCGTGCACTTTGGCGCATTCCACCAGGGCACGCTGGTGGGCATCGTGTCGCTCTCGCCCGCGCCCTGCCCGCTGCACGGCGGCGCGGGCACCTGGCAGCTGCGCGGCATGGCCACCCTGCCCGAGGTGCGGCGCATGGGCTACGGCGCGGCCCTGGTGCGGGCGGGCATCCGCCATGTGGCCAGCAGGGGCGGCGAGCAGATCTGGTGCAACGCCCGGGTCGGCGCTATGCCCTTCTACCAGTCGCTGGGCTTTGTGGCCCAGGGCGAGGAGTTCCCGCTGCCCGAGGCCGGGCCGCACTACGTGATGCTGCGCGACATCCAGCCGGGCGAGTAGCGCTAGCGCGAGGCGAGGCGGCGTGGGGCGACCCGCGCCGCCCTCTTTTTTGCCCTGCGCCGCCGCGCACGCTGGCGCGATCTTTGCGATAGATATTTCCACAATTCTACGCATGCAAGTATCATGCGGGGCGCACAACCAACACATACAAAGGACACCCGCATTGAGCTGGATCTTCACCATCATCGCCTATCTGATCGCCATCGCGCTGCTGCTCGGGCTGGTGGCCGCTGTGATCGCCCCCTTCGAGTCGCTGGGCTGGTGGGCAGGCTGGAGCAAGCGCTGGCCCAAGCCGATGGGGCTGCCGCCGCCCACCCAGCCGAGGCCCGGCCCCGAGCCAAGCTGCTACATCGTCTACCTCAGCGGCGTGGGCAGCACGGGCGCGGGCGGCCTGACCCCAAAAGAGCGCAATTTCCTCACCCTGCTGGCCCAGCGCCAGCCAGGTGCCGCAATTATTGACGATGTGTTCCCCTACTCGCCTGCTGGCGTGGGCCTTACCGAGAAGCGCGCCACCACGGCGTTCTGGCGCTGGGTCACGCAGGCCATGCGCCGCCCCGCCACCCGCGAGCTTTGGCGGATCATCGGCATCCGCAATGTGCTGCAGGTGGCGGTCTCCGCCGACCCGCGCTACGGGCCGGTGTTCAACTTTGGCATCGCCCGCTCGATCGTGCTGCAGCTGCTGCGCCAGGGCTACCAGATGCGCACGCGCGCACCGATCATCCTGGTGGGCCTGAGCGGCGGCGGGCAGGTGGCCGTGGGCGGCGGTGCCGCGCTGCGCCGCCTGATCGGCGCGCCGGTGTGGGTGATCTCGGTGGGCGGGGTGCTCACCAGCGACGCCAGCGTGGTGGATATCGAGCACATCTACCACCTCTCCGGCTCGCGCGACCACACCCAGTACCTGGGGCTGCGGCTCTACCCCGGCTGCTGGCCGATCTTCCCCAGGTCGGCGTGGAATCAGGCTATGGCCCAGGGCAAGCGCACGGTCATCCGCGTGGGGCCGATGCGCCACATGGGCCACGGCGACTACTTCAGCCCCACGGTGACGCTGCCAGACGGGCAGACCCACGCAGCCCATAGCGCCGATGTGATCGGCGAGCTGGTAGACCGGATCATCGTGCGGGCCGGGGCGACGCGCGAGAAAGAGCAGGGGGCCATATGCTAGGGCAGATCGGATCATTCCTCGCCGCGCTGTGGGCCGCGCTCGGGGCGACGCTGGGGCTTCAGGTCGACCAGATCAGCCTGGCGGTCAGCGCGCCATGGGCCAACGAGGTCGGCATCACCATCGCGCTGCTGGCGGGCATCTCCATGATGATCGGCCAGAGCATGATCTTGTTTGTAAACCGCCTGACGCCGCGCCGCTTCATCTACAGCCTAGGGTTCTTCGCCGTGGTGTTCTCGCTGGGCCAGGCGCTATGGGCGGCCACGCTGTGGGCGGTGGCGCATGTGGTCTTCGGGGTTCAGGGCCAGCTGGTGATGACGCTGCGGGTGGTGGGGGTGGGCAGCGCGCCGCTGATCTTCGGCGCGCTGATCGCCATCCCCTACCTGGGCACGCCGATCGAGTGGGGGCTGAAGATCTGGAGCATGCTGGCCACGCTGATCGCCATGCTGAACACCTTCGAGCTGAACATCTGGCAGGCGCTGGGCTGCGCCATCGGCGGCTGGCTGATCTACCAGCTGGCCACGCGGCTGTTTGGTCGCCAGCTGGGCGCGCTGCGCGACTGGCTGTGGCGGCTGGCCACCAACACCGAGTTCGACACCAGCGAGCAGGAGCTAGCCCTGGCCACCCAGCGGCTCCAGGCCGATCTGGCCCAGTGGGCGCGGCGCTAGACCAGCGCCTCCTCCACCACCTCGCATATGTAGTGCAGCACCTGCAGGTGGCACTCTTGGATACGCGCGGTGTTGTCGCTCGGCACGATCAGCTCTAGGTCGGCCAGGCCCTTGCATGCGCCGCCGGTCTTGCCCAGCAGCGCCACGGTCTTGCCGCCCTTCTCGCGGGCGGCCTTCAGCGCGGCCACCATGTTGGGCGAGTTGCCGCTGGTGGTGAACACCAGCACCACATCGCCGGGGCGCACCAGGCCCTCGATCTGGCGCGAGAACAGCGCCTCGTAGCCAAAGTCGTTGCCGATACATGTGAGCACCGACGAGTCGGCGGTGAGCGCTATGGCCGGAAGGGCGCGGCGGTTGCTGCGGTAGCGCGCCAGCAGCTCCTCGGCCAGGTGCTGGGCGTCGGTGGAGCTGCCGCCGTTGCCTGCGGTGTAGAGCACGCCGCCGCCCAGCACGGTGTCGCGCACCAGCGCGGCGATCGCATCCACGGTCGGGGCCAGCGTGGCCAGGGCCGCGTGCACGGCGGTGATCTCATCTATCTGCTGCTGAAATGAGGCCATTGGTTCATCCTTTCGCTCTGCCGCCCTATGGCGGCCAACGGGCCGATTATACCGCAGCGCACGCAAAAGGGCCGAGGGTTCACCGCGCAGGCGCGCCTGCGGGTATCTGACAAAAGATGGCCGTAGCAGCGCTGGTGTGCCATCCACGATGGCGGTTCCTCTGTGTGCCGGTCTTTCGGATGCGGCAGACGGGGCGATCCGGGGTGCCGGGGCATGCACGGTACGTAAGATCAAAAATCTCATTCACCCGGCCCATGCGGCGAAGATGCTACTCGTGCAAACTGGCCATATGCACGAACACCAGCCGCCAGGAAAACAGCATCGGAACGCCTCAAATTGGGGTTCCAAGGGCGATGCCCTCAGCAGGTATCACGTTTGTGGGCAGGGCATCGGGATGCAGTAAAGCGTACCATCAAGCGTGCCAAGCCAGGCACGGCACGCGAGATCGGGAATCGCATCCGCCCGGCCCATGCGGCGAAGGTGCTACTCGTGCAAACTGGCCATATGCACGCACATCAGCCGCCGGATTTCGGCATAGGAATGCTATAAATTGGGGGTTCCAAGGGGGCGATGCCCTCTGGCGGGGTTCCGAGGGGCTGGCCCCTCGGAGCCGCCCGCGCAGGGCATCCACCCACCAAACAAAAGGATCACCTTCATCGAAGCCGCAACCGGTCGACCTGATCGGGCAACACTTCAAGCATTGCCGACGGTCGGGCCGACGCAGAACCACTCCAAAAGTGACACCATGTGAGGGGCGATGCCCCTGGCGGGGGTTCCGGGTGCTGGCCCCCGGACGCCGCCCGCGCAGGGCACACACTCACTAGCCACGAGGAACCCACATCGTCGATAGAAGCACCGGCTCAGGTCGACCCTGCCACCCTATGGCGGCCAACGGGCCGACTATACCGCAGCGCACGCAAAAGGGCCGAGGAGGAGCAACCCTCCCCGGCCCTTGCCACACCTGGCGGCGCTACTGCTCCAGCAGCCAGTCGAGCGCCAGCAGATAGCCGCGCCAGCCCAGCCCGGCGATCTGGCCGCTGGCCACCGGCGCGACCACCGAGTGGTGGCGAAACTCCTCGCGCTTGTAGACGTTGGAGAGATGCACCTCCACGATCTTGGCATCCAGGCTGGCCAGCGCATCGCGCAGCGAGAGGCCATAGTGGGTCAGCGCGCCGGGGTTGATCACGATCCCGTCGGCATCCCAGCCCTCGGCCTGCAGAAAGTCGATCAGCGCACCCTCGTGGTTGGACTGAAAGCACAGCAGCTGCGCGCCCGCCGCCTCGGCGCGCTCGCGCAGCGCCTCGTCGATCTGGGCCAGCGTGGTCACGCCATAGATGGCAGGCTCGCGACGACCCAGCATGTTCAGATTCGGCCCGTGTAAAATCAGGATTTTCATCACTTTTGCACCATCGGCAGATAGGTACTGTAGGTCAGCCCAGAGACGATCGCATCCGGCACGATAATATCGGTCGCCTCGGAGTAGACCGTGGGGTCGTACTTCGAGGTCGCTCGCACCACAATGCGGTTGCGCACCTGGTCGCCCACATCATCGGGCACGGTCACCACGATCTGCACCAGTTGGCTGCTGCCGCGCGGCAGGCCACCGCGCGGCTCGGTGTAGTTCACCGTCACCGCCCAGTCCAGATCCTGGGTGGTGGTGATCGTGTAGGTATCGACGCCGTTGCCAATATTCGAGAGCGTGTGCAGGAAGTAGAGCTTGCCCGGCTGGGTGCGCGCGGTGCGGTTCGGCGAGATGTTCACCCCGGCCTGCTGCAGCACCGTGGTGGTGGCCGTGGCGCGGTCGAAGGCGGTCGGGTCGCCCACCGAGCGTGCGGTGATATAGGTGGTGTCGATCGCACCCGCGTTGGCGGTGCCCGGCACCTGCACCGTCACCGTCACCGCCGTGGATGCGAAGGCGGCAAGGCGCACACTGGCAGGCGACACCGACGTGATCCAGCCCAGGTTGGACTGCGCCTGCAGCGTGATCGAGTCCTCCATGCGGCCTGTGTTGGTGACGTAGTGCGTGTACTGGATGATCTCGCCCGGCAGCGCCGCGCCCGCACGGTCGGGGTCGATGATCACCGCGTAGGGCGGGCCGATGCGCACAGTGGCGGTGGCCTCGTCGCTCGCGCCCTGGCCGGTGGAGTTGGTGTTGTCCGACGAGGCCAGGATCTGCGCGACGATATCGGTGTTGTCTGGCGCGTCGTCAGGCACCTGCACGGTCAGCTTCACCGCAATAGTCTGCCCAGGCGTCAGCAGCTGCGGCGTGGTGGTGCCGGTAAA
This sequence comes from Chloroflexia bacterium SDU3-3, assembly GCA_009268125.1. Lineage (NCBI taxonomy): Bacteria > Bacillati > Chloroflexota > Chloroflexia > Chloroflexia bacterium SDU3-3. The sequence continues at coordinate 456,731 of WBOU01000002.1, read as the reverse complement.
GATCACCGTGGCCCCCACCGGGTTGGTCACGGTGCCCAGCGCCGCGCTGATGGTCTGGTCCACGCTGCCGCTGTTCATCACCGTGAAGTCGAAGGTGATCAGGCTGCCAGCGCTGGCCGACTTCACCTGGGCATGCGGCTCGATCAGCACGCCGGGCACCGCCTTGATGCCGGTGGTGATGGTGGCCTCCTGGTGCTCGCTGGGGATGGACGAGGTGGCGCGCACCGTGGTCAGATTGCTCACCGAGGCGGCCTGGCCTGGCGGGATGTGCAGCTCGACCTGGATGGTCTGGCTTGCGCCTGGGTCCAGCGCAACGCTCTCGGGTATCAGCGCCACGGTCCAGCCGCTGGCCGCCTGCGATGCGTCGGCGGTCAAAGTGATGGTATCGCGGAAGTTGCCATTGTTCTTCAGCGTGAGCGTGTAGGTAACGACCGTGTTGGGCGACTCGTCGGGCGCGGTCTGCGACGCCGGGGTCAGCGACAGGCTGGCCACCTGGTTCACATTCACGGTGTCGGTCTGGGTCTTGGGGCCGGTGCCATAGTTCACCGCCTCGGCGGTGATCACCAGCTGGTAGGCCTTGGCCAGCGCGCCGCTGGGCACGTGCACGGTGTAGCTAAAGTTCACCGAGCCGCCGCCCTTGGTCACCGGGCCGATAGGCGAGGTGGGCGGCGTGACCATAGTCCAGCCGGTGGGCAGGGCCACGCTCAGCGTAAAGGTGTCGTCGATATTGCCCACATTGCTCAGCGTGTGGCTGAAGGTCACATCGTCGCCGGGGTCTGCGCTCTGCGCGGCGGCGGCGCTGATCTGCGGCACGGCGGCATCCTGCACCTGCACGGTGTCGGTGCGCTGCGCGCTGGGCTTGGGGTTCGTGACCGACTGGGCGGTGACAGTGAAGGGGTAGGTTCCGCCAGCCTGGCCGTTCGGCACGGTCACGCACACCACCACATTCGAGGTCGCGCCCTTAGGCACCGTCACCGGCGAGCCGCTCTGCACCCGCGAGGCCCAGCCGGTAGGCGGCGTGATCGTGATGGTGAACGAGTCGGTGCCGTTGCCGTTGTTGGTCAGCACGTGGGTAAAGCAGACCTCGTCGTTCGGGCCGCCGGGCTGCGGGGTGGTGCTGGCGGCGCTCAGGGCCAGCGCCGGGGCCAGCGGCACCACAATCGCCACCTCCACGCTGTCCGCGCCGCTGCCGCCCTGCTGGGTGGCGGTGAGCGTCAGGTGGTAGGTGCCCGCAGGCGTGCCCTGCTTCACCCGCGCGCCAAACGTGATGGTGGTGGCCGAGCCGCCAGCCGTCAGCGAGGGCGAGGGGTTGGGGGAGACCGTCAGGTTGGTGATGTAGGTCGCGGCATCGGTCGTCACGCTCATGTTGAACGCGCCATCCGCGCCGCCAACATTCTGCAGCTGCGCCGTGAACGATACATCGATGTCGCTGTTGGCGATATTGGTCGAGACCGTGGTGCTCGGCGGGGTCTCATTGAACAGGTCGGGCATCGCGCCATTGCTCGGCTCGCTGGTCTGGGTGCAGCCGGTGGCCGTGATCGGTGTGGAGAACTGCGAGGTGTTGCCAGCCTGATCGGTGGTGGTGAAGGTCAGGTTGGGCATGCAGCTTGTCACGCCCGAGATGGTGTAGTTGCCGCCGCCGCTGGCGGTAAACGAGCTGAGGAAGAACTTACCCTCGTTCGGCTCGGCCGTGACCGCGTGAAAAACCTCGATCAGACAGCCGCTGCCGCAGTTTGCGCCGTTGGTGTTCAGGCCGGTCACGGTCAGCGTGCCGCCCGCCAGCGCCGCGCTGGCCACGCTCGGTGTGGCGACCCCGGCGTTGCCGCCGCTGGTCAGGCTAATGCCAGCGTGGGTGCCGCTGGAGACGTTGTTGCTGGTGGTGGTGCGGTTGACGCGGTTCGCAGTGGCCGCCGCGCCGTTCACCAGCACGCCCACGGTGTTGTTGCGGATGATATTGCCGTCGGTGGCGTTGGCCTTGCCCGCCGTGCCCAGCGCGCCGATCAGGTTGCTGGCGCTGCCGTCGATGCGGATGCCGCGCGTGTTGCCGGTGATGGTGTTGCCCTTCACCGTGTTGGCGCTGGTGCCCGAGCTGATCACCACGCCGTCGCCCGTGCTGGCGCTGGTGTGGGCCACGATCGTGTTGCCCGGCCCGATGATGTTGTTCTTGCTAGTGCCCAGCAGGTCGATGCCCGCCGCCCCGTTGCCCACCGAGGAGTTGCCGCCCAGCAGCCCGCCGATGGTGTTGTTGCGGATCGCCGCGCCGCTGATATTATTCAGCCGAATGCCGTCGCCGCCATTGCCAGAGATCAGGTTGCTATCGATCGTGATGCCGGTCACGCCATCGTGGGCGTAGATGCCCTGCGAGGTGCTGCCGGTCACGTCGGCGGTGCCTGCGGCGTTGGTGCCGATCTTGTTGTTCGCGATCGTGACCCCGGTGGGCACCACCGACTCAAGCGTGCCATCAAGCTCGATCGCGCTCAGCGCGTGCGCGCTGATGGTGTTGCCATCGATCGTGATGCCGCTGACCGCGCGCTGGATGCGGATGCCCGTGTTCGAGGTATCGCTCGCTGCCGTCGCGCTCTTCAGGCCAATATAGTTGTTCTTGATCGTGGTGCTAGTGGCAACCATCGCACCAGCCGCCTGGTTTGTCACCACCACGTTGCTCAAGTTGTTGCCCGCAATGATATTGCCGCGGTCATCATTCGAGCTATCGGGCGCGTTGGTGCCGCCAATCGTCACCCCTACCGAGTGGGTCAGCTTCACGCCGCCGACCTTGTTGGGGATGGAGGAGCCATTGGCGCCGATGCCGATCCGGTTGCCGCGAATGATCTCGCCGCTGCCAGTGCCGTTGTTCTTATCGACCACCACGCCAAAGCCGTTATTAACATCGACATCGGTAGTGGTGTCCGTCCCATTGCCGCTGATGATATTGCCAGGGCCAATGATCGTATCAAAGGATGTATCCCCGATATAGACGCCCGCTGAGGCATTGGCAAGCGCGGTATTGCCGCTGACATCCACGCCGATCTTGTTGTCGCGGATCAGATTGCCGCGCACATCATTATTAGAAGTAGACGTGTCGGCGGACACAAAGATGCCGTAGGAATTGTTGCCCGCAATCACATTATTGCGGATAATATTGTTGCTCGCCCCACGGATGATCACGATACCGCCCGACTGGTTGTTGGGGCTGGAATTACCCTTCCCCGTGCCAGCCAAGTTGGTGCCGATATACGAATACTCGACCACATTCCCGCTGGCCGCCGCGCTGGTGATCACGATACCCGCGCCGTAGCCGCCCACATATTTCAATCCCCGAAAGCCATAGAGCGCCAGGCCACGTATGGTGTTGCCAGCCGATGAGATCGTAAAGCCATCGCCGACCGTGCCAGGCCCCCAGCTGATGTTTGCACCGTTGAGCGCTACCTGCGGCGTGTTGCTGGCGCTCAGGGCGTCGATCGTGAGGTTTCCCCCAGTCAAGGCGGGAAGTGGTGAGGCTAGATTAAGCGTCCACGTCTCACCCGCGTTCAGGCCAAAGCCGATCACGTCGCCGCCGCTGCTGGCATTGGCCGCATCGATCGCGGCACGCAGCGAGCCTGCGCCCGAGTCATTGGCATTGGTGACACAGATAGTAACGCCCGCGCTGCAGCTGGCCGCAAAGGTGGGGCGCACGCTCAGCAGGGGCGAGAGGCAGACAAGGGCGGCAAGCGCGAGCATCAGCGCGCGGCGTATTGCGTGGGGCACGGCGTTCCTCCTCACGAGGTGTGGAAGCAGACAATCGCTTGATGATAAGAAAGCCTGCCAGCCTAAGCGTTGCGGGGTGGCTTAGGCTGGCAGGCTAGGATGGCGAACCTAGCGCACGACAAACGGTAGATACATACGCGGCACCACCGCGCTCTGCGTTACGGTGATGGTGTCCTGCACGCCGCCGATGCTGCTATTGCTCTCATCATACAGCGTGATGCTGACAATATCCTTGTCGCCACGGTAGGCCTGCGAGCTGACCGTGACATCGGCTGCGAAGCGCAGGATGCGATTGTTGGTGGTGTCCAGCGTGAAGGTGCCATCGGCGGCGATCGTGATGCCTGGGGTGAGCGAGCGGAACGCCACCGTGCTGCCAATGCTCGACCCAGCATCCAGCTTGAAGGTGGCCGCCGTGTTGCCGATGTTCTGCACCTCGTGGGTGAAGGTCGTGATCTGGCCCGCCTTGCCCTCGCCCGAGTCGTCGTAGCCGATGGTGGCGCGCTGATCCTGGGCCACCGTGGTGGTGGTGGTGATGGTGACCGGCTCCAGCAGCAGCGGCGAGGAGATCACGATCGTGGTTTTCGCCTGGGTGCCCGCCGCCGCCTCGTAGGGGATGGACACATTCACCGCAGGCGTCTTGGCGATGCCCGGCGTCAGCGTGACGGTGTCGGTGGTGAGCGTCGTCTCCCACTCGGCGAAGTTCCCGTCGATGGTGGATGTCGTCGCCACAATCGTCACGGTGCCCGTCAGGTTGCCGGTGTTCAGCAGCGTGATGTTATAGGGCACCGTGGTCGGCTTGGCTGGCGGCGGGTTCAGCGTCACCCCGCTGCCCGTCGTCGAGCGCGGTGTCACCTTCAGCACGAACTTGCTCGTCACCTCGGTCGAGACGCTGGTGCTGTCGGTGGCATCGGGGATGAGCGCCGAGGTCACGGTGATATAGGTCGTGTCGGTGGTGGGGATGCGCACGCGCGGGTCGGTGCCCTCCGGCAGGGTCATCGTCAGCGTCACCGGCTTCGACTCGCCCACGCCGCCGTTCTGGCCGGTGCCCTTCAGCGAGAGCGCCTCGGGGTTCAGCACTGGCTCCCAGCCCTTGTCCGACTTGGCCACTAGCTGCAGGTCGGTCAGGTCGAGCGTGCCCACATTCGTCACCCGCAGCGTGTAGGTGACTGGCTCGGAAGGCCCGGCCAGCAGGCTGCTGGCCCCGATCACCTCGATATCAACCGCCGGACTCACGGTCAGAACGCTGAACTCCGAGGTGTTGCCTCGGTAGTCGGTGGCGGTCACGGCTAGCTGCGCGGGCAGGGTGGCCAGCGTGGTGGTGAAGTAGCCGCTGGTATCAATCGCTACCGGGCCAACCGTGGCGATCGCATCGCGGCCCTCGCCATCGAGCGTGCTAGGGTTGGCGGCGAAGAATTGGAGCGTGCAGGTGATACACGCCGAGGGGCTGAGCTTGTCGATTCGCACGCGGCCCGTCACCAGCCGCTTCTCGTTGAGCGCCATGTTGTAGGGCGGGTCGATATCGTGGTTGGGCTTGGTCGCGACCTCGCTGCCGCCTACAGTCGTGCTCTCTAGCGCGATCGCCTTTGCATCGTCGCCCGTCTTGCCCTGGCCATTGCCGGTAAAGCTGTTGTCCTGGATGAACACACGCTGTGGCGTGCCCGTCACGCGCACGCCGCTCAGGGTGTTAGAGTAGATGGCGCTATTGCGGATCTCGACTGGGCCAGACGAGGCATCGATCAGCACGCCATTTTCAGTGTTGCCCAGGCCCGAAAGGTAGTCCGTGCTCGGCTTGGTGGTGCCCAAAGTGTTGTAGCGCAGCGTGGTGGTGGTGGTGCCCGTACCGCTGATGCGGATGCCATTTTTGCCGTTGCCCGCGATGGTATTGCCCGCCGCTGCCGTGCTGCCGCCCACCACCGTGCCCACCGCATTATTGATCTGCACGCCATCGCCGCTGTTGGCGATCTTCACCGCATACTTGCCCTGGTTCGCGCCGCTGGTTGCCTTGCCCAGGCCAATGATGTTGCCCTGGAGGGTGGCGGTCAGCACCTGCGAGCCGCTGAGCAGCACGCCTGCGCCACCGTTGCCTGCGATGACATTGCCCTGGCCAGTGGTAGAGCCACCGATCAGGGTATTTTTCACGCCCGCATCAACATAGATACCGCCAAGCGTGTTGGCCAGCGCCGCGCTCTCGGCGGCATTCAGCCCGATCTTATTGCCCTGGACGGTTGTTCCATCGGTGTTCTTATAGGTCGAGACCGTGCGCGAGATCGAGATGCCATACTTAGTGTTGCCGCTGATGACATTGCCCTCGCCCGTGGTGGCGGTGCCGATCACGGTGTTGCTGGCATTATCTTGCACGCGGATGCCGCCCTGAGCATTCGGCGCGCTGGCCGAGCCGCTGAGCGAGATACCGATGTAGGAGCCGATGATCTTGTTGCCAGTGGTGCCATTATCGGTCAGCAGAACGCCATAGCCCTGGTTTGAGGCTATTACCGTGCGAGCTGAAGCGGTGCCCCTAATCGTGTTCTGGCGTGCGCCAGCCGTAAGGCGAATGCCATCGCCAAGGTTGCCTAGGCCAGTGGCAGGCACGCCATTCTCATTGGTGCCGATGTAGTTCCCAGAAAGGGTATTGCTGTAGGTCTGCGTGCCTGTGAGCTGGATGCCGGAAAGCCCGTTTGCGGAGATCACGTTGATGCCGCCGCTGGTAAGATTACCAATAGCGTTCTGCGCGCTATTCTCAAGCTGGATGCCGAATCCATTGTTCTTCACCGGCTCAAGCGAAGCCGATGCGCCAAGCGATACACCAATATAGTTATTAATCAGTGTATTCTGGTTTGAATTCACCAGCGATATGCCATTGCTACCATTGCCGCTAATATAATTTCGCCCATCATTGCCCGTCGCGCCAATAAAGTTGCTATTTGCGCTCGAAATACGGATACCTGCCGCAGAGTTGGGGTATGCAGTCGATGAGAGGGGTTTGCTGCCAATATATGACCCTTTGACCGTGTTATTAGTAGCCCCCGCCCCACTAATCAAGATACCAACACCCTTTGTGCTATCACTACTGGTAAAGTTAATGATGACTAGCTTATCGATAGTATTCCCAGAAGATGTGATATTGAGCCCAATCGCGCTGGTACTCGATACGTCTGTACCATCAATCACAATTCCAGGCTGGGCAATAATGTTATTCTTGCCAGTAATCGTTGTATTAGGCGTATTGATATCAGGCAGCGGCGCACCTTGTGGGCTGATCGTCCAGAAGCCGCCGCTTGCGCTGCTGTAGCCAAAATCAGGATCAGTGGTATCGGGTGGAATAATAAACTCAATGGTACTGTCAGCACCATCGTTCTGGGCTCTCTCCAAGGCCTGACGCAGCGTACAGTTCTTATTTGCTGCATCGCTATCGTTGCATGCGCTTGGATTATCAGAAAGATCGCTGTCGAGGGCATTATCTACATAGTAGATGGCACTTGCAGCCTGCGCAACCTGGGTTGGAACTGCCGAGGCAATCATGCCAACACAGGAGAGCAAGATGCCCCAATTCGCCAAACGATTGCGGGCCATAGTGGCGCTCCTCACATTTTAACCAATGAGTAACCTTTGCGACCAGTGCTAGCCACATTCTATCATATGCATTCCAATGGTACTTATAGGAATGTAGTACCGAAAGCAGGGTATCGAAGCAGAAAGCAGCGCTGCGCCGACGTTCTTCTCTACAAGTACTATCGCTATTCGGGAGAACCTATGCGGCAGATCTCACGGCGCACATTCGCGGCCCTGCTCGGCGTTTCGGCATTCCTCACCACCACGGCAGGGTGCGCGGGTGTGCCCGGCATCACCGTGATGCCACCTGCGCTCACGCCCACCCCGCTGCGCACCTCGATGGGGATGATCACGCACTTCCAACCCAATAATCAAGACATCAGGATCAGCCTGTGGGAGTACCCAAACGGCGAGGTGAAAGCCGAACTGTCGAGCGACAATAACCGACACATCGGCACGCTTGAGCATCAGTTTCCCAACATGCCAGCAAAAACGATCCTTGTCCATACCGTCGCGAATGACTCCTATAAGATCATCGGCGTGATCGACCGCTCATTCCCAGCCCCATTTCACATCATCGAATTTGAGCCAGCCGGTGCCGACCCCGCCGACAAGGATTCGCTCAAGAGCCAACAGGGGTATCATGCGGTGCCACGGTTGTTTAGCATTTCTATCGAACCCAACGAGCTAGCAAACTGGCAGTCCATCCGGCGCATCGCGATCAAAACCCGCATGTCGATCAAGCAGGGCGCAGCCGCCCCCAGCGGCGCTGGCAACGCCTGGGAGCAGCGGTACGACCCAGCGGTGGAGCTGGCCCCGCTGATCATCGAGGTGAAGTAGCGCGGCGGGCCTTCCCCGCTGGTGCTTGCCGATAGCCAGAATCTGCACGCTGCCGTTCGTTCATAACGGCAGCGGACAATACTCGGCACAAAGGGGATCTATGCGGCAACATCTATTATGGCATCGTGGCCCTGCTGCGGCCTTTGCGGTGGCGCTTTTCATTCTGACGGTAGCCTGCGCGGGCAGCAGCGCGGCCACGCCGCCAACCACGCCCCAGCGGCTCGGCACCTTCCAGCACCGCCTGCCCAGCGGCGAAAATGCCAACATCAGGCTGTGGCACAACCCCGATGGCAGCTTCGAGGCCAAGCTGGAGCGCAGCGGCGGCGAAGACCTGCCGATCGGCACCTTCCAGCAGCACTTCCCCGACATGCCCGGAGAGACGGTGCTCTTCCATTTAGAGGGCAGCGACTACATCATCCTCGGCACGATCGACGAGACCATCACCGGCGAGCTCAGCACCGTCGATTTCGAGCCTGCGGGCGCAACCAACATCAACTGGCTGGAGTCGCTAAAAGTCACGCGGCCCTCGCGCTCGAACCCGCCGATCTTCGCGGTCATCATCCGCGCCGATGAGATCGATAGGTGGCAGGGCGTCCAGCGCATCGCGATCAAGACCCGCGAGTCGCTCAACCAGCTTGTGGAAGATCCCAGCACCACTGGTGCGGCCTGGGAGAAAAAATACGATCCACCGGTTGATATCTCATCGCTCTTTATCGATATTCAGCCCTAGCAAAATAGCCACCCCCAACGAGCAGCACATGGCCCCCGCGCTTCCGCCGGGGCCATTGCCACGCCCTGCGCAATTCCTACAGAAATCTAACACCCCTCTTATAGTATGCCGCCAGATTATGGATACACTATGGACAGCGCGAGTTTGCGGGAGGCCAATTCCCGCAGCCGCAATTCACTGAGGAGGAAACACTCATGGCGAAGATTGTTGGCATCGACCTTGGAACCACAAACTCGGTTGTCGCGGTGATGGAAGGCGGCGACCCTGTTGTTATAGCCAATGCAGAGGGCAACCGCACCACCCCATCCGTGATCGCGTTCACCAAGACCGGCGAGCGCCTCGTTGGGCAGACGGCCAAGCGCCAGGCCACCATCAACCCCGAGAACACGCTGTACTCGGTCAAGCGCTTCATCGGCCACAACTACGACGAGGTGCCGACCGAGCGCGAGATGGTGCCGTTCAAGGTCTCGAAGGGCGCGCGCGGCGACATCCGCATCCACTCCACCAACACCGGCAAAGAGTACGCCCCGCAGGAGATCTCGGCCATGGTGCTGCAGAAGCTGAAGACCGACGCCGAAGCCTACCTGGGCGAGCCGGTGACGCAGGCCGTGATCACCGTGCCGGCCTACTTCAACGACAGCCAGCGCCAGGCCACCAAGGACGCGGGCAAGATCGCCGGCCTTGAGGTGCTGCGCATCATCAACGAGCCGACCGCTGCGGCGCTGGCCTACGGGCTGGACAAGCAGAAAGAGGAGAAGATCCTGGTCTTCGACCTCGGCGGCGGCACCTTCGACGTGTCGGTGCTGGAGGTGGGCGATGGCGTGGTGGAGGTGAAGGCCACCAACGGCGACACCCACCTGGGCGGCGACGACTACGACCAGCGCGTGGTGGACTGGCTGATCGACGAGTTCCGCAAGGATCAGGGCATCGACCTGGGCAAGGATCGCCAGGCTCTCCAGCGCCTGAAAGAGGCCGCCGAGAAGGCCAAGATCGAGCTTTCCAGCATGAGCCAGACCGAGATCAACCTGCCGTTCATCACGGCCGACGCCAGCGGCCCCAAGCACCTGCAGCTGAACATCACCCGCGCCAAGTTCGAGCAGCTCACCAACGACCTGACCGAGCGGCTCAAGGGGCCGTTCCAGCAGGCGCTGCGCGATGCGGGCATCACCGCAGGCGGCCTGGACGAGGTGGTGCTGGTCGGCGGCTCGACCCGCATGCCCGTGGTGCAGGAGATGGTGCGCAAGATCACCGGCAAGGAGCCGAACAAGTCGGTGAACCCCGACGAGGTGGTGGCGATCGGCGCGGCCATCCAGGCTGGCGTGCTGGGCGGCGAGGTGAAGGACGTGGTGCTGCTGGATGTCACCCCGCTCTCGCTGGGCGTGGAGACCATGGGCGGCATCATGACGCGGCTGATCGAGCGCAACACCACCATCCCCACCCGCAAGAGCGAGATCTTCTCGACGGCGGCGGATGGCCAGACGGCGGTGGACATCCACATCCTCCAGGGCGAGCGCGAGATGGCACCCGACAACATGACGCTGGGCCGCTTCCGGCTGGAGGGCATCCCATCCGCCCCGCGCGGCGTGCCCCAGATCGAGGTCACGTTCGACATCGACGCCAACGGCATCCTGAACGTGAGCGCCAAGGACCGCGCCACCAACAAGGAGCAGCGCATCACCATCACGGCCTCGACCAACCTGAACAAGGATGAGATCGACCGGATGGTGCGCGACGCCGAGTCGCACGCCAGCGACGACAAGCGCCGCCGCGAGCTGGTGGAGCTGAAGAACCAGGCCGACAGCACGACCTACCAGGCCGAGAAGACCCTGGGCGAGCTTGGCGACAAGGTCGACGGCGTGCAGAAGGCCAAGATCGAGGGCCTGATCAAAGACCTGCGCGAGGCTATCTCGCAGGAGGACGAGATGAAGATGAAGTCGCTCTCGGCGGATCTTCAGCAGGCGATCATGCAGCTGGGCCAGGCAGCCTACAGCCAGGATGGCAGCGCGGGCGGCAGCAGCAGCGCCCCCAAGGACGATGGCGTGGTCGAGGGCGAGTACACCGTCGAGTAGCGCCACCCGACAGAGCGAGCAGCGCGGGGCCTGGGAACCTTCCCAGGCCCCGTTTTTGCTATCTGGCCCATACCTTTTGCGGATGCAACGAAATAGGCCGGGCATTCGTCTAAAAGGCATTGGGGCATCTATCGAACAACCATGCGGGCACAAGGCGGGAGCGCGCGGACATGAATATCATCGACATGCTGATCATCGCCCTGGTGGGCATATCGGGCCTCCTGGGCCTCTACTGGGGGATCATCCGGCAGGTGCTGTCGGTGGTGGGCGTGCTTGTCGGTATCGTGCTGGCCAGCCGCTACGGCGGCGGCGTGGCCGACTGGATCGAGGGCTTCGGCCCCACCGGGCGCGTGGCCGACATCCTAGGCTTCGCGGCGGTGTTTGTGGCCGTCACCACCGCCAGCAGCCTGATCGCCTCGGTGCTGCACCAGGTGGCCGAAGTGCTGTTCTTGGGCTGGGCCGACCACCTGATCGGCGGGCTGCTGGGCGTGGCCCAAGGCGCGATCGTGGCCACGGTGATCCTAGCCATTCTCAGCGCCATCCCCAGCGAGCAGGTGAGCAGCCTGCTGCGCGACTCGCAGTATGCGCCAAATGTGATTCATCTATCACAGTTTGTGCTCGCGCTGCTGCCCGAGTCGCTGCGCATGGCCGCCGAGGTGTTCTTCCCAAAACTCTAGCCGCTCTCCCTGTCGTCATTCCTGCTGTTAGCGCGTTCAATTGGCGCAACGAGCAAGATGCGAACATTTGATCTATTTCTACGCCATATGGTAGGATTCTGCTCAGACAATCATGCAAAACATCCAAAAGCTATAGAACACATACTTCTTTCTCGAAAATAACTGCAAGAGAAGAACGCATGTACAAGCTGCAAAATGGATTTGCATAAAACTAGGTATGGTATAATGGCACAAATCTCACGGCATACGAACGTATACGATGAACTTCTTAGCGAGAGAGTAGCACCATGAGTCAACTCGGCGAGCGGCTGCGTGCTGCACGCGAGGCGCAAGGCATCTCCGTGGCGCAGGCATCTGCCGAAACGCGCATCCTACCGCGCTACATCGTGGCGCTGGAGGACGGCGACTACCAGCACCTCCCTGGCGATGTCTACGCGCGGGGCTTTATCCGCAACTATGCCGGGTATCTCGGCATGGGCGCCGAGGAACTCATCGAGCTCTATCGTGTCGATCGGGGCAGCACCGACCCGATCAAGGTTGTCGCCACCACATCCACGCCCAAGATCCGCGGCCTGTTTGTGCCCAGCTTCTTCGGCGTGTTCTTCGTGGTGATCGCCTTCGTATGCATTCTCTACCTGGTGATGAACCTGACCAGCACCGGCGGCGGGTCGCAGCTGGCCACCGGCGACGTGCCCACCGTGGCCCCCACGCCCGAGCCGCTGCCCACCTGGGGCAGCGTGCCCACCACCGCAGCGTCGGATCAGCCCGCCGTGGCCAGCCAGCCCACCACGCCCGCAGCCACCCCGCCCGACCAGCAGGTGGCGGGCGGCGCGATCAGCACCCCCACGCCCACCGCGCAGGCGCAGAGCGCCCCGATCGTCGGGTCGGTGCGGATCGCCCCCGGCGACCACAAGGGCTCGTGGATCCGGATCACCACCGACCGCAAGGTGATCTACGAGGGCGCGCTGAGCGCCAGCACCATCCGCGACTTCAGCGCGCAGAACAGCGTGCGGGTGCGGGCCGGCAACGCCGGGGTGGTCTACGTCACCATCAACGGCGTCGAGCAGGGGCCGCTGGGCAGCGAGGGCCAGGTGTTCGACTTCGCGTGGCCGCCACAGTAGACCGACCGCACCGACAGAGGCGTATACCACTGAGGATGGCCGAGCTTCGGCCATCCTCGCACTATTTTCGCCGCAGATATGGCATAATACAAAAGAGAAATGAGGAACTATGCCTGCAGAAAGTAGCTTCGATGTCGTGTCCGAGTTCGACCGCCAGGAGCTGATCAACGCCGTTGACCAGGCCCGGCGCGAGATCTCCACCCGCTACGACCTCAAAGATAGCAAGACCACCATCGACCTAGATGACACCTCGCTGACCATCACCACCGAGTCGGACATGCATCTGACGGCGGTGCGCGATATCCTGCTCACCAAGGCCATACGCCGCAACCTCTCGGTGAAGATCTTCGACTTCGGCGTGGTGGAAGAGGTCAGCGGGCCGCGCGCCCGCCAGGTGGCCAAGCTCCAGCAGGGCATCCCCGACGATCTGGCCAAGAAGCTCCAGAAGCTCATCCGCGAGCACGCGCCCAAGGTCCAGGCGCGCATCCAGGGCGACTCGCTGCGCGTGGCCAGCAAGAGCAAGGATGAGCTTCAATCTGTTATTCACCTGCTGCGCGAACGGCAAGATGAGTTCGCCGTGCCGCTGCAATTCAACAACTACCGATGAAATTTCACATTATCACCCTTGGCTGCCCCAAAAATAGCGTCGATAGCGAGGGCATGGGCGGCATCCTATCCTCCCAGGGCCACACCCCAGTCGAGACCAGCGCCGACGCCGATATCGTGATCGTCAACACCTGCTCGTTCATCGCCGCCGCCCGCGACGAGACCGTACAGGTGCTGCGCGGCATGGCCAGCGAGAAGCGCGCCGGCCAGAAGCTGATCGCCGCTGGCTGCATGGCCGAGAGCCACGGCGACATGGTGGGCGCGATCCCCGGCGTGGATGCCGTGCTCGGCACCCGCGAGTGGATGAAGATCGGCGACGTGGTGGGCACCAAAAAGCCCACCGCCGGTCGCACCGGCATGGTCGACTTCATCCCGCTGGGCCTGGCCAGCGCACCCGCGCCCCAGCCCGCGCCCGAGCCGCCGCTGGCCCACGCCGAAAGCCTGCTGGTGCCCGGCGACTACGCCGACTGGCGCACCACGCCCATCCGGCGGCACGTGGGCGGCCCCTCGGCCTACCTGAAGATCTCCGACGGCTGCAACCTGCGCTGCGCGTTCTGCACCATCCCCTCGTTCAAGGGCGACATGCGCTCCAAATCCATGGGGGCCATCCTGGGCGAGGCCCAGGAGCTGGTGGCCCAGGGCGTGCGCGAGATCGTGCTGGTGGCCCAGCACCTGACCGACTATGGCCGCGACCTGAAGCTGAAGGATGGCCTGGCCACCCTGCTGGATGAGCTGTGCCAGGTGGTGCCCGAGAGCACCTGGATCCGCCTGATGTACGCCTACCCGCACGGCATCACCGAGCGCCTGATCGAGACCATGGCCGCGCGCCCGCAGATCTGCAAGTACCTGGACATGCCGCTGCAGCACGCCCACCCCGACATGCTGCGCCGCATGCGCCGCCCGCCGGACACCGACCGCACCAGGGGCATCATCCGCGACCTGCGCGCCGCCATGCCCGACTTCGCCATCCGCTCGACCTTCATCGTCGGCTTCCCCGGCGAGACGCGCGAGGAGCTGCAGTCGCTGCTCGACTTCTTGGAGGAGACCCAGCTCGACCGCGTGGGCGTGTTCCGCTTCTCGGATGAGCCAGGCACCCACGCCGCCACCCTGCCCGACCATGTGCGCCCGAACACCATCGAGCGGCGCTGGCACCAGGTGATGCAGCTGCAGCAGGGCGTCTCCATCCAGCGCAACGCGCGCTGGGCGGGCCGCGAGATCGCCATGCTGGTGGAGGGCGCTGGCAGCACCGACAAGGGCGAGCCGGTGGTGGTGGGGCGCTCGTTCCGCGATGCGCCCGAGGTAGATGGCCAGGTGTTCGCGTGGGGCAGCGCCCCCGTGGGCAGCTTTGTGACGGTGCGCGTCACCAAGCCCACCGAGTACGACCTGTGGGGCGAGATCGTGCATGTGGACGAGCCGACCCTGAAGCTGGCATAGCAATGCCCCTGCAGCGCTCGGTGGTCGGGCCATCGAGTGCTGCAGGGGCATCGCTACGCATCGCGATCGGCTGCAGGCTTCGCCTCAGCTTCGCTCGCCATTCAGGCGGCGACGCGGGTCTGAAGCAGGCGCTGGAGCCGGCGCAGCTCGTTGGGGTTGCTGCGGGCCAGGTAGTCGATCATGTAGTCGATCGCGGTCTCGCTGTAGTCCTCCATCAGGCCATCGAGCACCTGCTGCACCACCATGGTGACAAAGTCATCCTCGGAGATCGCGGGGGTGTAGACATAGGCCAGGCCCTCGCGGTGGCGGTAAAGCACGCCCTTCTCGGACAGGCGGCTCATGGTGGTCATCACCGTGGTGTAGGCGATATCGCGCTGCTGCGAGAGCTTGCGGTGCACCTTCTTGACCGTGCTGCGCTCATCCTGCCACACGATCTGCATGATGTCGGTCTCGAGTGGGCCAAGAACCTTGACAAGGCCATCCTTGGAGGGGCTGAAGCGAAAGCGCATGTTGAGCGGCATGGGAGTGGACTCCTTTCAGATAGCGTGTGTGCCGGTCGTGTCATCCACTCGCGGAGATCGCCGACCAGCGAGATCCATTAACTTACCTAACGCCTGTTTGTTCGTAAACCGTGCTACTGGGCAAAGTTCCTGTGTTCGCGATCCGCACGTGTAGTGTACTAGCCAGGGACGCACGCAACAAGCGTTTTGGATTACTGCGTGGTTACATAAGATTACTGGAAGATTACTACGCGCCATACCGACGCCTGACCGCGCCAATCGCCTCGCCGCTCGCACGTTATGTCCACCCCTCTCTTGCCATAGCCGCCGTCGCAACATCAGCGCACTGCACCCGCCACAGGCTACCGGCATCGTGTGCTCAATCACCGCACAAGGATCATCAAAGGTACGATCGAATCACATACCCCGGATATATCAGCTCTATGACAAACTGTGGTATGCTCTTTGTAGGATACCGTCGCAAGCACCGTGGCTCTCAGGCCACCCAAACCCCCATCTATCGCTTGTAGTAGGATGAACGATGACAACAGCAGACCCTCGCATACCCATTCAAGATGCAATGCGCGCAGCATTCCCCCTCGCCGAGGATCGGGTGGCGCAGTTCTACCACATGCAGCACTACCAGCTTGGCTGGCGCGATGAGCAGCTGGGCGAGGCCAGCTGCGACCCCGGCAAGCTGCTGCGGCCCCAGCTGGCCATGCTGGCCTGCGAGGCGGTGGGCGGCAGCGCGGCCAAAGCCCTGCCGCTGGCGGCTGGCATCCAGCTGCTGCACGACTTCACGCTCATCCACGACGACATCGAGGACAACAGCGACACGCGGCGCGGCAGGCCGACCGTGTGGAAGCTCTGGGGCCTGGCCCAGGGCATCAACACCGGCGACGGCATGTTCGTGGTGGCCCACCTGGCGGTGCATCGGCTGGCGGCCAACGGCGTGCCCGCCGAGGTGGTGCTGGAGGTGCTGCGCCGCTTCGACGAGACCATCCTGACAATCTGCGAGGGCCAGTTCCTCGACATCAGCTTCGAGGGCAACCGCAGCATCACCGAGGGCGACTATTTGGCCATGATCAGCCGCAAGACGGCGGCCCTGATCGCGGCGGCGGCGGGGCTGGGCGCGATCATCGGCGGGGCCGACGCGCAGGCGGCCAAGAGCCTGTTCGACTTCGGCGAGCACCTGGGGCTAGCCTTCCAGATCCAGGACGATGTGCTGGGGATCTGGGGCCTGCCCGAGCAGACTGGCAAGCCCCTGGCCGCCGATATCTACCGCCGCAAGCTCTCGCTGCCCATCATCCGCGCGCTGGCCACCGCCGACGCCCGCGAGGAGCTAGCGGCGCTCTACGCCCGCCCCGAGCTGAGCGAGGTCGAGGTGCTGCGCGCGCTGGCCATCCTCGATCAGGCGGGGGCCAGGGGCTACACCGAGGGCGTGGCGGCCCACCACCACCGCCAGGCGCTGGCCGCCCTGGATGCGGTGGGCGGCGAGAGCGCGGCGCTCCGCCACATCCGCGCCATCACCGAGGGGCTGCTGGGGCGCAGCAAGTAGCGCGCGGCAAACACAAACGGGCTGCGCTCTTATTGAAAAGAGCGCAGCCCGTTTTTATGTCGTCCTGAATATGCTCGCGCTAGCCGACGACGGCCTCGCCCAGCCCCAGCCGCCGCCGGATGAAGCTGGCAAGCTCCTCGATGGCGCGCTGCGCCTCGGGGACAGCGGCGGCGTAGATCTGGAACACGTGCCACATATCCGGCCACACCGACAGCTCCACCGCCAGATCGGCGGCACGGGCGTGCTCGGCCAGCACCAGCGAATCATCCAGCAGCAGCTCATCCTCGCCCACCTGGATGGCCAGGGCAGGCAGGCCGCGCAGATCGGCGTGGATGGGCGAGATCTGCGGGTGGCGCGGGTCGGTCGCGCCGGGGTAGGCCTTGCCAAGCCCCTCCAGCGCCTCGCTGGTGAAGATCGGGTCGGCATCGCCCTTGGCGGCGCGGCTCGGCAGCTCGCCGGGAAGATCGGTCCACGGCGAGATCAGGGCGGCCCCAGCGGGCATAGGCAGGCCCTCCTGGCGAAGCGCTAGCAGCAGCGCCAGGCTCAGCCCGCCGCCCGCCGAGTCGCCGCCCACCACGATCTGCTCGGGGCGCACCCCCGCTCCCAGCAGCCAGCGGTAGGCGGCCAGCGCATCCTCCACCGCCGCTGGGAAGGGGTGCTCCGGCGCAAGGCGGTAGTCGATCAGCAGGCTGCGCACCCCAGCGGCGAGGCTCAGGCGCGCGACCAGATCGCGGTGCGACCGAGGCGACCCCAGGATATAGCCGCCGCCATGCAGGTAGAGCAGCACGCTCTCGGCGCTGTGATGCGGTGGCACGACCCACTCGGCGGGGATGCCGCCCGCGTCGACCGGCTGCACGTGGGTGCCCTCGGGCAGCGGGATGGGCTGGCCAACATGTCGCTCGACCATGCCCTCGAACCCGGCGCGGCGCTCGGCCAGCGATAGCTCGGCAAACGGGGCGTTCTTCTCGGCAAGCAGGGCCGAGCGGATCTGGACACTTTCTCTGCTGGGCATTCTTCTCTCTCCTGTGGTCTCGCGGTCGCTGCCAAGATCATGCTCGCGCAGGTAGGCAACGCCTAGCGGATGTATGATAATGCCACTATAGACTGTAAGCTATGTTTTGAGAAGAAGGTACCAAAAAGTAACCTATGGAAACCAAGCAGCAACAGCCCGACATCTTTCAATCTGAATGCCACTCGCGACAGGTGCTCAGACTGATCGCAGATCAGTGGACGATGCTTGTGTTCTACGCGCTGGGGGATGGAGCCATGCGCTTCTCGCAGCTGCTCCGGCGGATCGATGGCATCTCGAAAAAGATGCTGACCCAGACGCTCCGCGCGATGGAGCGCGACGGCCTGATCCGGCGCGTGGTGCACCCGGTGGTGCCGCCCATGGTGGAATACTCGCTCACGCCGCTGGGCGAGAGCCTGCTCGGCCCGATCCAGGCCATCTGCGAGTGGGCCTACGGGCACCTGGGCGAGGTCGCCAAAGCGCAAGCGGCGTATGATCAGCAAGATCACACGCCGCTCCAAGATACGGTCGCCGCCCTTGTGAGAGAGCGCTAGGCCTTTTTTCCACGCAGCATGGCCAGCATCTCGTCGCTGTCCTTCTGCATGCGCCGGATCTCCGCGACCGTGGCGTGCTGCTGGCCCACCACGTCGTCGATCAGCGGGCTGAGCTGGCCGATCTCCGCGCCACGGTCGGTCAGCTCGCCATCGGCGCGGCGGATGCGCCGCGCGCTGTGGACGGTGAGGGCGATGCCAAACAGGCCAAGGCCGATGCCCAGCGCAGGCAGCGCGGCCCCGGTGTCCGGCAGCATGGGGCTGGCAACAGTGGGATCGATCGGGTCGCCGCCGCCGCTGGGCGTGGATGGCCCCAAGGTGGGCGGCAGCGGCGGCGTGGCAGCGGCCTCGTCGCTGGCCAGCGCGGCGGCGGTGGGCGCTGGGCTGGCGGTGGGGCTAGCCGTGGCGGTAGAGGTAGGCCTGGCGGTGCTGGCCGCGCGCGTGACGCCAGCGCCAGCATCGGGCTGGGCGGTGGGGGTGTGGGTCTCGACGATAAACTGGGCCTGGGGGGTGGCGATGGCCTGATCCACGCCGTTGCTCTGGTGGGTATTGCCCACGATATCCAGGTATACGTAGGCCGGGTCGGCGGCGGCGGTCACCCGCTCGTCGTCCTCGGCGATGGTGCGCGCCGAAAGGCTGCTGCCCAGCGCCGCATCGCTGTGCACGCGCACATCGACCTGGATGCGCGCGGGCTGGCCAAGCTGCGCAGTGATCACGCAGACCACCGGCGTGCCGTTCTGGCAGCTGCCCACCGACGAGCTGACCTCGACCACATCCATCTGCTCGTCGAGCAGCATCTGCATGCGGATGCTGCGCTGCTGATGGCTGGTCGAGACCACATGCACAACATAGCTGAACTGCCCGCCCGGCGCGACCGAGGCGACCGTGGGCAGCTGCGAGATGGTGAGCGGCGGGTCGACCACCACGGTCTCCAGCGGGCCAGCGGTGGCCGTGGGTATGGCGGTGGGCGGCTCGGCCTGGGCCGGGCTGGGCGCGGGCGTAGCCTGCTCGGGCGCGGGTGTGGCAGTGGGCAGCCCAGCGGTGGCCGTGGCCTGCGCGAGCGTGGCGGTAGGCAGCCCAGCGGTGGCCGTGGGCGGCATGGGCGTAGACGTGGGCGGCGCGGGTGTGGATGTGGGCGTGGCCGTAGGGGCCACATCGGTCGGGGATGCGGCGGGGGTCTCGGTGGCCAACTCCTGCGAGCGGGCAGCAGCGGGAGCCACGGGCGGGTTCACCCAGCGGTAGATCTCTGCGCCCGCCGATGCCATCAGCAGGAGCGAGAGGGCCAGGGTGCTCAGCTCGAGCGGCGTCCAGCTTATCTGCCGTCTGAGTCGGCGCGATAGGGGCCAATGCATGGGGACGTTGCCTCCGTCTTTGATCGTACGCCAGCGGGAAGCCGGATTGCGGATCGCGAGAGACCCGCTGACAGATGGTATACTAGCACGGCGCTTTTCCGCCCGACATGACAAAACGATTGCACATGCACCTAGCCCTTCTCAGCGCCGAGTATCCGCCTACAGCCGGTGGTATTGGCGACTACACCCGCCAGCTCGGCACGGCGCTCGCGGCGCGCGGCCACGCGGTCACGATCTGGACGATTGTGGGGCAGCGCTTTGTGGTGCAGGGCCTAGCGGGCGAGCCACTGCTGGCGCTGCCCTGCGCGGGCGGGTGGGGCTGGCCCAGCTGGCGCTGCGTGGCCCAGGCGCTAGCCCAGACCCGCCCCGACGCGCTGCATATCCAGTACCAGACCGGGGCCTACGGCATGCACCCGGCCATCAACTTCCTGCCCTGGCGGCTGCGCCGCACGCCCCAGGCCCCGCCCACGCTTGTCACCGCCCACGATCTGCTGGAGCCGTACCTCTTCCCCAAGGCCGGGCCGCTGCGCCGCTACGTCACCCGCCGCCTGATCGCCGACGCCGACGCGGCCATCCTGACCAACGAGGCCGACCTGGCCCAGGCCCAGCGCTACCGCCCGCCGCCCCGCAGGCCCGCCGCGCTCATCCCCATCGGCTCGAATATCCCCACGGCGCTGCCGGATGGCTACGAGCGCGAGGCCTGGCGGCGGCAGCTTGGCCTGGCCGACGACGAGGTGCTGGTGGCCTACTTCGGGCTGATGGGGCGCAGCAAGGGCGTGGACACGCTGGTAGAGGCGCTGGCCCTGCTGCCGCCCCACATCCGCCTGCTGGTGATCGGGGGCGAGGCCAGCGCGCCGCAGGATGTGGCCTACGCCGCCGAGGTGCGGGCGAGGATCGCCGCGCTGGGCCTGGGCGGGCGCGTGCAGATCACCGGGCAGCTGCCCGAGCACGAGGTGGCCGCGCACCTGCGTGCCGCCGACATGGCCGCGCTGCCATTCGCCGACGGCGCGAGCTTCCGGCGCGGCAGCCTGCTGGCGGCGCTGGCCCACGGCGCGCCGGTGGTGACGACCGCGCCCCAGGCGGCGGGCGGCGCGCTGCGCCCACTGGTCGAGGGCGAGAGCGCCCTGCTGGTGCCGCCCGACCAACCCGCCCCGCTGGCCCAGGCCATCCTGCGCTTGGCAGGCGACCCCGCGCTGCGGGCGCGGCTGGCCGAGGGCGGGCGGCAGCTGGCCGCACAGTTCTCGTGGGAGCACATCGCCCAGCAGCACGAGCAGCTGTACCAGCAGCTTGCTCGCCGCGAAGGGGCTGATTAACCACGAAGACGCGAAGATCCGGAGATTCGGATGAACCACCAAGACCCTGATTAACCACGAAGACTCCAAGACTCCAAGATCCGGAGATTCAGGTAAACCTCCATTTTGGAGATTTCTCAAAATAATAGGGATGAAGCATCACTTGCTTCATCCCTTTCTTATGGCCATCACTTCTTCAAAACCTTGGTGTCTTGGAGTCTTGGTGGTTCCGGTCCCCGTTCTCAAACCCTTCGTGTCTTCGTGGTTACGTTCCCAGGTTCTCCCAGGCGCGGTCGATCTGGGCCAAGGTGGCATCCAGCGGGCCGCTGTTGTCGATCACCACATCGGCCTGGGCCACCTTATCGGCCTGGGGCGGCTGGGCCTCGATGCGCATGCGGGCCTCCTCGGGCGACATGCCGCGCGTGGCGATCAGGCGCTGGGCCTGCTGCTCGGGCGTGCATGTGACGACCCAGATCGCGTCGCAACGCGCCTTCCAGCCCGCCTCCAGCAGCTTGATCGCATCCACCACAGCCACGCGGGCCAGCCCCGCCCGCGCCACCTCCTCCAGCCAGCCGAACACCGTGGCCCGCACGGCGGGGTGCACGATCGCCTCCAGCCGCCGCAGGGCCTCGGCGTCGCTGAACACCACGCTGGCCAGCCGCTTGCGGTCGAGCGGCCCACCCGGCGCGGTGGCCACCTGCGGCCCGAAGGCGGCCACGATCTGCTGGTAGACCGGCTGGCCCGGCTGCTGCAGGTCGTGCGTCACGCGGTCGGCATCGATCACGGCTGCGCCGCGCCGCGCTAGCTCGGCCAGCACGGTGCTTTTGCCGCAGGCGATGTTTCCCGTCATCCCGATCAGGTAGAGCCTCTGCGCTGGCATTATGTCTCCTGGCGATGCGGTACGAGTATATGATAGGAATACAATAGCGCTATCATATGATATTCTTCGCTCTATTCATCATAGACCGACACGTCAAAGTCACAGACCGGCATGCTAAAGTCATAGACCGACATGCTAAAGTCATAGACCGACACCCAGATGATGGCCGACGCGTGTATCGGCCATCACCTGGGCGCAAATGACTACATGTCCACATACTCCTGGGTGATCAGGGCCTGCTCGGGCACGCCAAACAGCTTGAGCAGCTCGCCGATCAGGTCGATCTTGGCCTGGGCGTCGCGGCGGCTCCAGGTGCGGCTCTTGATCTCCAGGTAGGGGCTAGGCCGCCCATCGAGCGTGTCGATGTTCAGCGCGAAATCCTGGCCCTGGTAGATGAACCGCCAGCGGCGGCGGTGCTTCTCCACCTCCACCACGCGGTCGGGCTGGAAGTACTCGCGGTAGAAGCGCAGCGTGCGGTCGGCGCTAGCGGTGTAGCGAGCGCGGCTGAGCAGCACCGAGTCGGAGTAGACATCGCGCAGCTCGGGCGCGGTGAGCGTGATGGTGTACTTCGGCTCGACGCGGGCCTGCGGGTCGCGGCGGTGATCCTCGCGGATGCGCACGCGGCCCTTGGTGGCGTCGGCCCAGAGGAAGTAGGTGTCGTACTGGTCGCGCTCGCTGGTCTTGGTGATCTGGATGCGCGGGTCTTCGAGCAGCGCGGCGATGCGGTCGGCGTCGGATTGGGCGATCTGGGCCTTGAGCTGCACCTCGAAGATCTCGTCCTGCTGCACGCCGCCGATGGCCAGGATCTTGTCGAGCACGTTCGACTCGCGCTGGGCCAGAAACACATTCACCATATCGGCCACGCGCTGGGCCTCGCCAAGCACGTGCGCCTCATCCACAGTGAGCATGGTGCGGTCGCGCATCAGCCAGCGCCCGTTCACCATGGTGTCGCGCACATCGCTGGAGTGGGCGCTGTAGACCAGCTGCGAGTAGATAGCGTCGGGGGCGTACTGGTAGCGCGGCGAGCTGTGCAGCTTGCCCAGCTCGATCACCACCAGGTCGGCGCGCTTGCCCGGCTCCAGCGAGCCGATCAGGTGATCCATGTGAATGGCGCGAGCGCCGCTGGATGTGGCCAGCGCCAGCGCCTCGCGGGCGGGCACCGCCGTGGGGTCGCCGCTCACACCCTTGGGCAGCAGGGCGGCCAGGTGCACCTCGGTGAGCATGTCCTGGTCGTCGTTCGAGGCCGGGCCGTCGGTGCCCAGGCCGGTGTTCACGCCCTCGTTGATGAACTGGCGGATGGGCGCGATGCCGCTGGCCAGCTTCAGGTTGGATGTGGGGCAGGGCACCACGCCCACACGCTGCTCGCGCAGCAGGCGGATGTCGTCCTTGGTGGCGTGCACACAGTGGGCGGCGATACACTTCACATCGAACGCGCCCACGCGCTTGGCGTAGCGGATGGGCGTCACCTCGCGCTGATCCTGGCTCTCCTCCACCTCGTGGGCGGTCTCGGAGAGGTGGGTCGTCATGGGCACGTCGTACTGCTGGCAGATCCGGGCCGCCTCGCGGTAGATCTCGTCGGTGCAGGTGTAGGGCGCATGGGGCGCAACGGTGGGGATCACGCGGTCGTGGCCGTGCCACTGCTCCACAAAGCGCTGGACGCGCTCCAGGCCCTCATCGAACGAGGCCGCATCGGGGGTGGGCAGGCGCATCACGGTCTGGCCGCAGATCGCGCGCATGCCGCTCTCATCGGCGGCGCGGGCCACCTCGTCCTCGAAGTAGTACATGTCGACAAAGGTGGTGGTGCCGCTGCGGATCATCTCGGCGCAGGAGAGCATGGAGCCAGTGTAGACGAACTCGGGCGTCACAAAGCGGCTCTCGACCGGGAACATGTAGCCGAACAGCCACACGTCCAGCTGCTGGTCGGAGACCAGGCCGCGCAGCAGGCTCATGGGGATGTGGGCGTGGCCGTTAATCAGGCCGGGGATGACCGCGCACCCCGCGCAGTCGATGGTCTCGCTGGCGGCGTAGCGCGCGGCGATGGCGTCGGTCGCGCCGACGGCCACAA
This sequence comes from Chloroflexia bacterium SDU3-3, assembly GCA_009268125.1. Taxonomy (NCBI): domain Bacteria; kingdom Bacillati; phylum Chloroflexota; class Chloroflexia; species Chloroflexia bacterium SDU3-3. The sequence continues at coordinate 432,754 of WBOU01000002.1, read as the reverse complement.
TATCGCGCCCGCGAATGGCCAGCGCGCCATCCTGAAACACGTTGCCGCCGGGGTCCATCGTCACGATGGTGGCGTGGATGAGCAGGGTATCTACCGTCTCAGTCATAGACCGTTTCCTTATCTGTGTCGTTTATGTATGTGATCGCTAGTATACCACCCTCCTTTTTGGCGCTGGGCGGCGGGGGTGCCCATGCGCTATCGGGATACGAGAGAGACCCGATTGGCTGTCGCGCAAACACGTTGAATGCTCCATCCGACGAGTTTGGCCGTCGAGTGGACGAGCTGTATGGCCAATCCATCGAGTTTTGTGATCAAACGAAGGTACGGTGTTGGCGCGCCGCGAGCGATGGCGGTCCCGCTTATTCACTGGGTGGATGCTCTGCGCAAGCGGCAACTAGGGGCTAGCCCGCACATGGTGTCACTTTCTCTGGCTTTTTGGAAAAAAGTGCGCTGCCGCTGATTCGGCCAGGGGGCGCCTTCGTTGTTAGCGCCGGTGTTTGGTCGGTGGGTGGATGCCCTACGCGGGCGGCGCCTAGGGGCCTGCCCCTAGGAACCACGCAATAGGGTCAGGATGCGTGAGCAGCACCTTCGCCGCATGGAAAAGGTGAGATAATCTCCCCTGAATCCCTCCGTTCCCTTCGCGTCTTCGTGGCTTCGTGGTTCATCATGCTCCTTGGTGTCTTGGAGTCTTGGTGGTGAAAAAGCCTCAACGCATCGGTCACTCGCCTGCGGTCCAGACCTTGCTGTAGGAAGAGCGGCCTAAGAAAACCCCGATGTTAGGCCAAGTGTAGCTTGTCGAGGAGCGGTGGAGCGCACCAGCGCGTGCGACGCCATCGATCGATAGGAGGATGGTATGTGGAAGTGGAGCAGCGGCCTGCTGGCAGCCGCGCTGGCGGCTGGGACCATGGGGGCGAGCGATGCGGCGGCGCAGGGCGCCAGCCAGCAGTGCTTCCCCGAGACCGGCCAGTGCGTCAGCGGGCGGTTCTATGAATACTGGAAGATGAACGGCGGACTGCCCGTCTTCGGCTACCCGATCGGGCCACAGCAGGACATCCGCGACCCCGATACGGTGAATGTCTACCCCACCCAGCTGTTCGAGCGCGCCCGCTTCGAGCTGCACGCGGGCACCCCGGCCCCCTACGACGTGCAGCTGAGCCTGATCGGCAACGACGCGCTGGTGAACCGAGGCGTCTACTGGCAGACCCTGCCGCGCGTGGCACAGGCCCCCGAGGGCTGCCTGCTGTTCGAGGCCACCGGCCACACGCTGTGCGACACCGCGCAGGGCGTGGAGAACGCGCCGAATGGCACGCGCACCGGCTTCCGCAGCTACTGGGAGAGCCACGGCCTGGCCGACCCCAAGCTGGATGCCTACGGGCGCAGCCTGGCCCTGCTGGGCATGCCGATCACCGAGCCGCGCTACGAGCTGAACAGCAGCGGCACGCCGGTGATCGCCCAGTACTTCGAGCGGGCGCGGCTGGAGATGCCGCTGGGCGGCGGCGGGGTGACGCAGGGGCGGCTGGCCGCCGACCTCGCGGCTAGCGCCTACACACCCACAGCCTTCGCCACCGGGCAGGCCTCGCCGCGCAACCTGGTGTTTGATGAGAACGTGGTGTACTGGCTGACATCCGAGGGCGGCAACAGCATCTACCGCCTGGCCAAGGCGGGCGGCGCGCCCGAGATCTACGCCAGCGCCGCCGAGGGCATCGCAGGCCTTGCGGTCGATGGCAAGAACGTGTTCTGGACCAGCGGCAACCGCATCATGCGCGGCAACCTCGACCGCAGCGAGATAGCGCCGATCGCCACGCTGGATGGCCTGAGCAACGTGAACGAGCTGGCCGCCGACGAGTCGAACCTCTACTTTGTCACGCTCGACGGCACCCTGCACGAGATCTCGAAGCAGGGCGGCCAGATCATCACCATCGGCAACGATATCATGCTGAACACCAACGTCGCGCTGGATGCCGAGCACGTCTACTGGCTGGGCCAGGAGGGCGTGTACCGCGCCAGCAAGCGCGGTGGCGACCAGGTGCTGCTGGGCAAGCTGCACAACAACCTGCCCAACCGGATCGTGGTAGAGGATGGCCGAGTGTACGTGGCCACCCTGCTGGGCACCGGTGGCAGCGCCGTGGTGGCCCTGCCCGCCAGCGGCGGCGAGGCCGTGACCATCGCGACCTCGCCCACCTGGGTGCAGGCGCTGGCCACCGGCGGCGACCACATCTACTGGGCCACCGCCAATGGCGAGGTGTGGCGCATCCCCACCTCGGGCGGCACGCCGGAGCTGCTGGAGCTGGGGCAGGATAGCCCGGGCAGCCTGGCGGTGGATGGCGACAGCATCTACTGGGCCAACAACCGTGGCGACGCCGCCGTGATGCGGCTGGGCCTGACCCGCCCGTAGCGGCGGGCACAACAAGGCGGGGCAGGATCATCATCGATCCTGCCCCGCTTCATGTTGCCAAGCAAAGCGACCGCCTACTTGGGCCTGCCCAGCTCGACCGAGCGGCGGTAGGCCGCCCAGATCGCATCGGAGAGCACCGTGCGCAGGCCGCCCTTCTCCAGCTCGTACATGGCGGCGGCGGTGGTGCCGCCCGGCGAGGTGACAGCGTTACGCAGCTCGGCGGCGTGCGCGCCCGTCTCGATAGCGTAGCGCACGCTGCCCAGCATGGTCTGCTTCACCAGCTCGTCGGCCAGGTAGCGCGGCAGGCCCATGTGCACCCCCGCATCCACCATCGCCTCCAGCATCATGAAAATGTAGGCCGGGCCGGTGCCGTTCAGCGCGGTCGACATGTCCAGGTAGGTCTCGTCGCCCACGTACTGCTCTTTGCCCGCCGCGCCCAGGATCACGCTGGCCCAGCCGCGCTGCTCCTCGCTCACATCCGCCGAGGAAGTCCACACCGTCATGCCCTCGCCGATCTGGGCGGGGGTGTTGGGCATCGATCGCACCACCGCGTGGTGGTCGAGGCCCTGGGTGAACTGGCTGATCGCAGCGCCCGCCACGATCGAGATCGCCAGGGCGTCCTCGCGCAGCTGGCCGCGCAGCTCGGCCAGCACCTTGGGCAGGGTCTGCGGCTTCACGGCGAACAGCACCACCTGCGCCCAGCGCGCCGCCTCCAGGTTGTCGTCGATGGCGCGCAGGCCGGGGTAGCGCGCCTCCAGCTCGGCGCGGCGCTCGGCGCGCGGCTCGGTGGCCAGCACCTGCGCGGGGTCCACCAGCTGCTTCTTCAGCAGCCCGCCGATCAGGGCCTCGCCCATCACGCCCGCGCCGATCACGGCGATTCGCAGATCGCGTATCATCACTTGCTCCCCTCGTGGGGCGGCCCCGCCGCTGTGGTTGCGGCGGGGCCGCCGCCGCAGCTACACCGCCTCGGCGTACGCCTCGTGGCCGGGCACCGGGAAGCCAGCGCACAGCTCGCGCACCTCGGCGGCGATCCGGGCCTGCTTCTCGGTGTCGCCGATGTCGGACAGCACATCCGCGATCCAGTCGGCGATCCGGGCCATCTCGGCCTCCTTCATGCCGCGCGTGGTGACGGCGGGCGAGCCGATGCGCAGGCCGCTGGTCTTCGTGGGCGGCTGCGGGTCGTTGGGGATGGCGTTCTTGTTGGTGGTGATGCCCGCGTGGTCCAGCGCGTTCTGGGCCTGCACGCCGGTGATGCCCAGGCCGGTCAGGTCGGCCAGCATGAGGTGGTTGTCGGTGCCGCCGCTGATCAAGTTGATGCCGCGCGCCTTCAGGCCGGCGGCCAGCGCCTGGGCGTTGGCGCGGATCTGCTTGGCGTAGGCCTTGAACTCGGGGCGCAGCGCCTCGGCGAAGGCCACGGCCTTGCCCGCGATCACGTGCTCCAGCGGGCCGCCCTGGTTGCCGGGGAACACGCTTGAGTTAATCGCCTTGGCGTAGGCCGCGTCGGAGAGAATGATGCCGCCGCGCGGGCCGCGCAGGGTCTTGTGGGTCGTGGTCGTCACGATCTGGGCCACGCCCACCGGCGAGGGGTGCTCGCCAGCCGCCACCAGCCCCGCGATGTGGGCGATGTCAGCCATCAGCAGCGCCCCCACCTCATCGGCGATCGCGCGCATGCGCTGAAAGTCGATAATGCGCGGATAGGCGCTCGCGCCGGATGTGATCAGGTTGGGGCGCACCTCGCGGGCCTTGGCGGCCAGCTCGTCGTAGTCGATCTGGCCGGTGGCCGGGTCGACGCCGTAGAAGGCCGTCTTGAACCACTTGCCGCTGAAGTTCACCGGCGAGCCGTGGGTCAGGTGGCCGCCCTGGTCGAGCCGCATGCCCAGGATGGTGTCGCCCGGCTTGAGCAGCGCGGTGAACACCGCGATGTTGGCCTGCGCCCCCGAGTGGGGCTGCACGTTCACCGCATCCGCGCCGAACAGCTGCAGGGCGCGGTCGATCGCGATCTGCTCGATCTGGTCCACGAACTCGCAGCCGCCGTAGTAGCGCTTGCCCGGCAGGCCCTCGGCGTACTTGTTGGTCAGAATCGAACCCTGGGCCTCCATCACGGCGCGGCTGGTGTAGTTCTCGCTGGCGATCAGCTCAAGGCCGTCGCGCTGGCGTCGCGCCTCCTGGTCAATCAGGGCAGCGATCTCCGGATCGCTCTGGAACAGCGTGTCAAGTGCAGACATGGGGGTGACTCTCCTTGGTTATGCGGTGCGCATTCCGGCTGTGCCAACAGGGAGGCATTATACCGTATCGCCCCGATCCCATGATTCTTTTCACCGCCACGACTCCGAGACTCTTCACCACGAGGGCACGAAGCCACGAAGCGGAGAAAAGGGGGACGATTACCACCAAGACTCCAAGATACCAAGGAGAAAAAAAGGCGGTCGTCGCTGCGCAGCATCTTCGCTGTGGGCTGGATTATGGCCAGCCGTCTTGCGCTCGCGCCTTCGCTGGATGGGCTAGGCCGCTGGCGTTTTTCACTGCGGCGCAAGCGGTTTATACTGCGGCGCAGGCGGTTTGTACACCCTCTCCCCTTCGCGCCTTCGCGTCTTCGTGGTATTCGTCCCCTTCTCCCCTTGGAGCCTTGGTGTCTTGGTGGTAAAAAACCAGCGCAGCCGCCCCAGCATCATTGACGCCCCCGCATCAGGATGCTACAATGCCGCACGAATGAGCACCACGCGCAAAAAACAGATCATCCTGGGCGTCTGCGGCAGCATCGCGGCCTACAAGGCCGCCGACCTGGCCCGCAAGCTCACGCTCGGCGGCATCCAGGTGGATGTGATCATGACCGCAGCCGCGCGCCAGTTTGTTGGCGAGGCCACCTTCCAGGCGCTCACCGGCAGGCCCGTGCTGAGCGACATGTGGGCGCTGCCCGAGGATGGCGTGGTGGGCCATGTGGCGCTCGGCCAGCAGGCCGACCTGGTGGTGATCGCCCCGGCCACCGCCAACACCATCGCGCGGCTGGCGGCTGGCTTCAGCGACGACCTGCTGACGACCACCGTGCTGGCCACCCCGGCCCCCGTGCTGGTGGCCCCAGCCATGAACGTGCAGATGTACGCTAACCCAGCTACCCAGGACAACATCGCGCTGCTGCGGCGGCGCGGCGTGGTGGTGATGGAGCCGGGCTACGGGCGCATGGCCGAGCCGATGGTGGGCAGGGGGCGGCTGCCCGAGGTCGCCGAGATCGCGGGCCAGATCTACGCCATGCTGGGCCAGCGCGACGGCTCGCTGCGCGGCAACACCGTGGTGGTGACCGCCGGGGCCAACTACGAGCCGATCGACCCGGTGCGCTTTATCGGCAACCGCTCGTCGGGGCGGCAGGGCTACGCCATCGCCGCCGAAGCCCGCGACCGTGGGGCCAAGGTCATTCTGATCAGCGGGCCTGCAACTATCGACCCGCCCCACGGCGTCGAACTGGTGCGGGTCGAGACCGCGCGCGAGATGGAGCAGGCCGTCCACGCCGCCATCCCCGGCGCGGATCTGCTGGTGATGTGCGCCGCCGTGGCCGACTTCCGCGCCAGCGAGGTGGCCGAGCACAAGATCAAGAAGGGCGCGAGCGACGAGCTGGTGCTGCACCTGGCCAAAAACCCCGACATCCTGGCTGGGATCGCCGACCAGCGGCACCTGGTCAAGGTGGGCTTCGCCGCCGAGACCCGCGACATCCAGGCCTACGCGCGCGAGAAGCTGGTGCGCAAGGGGCTGGACATGATCATTGCCAACGAGGCCGTGGCCAGCATCGGCAGCGCCGAGAGCGCCGCCACGATCATCACCAGCGACCACAGCGAGCCGCTGCCGCAGCAGCCCAAAGAGCAGACCGCCGCCGCCATCCTGGATGCGGTGGAGCGGCTGTTCGCCGAGCGACTGAGACACTAAATACGCCGGCCATGCGCAGCCACCCAGCCTGCGCGGCCAATTCGATACCGATAGAGACTATGAGCGAACAGGAACAACCGGTCGAGCAGGCATCCAGCACGAACAGCAGCGGCGAGCCGACCCAGATCGGGCAGTTCCCCCAGCCAGGGGGCAGGCCCACCCGCCAGCTAGACAGCACGCAGCAGCAGCCCGCCCAGCCCGCGCAGCAGCGGCAGAACGCCGCCCTGCGCGAGCGGATCGCCACCCTGGTGGCGGCCCTGGGCGACCCCGAGCACCCCCTGCACCAGCAGGCCGTGCAAGATCTGGTGGCTATCGGCGACCCCGCCGTGCCCGCGCTGAACGAGGCGCTCAACCCGCGCAGGCCGTGGCTCACCGCCTTCCGCGCCGCCGAGGCCCTGGGCCAGATCGGCGACGGGCGGGCCACCAGCGCCCTGATCGAGGCGCTGCGCCACCCCAACAGCAACGTGCGCTGGGGCGCGGTGCGCGCGCTGGCCGTGATCGGCGACGCCCGCGCCATGCTCGATCTGCGGCGCGTGGCCCGCGACGACCGCGCCAAGACCACCTGGGGCGAGTCGATCGGCGGCGCCGCCGCCAGCGCGCTCGACCAGATGCGCTCGCAGAACGTGCTGTTCCGCAGCGCCGAGCTGATGAAGACCGCGCTGGCCTGCGTGCTGATGCTGCTGGCCCTGGTGGCCGCGGTGAGCGTGATCACCACGCTGCGCACCGAGCTGTCGCGGATCGGCCACGACGCGGTGGACACCAACGCCCTGTTCGCCCCGACCACGCCCACGCCCAACACCTCGGGCACGCCCGAGGCCACGCCCGAGGCCACCGCCCAGGCCGAGGCCACCGCCCAGGCCGGCGCGGCGGCGCTGCCCACCACCGCGCCCAATGCGTCGGATGTGGTCACCGGCACGGTGCTGATGGCCGCCAACGTGCGGTCCGAGCCAAACAGCCAGAGCGGCAACGCCAACAAGATCGGCAGCCTCAACCCTGGCGACGACATCGTCTTTCTGGCATCCACATCCGACAGCAAGTGGTACCGCATCCAGCTGGGCCAGCGCTACAAGGCCAGCTCGCGGATCGACAGCACCGACGGCACCGGCTGGGTGATCGCCACGCTGCTCTCAAAGCCCACCGGCAGCCTGCCGATCGAGCAGGCCGGCGCGCCGACCGCCACGCCCGCCGATGTGCAGCGCCTGACCGAGGCGGAGACGCCGCTGCCTACCCTTCAGCCCTAATCTGCCTGCTATGCGCGCGGCCCAGGCAGCCCGCCGCGAACGATATTTTTTATGACACAACCTCTCTCGAAGACATTGCGCGCCATCTTCCTTGGCGTCGCCCTCGTATCAGTGATGATCAGCGCCGCCAGCTACATCCTGCTGGCCGAGCTGCGCCGCACATCCGACGCCTCAAGCGCCCCGGTGGTGTTTGTGGTCGAGCCGGGCGACTCGACCAACACCATCGCCACCAAGCTGGCCGACGCCAAGCTCATCCGCGTGCCGCTGTTGTTCACCGCCCTGGTGCGCATGCAGGAGCTGGATGGCCAGCTGAAGGCCGGAACCTACAACCTGAACCACGCCATGACGATGAGCAACATCATCTCGGCGCTGCAGCTGAGCCAGGGCGTGGAAGAGGTGCAGCTGACGATTATCGAGGGCATGCGCCGCGAGCAGATCGCCGAGGCGGTGGGCGGCGCGGGCTTCGCCAACATCGACACGCAGGCCTTCCTGTCGGCCACCGCCGACGGCGCGAGCTTCAAGGATCGCCACTTCCTGCTGCGCGACCTGCCCAGCGGCGCGAGCCTAGAGGGCTACCTGTTCCCCGACACCTACCGCTTCAGCAAGACCGCCACGGTCGATCAGGTGATCAACACCATGCTGGACAACTTCGACCAAAAGTACGCCAGCTTCGAGACCTCGGTGCAGGTGCAGAGCAGTGTCCACCAGATCGTCACCATGGCCTCGATCGTGCAGCGCGAGGCCGCCCGCACCGACGAGATGCCCAAGATCGCCTCGGTGTTCTGGAACCGCCTGAAGCCCGAGAACGTGGGCGAGACCGGCGGCGGCAAGCTGCAGGCCGACCCGACGCTGCAGTACGCGCTGGGCAAAGAGGGCGACTGGTGGCCCAACCTCAGCAACCTCTCGCTGAGCGAGATCAACGGCAACACCAGCCCCTACAACACCCGCGTGCAGACCGGGCTGCCCCCCGGGCCGATCAGCTCGCCCGGCCTCGCCGCGCTTGAGGCGGCGGCCAAGCCCGATACCAGCGCGCCGTACCTGTACTTCGTGGCCTCGTGCACCGACAAGGGCGCGCACAGCTTCACCGCATCGTTCGAAGAGTTCCAGAAGCTTGAGCAGGAATACCTGGCCTGCCAGCCCCAGGAGTAGGCCGCCATGCCGACCAAAACCGCCGCCCTGCTGGGCTTCCCGCTGGGCCACAGCCTCTCGCCCAAGCTGCACGCCGCCGCCTTCGCCCACGCCGCCATCGATGGCCAGTATGTGCTGTGGGAGACCCCCGCCGAGCAGCTGGCCGAGCGCGTGGCCGCGCTGCGCGATGAGGCCATGTACGGCGCAAACGTGACGCTGCCGCACAAGCTGGCCGTGCTACCGCTGCTGGATGCCATCCACCCCGACGCCGAGCAGGTGGGCGCGGTCAACACGATCGTGCGCGGCCCGGGCGGCGCGCTCACAGGGTACAACACCGATGTGCCCGCCTTCCTGGCCGCGCTACGCGAGGACGCTGGCTTCGACCCCACGGGGCGGCGCGCGGTGGTGCTGGGCGCCAGCGGCGCGGCCCGCGCTGCCCTGGCCGCGCTGCTGGGCGCGCACGCCGCCAGCGTGGCTGTGGTCAACCGCACGCTGGAGAAGGCCGAGGATGTGCTGGGCGACGCGCTTAACGCCGCCGACTACGACCCCGCGCTCTACGCCATCACCTACGGCGACCCCGCCCTGCCCGAGCTGCTGGCCGAGGCCGAGCTGGTGGTGAACGCAACCTCGCTGGGCTGGCAGGCCGACGAGACCCCGCTGGATGCCGCGCTCATCCCCGCATCCGCCCTGGTGTACGACATGGTCTACCGCCAGACCCGGCTGCTGCGCGAGGCGGCGGCTAGGGGGGCGCGCACCCAAGATGGACTGACCATGCTGGTGCGCCAGGCCGCCCTGGCCTTCACACTCTGGACCAACGTCGAGGTTGCGCCCGAGGTGATGCTGCGCGCCGTGAGCTAAGCCACCTTCTTCAACACCCTGCGAGGCACTATGCTTGTCACCGCTGTACTGATCGCTATCCTCGGGCTTGCCATGGGCATGCTGCTGAACATCCTAGTGGTGCGCATCCCACGCGAGAAGCACATGGGCGGGTGGCCGCGCTGCACGCGTTGCGGCAAGCCGCTGGAGTTCTGGCAGGCGCTGCCGCTGGTGGGCTGGCTGGCGCAGCGCGGCAGGGCGCGCTGCTGCGGCAAGCGGCTGCACTGGGTGCACCCGCTGGTCGACGCGCTCTCGATGCTGTCGCTGGTGGTCTTCTACCTACACTACGATCTCAGTGCCCGCTTCTTCTTCCTGGCCTTTGTCGCCGCCGTGCTGCTGCTGACCGCCGCCATCGACTGGCTGCACCGCTCGATCTACACGCTATTCATCCTGGTGCCCGCGCTGCTGGCGGTGGTGGTGTCGGCGTGGGTGCCCGGGCTGGGGGTGGTGAACTCGGTGGTGGGCGCGCTGTTCGCGGGCTTCGCCTTCGTGCTGCTGTTCATGCTGGCGCGCATTCTGTTCCCCGGCAAGGCCGCGCCCTTTGGGCTGGGCGACGTGTATCTGGCGATCTTTATCGGCGCGACGGTGGGGATCGTGAACCTGATGCCCGCGCTGTTCTACGGCATCCTGGCGGCGGGCATCTACTCGGCGGGCATCATCCTGATGCGGCGGGCAGGCCGGCCCAACATGCCCGAGTACATCGCCTACGGCTCGTTCCTCTGCCTCGGCACCCTGGCGTTCCTCATGGTGCAGGCGATGATCTAGCGCGTTTGCGCGCGGGCGGCCCTGGGAAATAATCCCAGGGCCGCTTCTATTTGAGGGCGGCCCAACCCTCACAAAACTGTATTCATTTTGCTATAGAAATGATCGATTCCTACGATATACGCCCGTTGCGTATGACTAAAGAGTTATTGTAGGAACATAACGCATATGATACGATGCTCCCATAGTGGCATGACCCATCTAGGCGTCGGATAGTATGCCTGCTGTAGCGCCGTCCAGCTGGGGCCAGCGCTCTTTTTATGCCCTACCCAAGCACTGTCAGCTTTCCAAACCAAGACACGCATTGTGGTGCGGCAGCTCTGGAACACACTATCACCACACAACCGCCAGAAGCCATGCAGAGGCCGCTGTATGTGCCTACAAGGATGAGCTATGCGAAGAACCGCCACGTTTCTGCTGGCAGCGACGCTAAGCCTGACGCTCTTCGGGCCATTTGCGCAGGCTGCCCCGGTCGCCCAGACTGACCCGCCTATCGACCCGCCCTACACCGAGGTGACGCCCAGCAATGGCTCGCGCCCCGAGGGCGACGACACCGCCAGCGGCGCAGTCGCAGCCATGATCCAGCTCAACCAGCCCCCCGCCACCGAGTCCGAGGGCCGCGACCAGATCGACGCAGCCCAGCAGCAGCTGCTGCCCGCGATCGAGGCGCTGGGCGCGCAGGTGCTGTTCCGCACCCAGCTGGTCTACAACGGCATCGCGGTGACCGCCCCCGCCGAGCAGATCCCGCAGCTGCGCGCGCTGCCCGATGTCGCCGATGTGCACCTGATGACCCCGAAGGCCCAGGCTGCGGCTGAGATCCCTGCACTTATTTCTTCTTCTCTCACCGCTACAGCCCCCAGCAGCGACGGCAGCGGCGTGCGGGTGGCCGTGATCGATACCGGCATCGACTATACCCACGGCGACTTCGGCGGCGCAGGCACGCCCAGCGCCTATCAGAGCAATAACCCCAGCGTGGTCGAGCCAGGCAGCTTCCCGACCGCCAAGGTGGCCGACGGCTACGACTTCGCAGGCGACGACTACAACGCCGCAGGCACGGCCAGCAGCAGTATCCCCACCCCCGACCCCGACCCGCTCGACTGCAACGGGCGCGGCACGCACATCGCCGGGCTGGTGGCCGGGCAGGGCGTGAACGCCATCGGCGGCACCTACGGCGGCCCCTACAACAGCTCGGTCAACTACAGCGACTTCAAGATCGCGCCGGGCGTGGCCCCCAGCGCGTCGCTCTACGCGCTCAAGGTCTTCGGGTGCGGCGAAAATGCCACCACCACGCTCACCACCCAGGCGCTGGAGTGGGCGATCGACCCCAACCGCGACGGCGACACCAGCGACCATCTGGATGTGGCGATCATCGGGTCGAGCACACCCTTCGGCAGCCCCGACGACCCCGACGCCCAAGCGGTGGCCCGCGCCATCCAGGCGGGCATGGTGGTCGTCACCGCCGCAGGCGATGGCATCGGCAGCTTCTACTCGGTGCAATCGTACGGCACCGCCAACGGCGCGATCGCGGTGGGCGCATCGATCGGCAGCCCGCAGCGGCTGAGCCAGGGCGACGACGAGGAGTACACCGACCCAGCGTGCTTCGACCTCGGCTCGCTCAGCGCGCAGTTTGTGGGCAACAATATGGCGGTGCTGCGCAACCACACCCCCGCCTGCACCTTCCAGGTCGGCCTCGCTTCCTACCGCAAATTCGACGAGGTGATCGACCACCAGGAGCTGTACGACTCGGCCACCGCCGAGATCGGCCCTGGCAAGACGGTAACGCTGCAGGTGGATGTGCCCGACTGCGCGACCCAGGTGGATGTGTTCCGTGGCCCGGTACTGCACTCGCTCAACGGGCGGCGCTACTCGACCCGGCTCATCCAGGCCCAGCACGTGGGCGGCAGCCAGTACTGCGCGGCCTCCGAGGCGGCCTCGTACGGCCTGCCCAGCACCACCACGCGCGGCATCCAGCGCGGCAACGCCACGCTGAAGCCCGACATGGTCGCGCCCAGCATCAATATCAGCTCGGCGGCCATGGGCAGCGGCACTGGCAGCGCCAAGGCCAGCGCCTCGTGGGCGGGCGCGGCCCAGGTGGCTGGCGCGGCGGCGCTGCTGCGCGGCCTGCACCCCACGTGGGGGCCAGCCGAGGTGAAGGCCGCCCTGATGAACACCGCCACGCCCGTGCTGATGGATAATGGCACGCCCTACCCCACGTCGCTTGAGGGCGCGGGGCAGCTCAACCTGGCGCGGCTGGCCAGCGCCGACCTGTTCGCCTACAACAGCGCCGATGGCGATGCCGCGATCAGCTTCGGCGCGCCGGTGCTGAGCCAGCCATGGGTGGAGACGCGCACCATCGCGGTTGCCAACACCGGCACCAGCGACAAGGTGCTGACCACCACACTCCAGCTCGCCGCCCAAGAAAACGGCGTCAGCATCAGCCTGCCCAGCACGGTGAGCATTCCGGCGGGCGGAACCACGGCGGTCTCGGTGTCGATCAGCATCGACCCAGCGCTGCTGGATTTCACGCCCGATCTGGCCACCACCACCGTGCTGACCACCACCGGCAGCACGCTCACCCGCCCACGCTTCTACGTGGCCGAGCACAGCGGATTCATCCAGCTGGGCGGCGGGGCCGAGGCCATCCGCGTGCCCTTCGTGGTGATACCGCGCGCCGGGTCGGAGACCTCGGTCAGCAGCCGATCGCTGACGGTGCCCTATGGCGCGACCAGCTTCTCGCTGCCGCAGACCAACACCGGCGCGCGCAACGCGGCCATGAACATCACCAACAACCGCCACATGGCGCTGACCAGCGCGTTCCAGCTCGTGGGGACTAGCCCGGCCAACCCCATCCTGACCGGCACCCAGCAGGCTGCCGACCTGCGCTACCTCGGTATCACCAGCGACAGCCTGCTGTGGGGTGAGCCAAACATCCTGTTTTTTGGCATTGCGACCGAAGGCCCGCGATCCACACTCAACGAGATGCAGTTCCGCATCTATATCGACTCGAACCTGGATGACGTGGCCGACTATGTGCTGATCAACACCACCTGGCCCGACAGCCAGAGCCAGCCGACCGACGCCTTCCGCTTCAGCTTCTACAAGATGAACGCGGATGGCAGCATCGGCAACGTGGTGGGCGAGGGCCAGGTGAACGCCGCCGCAGCGCCCAACGACTCGCCCTATGTTGATACCGCCCCCTTCAACTCATCGGTGATCATTGCGCCGGTGGGCATGGTGACGCTCAATGTGCCCTCGGGGCAGAGCACGATCAACGTGCGGGTGGAGACGCGGCTGCGCGCGGTGGCCGGGTTCACCGCCATCGTCGATCAGCTGCCCGAGAGCGGCTGGAGCAGCTACGATATCCAGGCCCCGGCTATCGCACCCATATCCATGCTCAAGCTCTCTGGCCGCCCGCTGTTCATCGATACGCCCAGCAGCACGATCAGCGGCACGGTAAACACCACCGCGCTGGCGGCGAGCGGCGGGGCACAGATGCTGGTAATGCATATGCACAACGCCCCTGGAAGCCAGGTGGAGATCGTGAACGTTCGCACGGCGACGCCAGGGAATGATCAAGAGTACCGTATCTACTTCCCCACCATCCTCGTCCGCTAGCCCCTAGCCAGAGCGCCCGCCGCCGAGTCTATTCTCGACGGCGGGCGTTTTTGCGCTCTGCCACAAGCCGCGCATGCCTCCACCTGGAGGGCGGCGCTCCCTCGTGATACGCTATTGCACACCCAAAAGTTATAGCAAGGCCACTATGCTCAGCACCAGCGCAAAAAACCGCCGCCGGAGCATGCGCTCTCGGCGGCGGCCTCGTTCCTTGCTATTGGATAGGCTTCCCTATGGCACCACAAAGCTTGAGGATGGCTGGTTTACCGGCGATGTGTAGGTATTCCCTCCGTAGTCCCACGACACCGAGGAAGAGCCACGGTTCAGCGTGGCACCCGAGGGCGCGGTGCCCTCAACCACCATCATATTTACCGTCGAGCCGCTGGCGACCGTGATAGTACCGCTGATGTTCAGCGATACGATGCCGCCGGGTGCGGTCAGCGGCTTGTCGCAGGTGGCGGCTGATGCCACGGGGTTGGTAAGGGTGCAGGTCGAGACGGAGAAGTTCGACGGCATATTCACCGAGAACGAGTTGAGATCAATTGACCCGGTCGAGCCTGTGTTGGTAAGGTCGATCGATATATAGACCATGCCCCCCGAGGAGGAGAAGCTCGTCGTCACCCGAACACTTGTTGATGGCGTCGGCGTGGGCGTGTTCGACGGCGTCGGCGTGGGCGTGTTCGATGGCGTGGGCGTGGGCGTCGGCACCGCTGGCGTGTCGGTCGGCGTTGGTGTGTCGGTCGGCACCGCTGGCGTATCGGTCGGTGTCGGCGTTGGTGTGTCGGTCGGCGTGTTCGATGGCGTCGGCGTGTCGGTCGGCACCACTGGCGTGTCGGTCGGCGTCGGCGTGTCCGTCGGTGTTGGCGTCGGCGTGTCGGTTGGTGTCGCTGTTGGCGTATCCGTCGGCACCACCGGCGTATCGGTTGGTGTCGCTGTTGGCGTATCCGTCGGCACCACCGGCGTATCGGTTGGTGTCGCTGTTGGCGTATCCGTCGGCACCACCGGCGTATCGGTTGGTGTCGGCGTCGGCGTATCCGTCGGCACCACCGGCGTATCGGTTGGTGTCGGCGTCGGCGTATCCGTCGGCACCACCGGTGTGTCGGTTGGTGTCGGCGTCGGCGTATCAGTTGGTGTCGGGCCAACTGTTGGTGTTGGCGTATCGGTTGGTGTCGGGCCAACCGTCGGCGTCGGTGTGTCTGTCGGCGTTGGGCCAACCGTCGGCGTGTTGGTCGGCACCACCGGCGTATCGGTCGGTATCGATGTCGATGGAACTGCGGTTGTCGGCACTGGTGTATTAGTCGCAGGCACCGATGTCGCGGGCACCGGTGTATTAGTCGCAGGCACCGACGTCGCGGGCGCTGGGGTCTTGGTCGCAGGCACCGATGTCGCGGGCACCGGTGTATTAGTCGCAGGCACCGACGTCGCAGGCACTGGTGTATTAGTCGCGGGCACCGACGTCGCGGGCACCGGTGTATTAGTCGCAGGCATCGATGTCGCGGGCGCTGGGGTCTTGGTCGCAGGCACTGATGTCGCGGGCACCGATATCGCGGGCGCTGGGGTCTTGGTCGCAGGCACCGACGTCTTCCCTGGCAGCGATGTGCTCACCACAGCCGACGTGGCCGTGACCGGCCGTGGCGTGAGCGTGGGTGCCATAGTGGCCGGTGGGAATAGTGGCATGCCGGTGGGGCGCGCTGGTGTGCCCGCTGGGGCAGGCGGCGGCGTGCCGGGCCGCACCGAGGGCGCGGGCGACGACGGCGGCGCGGGCCAGATCGAAGGCGTAGGCGTGGCGGTGCGCGCCGCCGTCGGGCGGGGCGTGCGGCTGCCCGCCACCGGCGACTGCTGCGCGCGCGCCGTGGCCACCGCCGTGCGGCCAATCGAGCCGCCCGCGCTCCGGGTCGGCGTGGGGGTCGGCGTGCCAAGCACCGCCGTCGGGGCGGCGGCCAGCAGCGGCAGCGAGCCGATCTGCGCCGTCGGGAACATGCCCGCCAGCAGCGGCGTGGGGGTGGCCGTCAGGTAGCTGTTGGCGATCGCCGTGGCGGTCGCCACATCCGCCGCGATCCGCTGCACCACGCTCTGCGACATGGGTGGCATCGCGCCCGTGCCTGCCCATGGGCCATAATCGGCAGCGCCCTCGGCCAGCAGGCTCACGTTGCGATAGTTGCTCCTGGGCGACATAGCGGCGGTGATGACATGCTCGATCCCAAAGATCAGCAGCATGGCAAGCGCGATCGTGCCAGCAGCCAGCCAGCGCAGCGGGTCATGCTGCTGCGTTTTTCGCTTCGGTCTCTGCGACTGCATCGATCTGCCTATCCGCTAAAGGCAGCACGAAGCTAAACGTGCTGCCCGCACCAACTTCGCTCTGCACCCACACCTGCCCGCCCTGCCGCTCGATCAGCTGCTTGGTGATCGCCAAGCCCAGGCCGCTGCCGCGCTCGGGCGAGTTGTTGCCCTCGATCCGGCTAAACCGCGTGAACATGCGCCCTAGGCGCTCGGCGGGGATGCCCATGCCAGTGTCGGCCACATCCACCTGCACCTGATCTTCGGCCTGATACGCCTGGATCGTGATCCCGCCAGCCGAGGTGTAGCGCCGCGCGTTATCCACCAGCTGGGTGATGATTAGCCGCAGCTGCTCGCGGTCCGAGAGCACCTGGGGCAGATCGGGCGCGATCTCCACGGTAAGCTTCAGGCCCTTTTTCTCGATAGCGCGCTGCAGCGGTGCCACCGTCGAGTCGATCACCGCGCCGATGTCCAGCGGCTCTGGCTCGGTGGCCAGGGTGTTCGACTGGATGCTGGCGACCATCACGATGTTATTGATCAGATCGCGCAGCTGCTCGGTGCGCCCGTGGATGAGGCCCAGCACCTCGCGCTGATCGTCGTTCATGTCGCCGTAGATACCGCGCTGCAGCAGCTCGATGTAGCTGTAGATCGGCGTCAGCGGCGTGCGCAGCTCGTGCGAGATGGTGGCGATGAAGTCGGTCTTGGCCTCATCCACCTGGGCCTCGGCGGTGATATCGTGCAGCACGATCACCTCGCCGCGCTGCTCGCCCGCCTCGCCGATCACCGGCGCGCGGCTGAGCGTGATGGTGCGCAGGCCCATGCGGTAGTGCCCGGCCACCGTGCGCGACTCGCCAAACATATCCTGGCGCGGCGCGGCGTCCTCCATCTCGATGCTGCCAAACGGCACACCGATCAGCGCGGCCAGATCGCGCTCCAGAATCTGCTGGGCGGCATCGTTGGCCAGCACCACCACGCCATCGGTATCCACCACCACCACGCCATCGGCGATCGACTGCAGGATGGCCTTGCGCTCGCTGGACTCCTCGTAGGTCTGGGTGTAGAGCAGCGCATTGTAGAGCACGCTGGCCGACATGTTCGCGGTGGCGATCAGGGTGGGCAGCTCGGCGGGGGTGAAGGCGGCGGGGCGCTGGTGGCCAAAGATCAGCACGCCCACCAGCGCATCCTTGATCTGCAGCGGGGTCAGCAGCAGGTGCTGAAACTGGGCGATATCGGACAGGCCGCTGGCGGCCAGCAGCGGGTCGTCGCCCGCCACCAGGCGCGGCTCGTGCGCGTCGGCCAGGGCCAGCAGCAGGGGCGCGTCGTCGGCAAGCTCGACGCTGGCCAGCCGTGTCAGGCCAGCCGACGCGCCCTTGGGGACGCGGTAGGCCCACGCACCGTGCTGGTGCAGCAGCGCGCAGACCTCCACGCCATCCAGCAGCGAGCGGGCGGTCTCGCCCGAGACGGACAGCACTGCATCAACGTCGATCTTTGTCGTTAGGTCACGACTAGTGGTGTAAAGCTTCAGCAGGTGGGTCGTCATCTGGTTGAAGGCCACGCCCAGCCGCCCCAGCTCATCGCGCGAGCGGATGTCGGTGCGGCGCTCCAGATCGCCCCCGGCCACCGCCTCGGCGGTGGACACCAGCTCGCCCAGCGGGTGCGTGATCGAGCGGGCAATCAGGTAGCCCACGATCACCGCGCCCAGCGCCAGCGCAAAGGTGATCACCAGCACGGCGTTGCGGCTGAGCGAGAGCGACTCGGCCTGGAAGTCGCTAGAGAGCGCCACCGAGAAGTAGCCGACCTGCGCCTGCGCCACCACCAGCGGACTGTAGGCAAACTCATAGTTGCGCCCGCGCAGCATCACGGTGTCGAACACCGAGCCGGTCTTGTCGGCCTTGAGCCGGTCGAGGATCTCCTGGCGCATGCCGTAGCTCGGCAGCTCGCCATCGCGCTGCAGCAGCGACGAGCCGAGCGGCGCGCCGTCATTGCCGTAGTAGTTCGTCACCACCGACTGGCTGGTCTTCTCGAACAGCTTGAGCATGCGGTCGATCTTGATGCCGACGAATACCCCGCCCAGCACCTTGCCATTTTTGACCACCGGCACCACGGTGTAGAAATATGGCTCGGCGTTGGCCTCAAGCTCGATCAGGTTGGCGTACTTGTCCACCCGATCTGCGGGCGTGCTACGCAGCACGCGCTGGATGTCGGGCAGCGCGCCGAGGTTGGTGCCCGCGATCTCGGTGGGCGGCGCATCGCCCTCGGGCGCACGCTGCCAGTCGAAGAAGGCCTTGCCGGTGCTGTCGAAGGCGATGAAGCGATCGACATCCAGCGTGTCTTTAAACTGGCGCTGGTAGTCGTAGAGCGGGGCGACCGCCTTTTTAATCGTCAGCGGGTCGCCGCTGGCGAAGGCGTCGGGCATGGATGGCGCGCCCACCTCGGGGTTGGGCTGGGCCAGCGCCACCAGGTACAGAAAGGCCAGGTGATCGCGCTCGCGCTGCAGCAGCGCGGTGGATGAGTTGCGGGCGATCTGCTTGAGCTGCTCGGTGAGGCGCTCCTGCCACGAGGCGGCGGTGAGCGCAAGCGCGATCGCCGCACCTGCAAGCGTGACCAGCAGCATGAGCGCAAGGTAGGGGACGATGATCTTATAGCGGATGTGCGACAGAAACAGCCGCAGGAGGCGTTGCATGTGGCCCTACCTTTGCGGGAAAGTGTATGTACAAGACGTAGTGCGGGTCACGGGTGTGCTGCGCATTATATCGTAACTTTATGACACGTTGCAAGGTGCGACCATGCGCCGCCTGCCGCCCGCGAGGGGTGGCGCAGCGCCGCTACGACTGCGCGTAGGGCAGCACGAAGGCGAAGATGCTGCCCTCGCCCTCGCGGCTCTCCAGCCAGATCTGGCCCTGGTGCGCCTCCACCGCCAGCTTGCAGAAGGTCAGGCCCAGGCCAGTGCCGCGCACCTTACGCCCGCGCACCTGGCCAAACTTCTCGAAGATCCGCTCGTGGAAGGCGGCGGGGATGCCCGGCCCGCGATCTTGCACCCACAGCACCAGCCACCTGCCCTCGGGCTGGGGGATACGCACCGGCATCGGGTCGCTGGGCTGGCCGTCGGCGATCACCTGCGCGCCCAGCGTCACCACGCTGCCATTCGGCGAGAACTTGAGGGCGTTATCGAGCAGGTTCTGCAGCACGCGCACCACCTTGTCGTGGTCGGCCTCGATCGGAGGGATGCCGATCGAGACCTGCTGCTCCACCACCACGCTGTGGCTCTGCGCCGAGACGCTCAGGCGCTCGGCGGCCTGGTCGAGCAGCGCGTAGGGGCTGATCGGCTCAAGGTCGAGCGTCATGCGCCCCTCCTCCATCTTGGCGATGTCGAGCAGGGTGTTGATCAGGCCCAGCATGGTCTGGCTGCCCTGGTGGGCGATGCCCAGCAGCTCGCGCTGCTGATCGCTCACGGGGCCGCCCAGGCCGCGGCTGACCATCATGATGCCATTCATGATCGAGGTGAGCGGGGCGCGCAGGTCGTGCACCAGCATGCCGGTGTAGTCGTCGCGCAGCTGCTCCAGCTCCTTCTCCTGCGTCACGTCGCGGAACAGCTCCAGCTGGGCGTAGATGCTGCCGTCATCGTGGCGCACCGGCAGGGTGAAGTGGCGGATGAAGCGCCGCCGCACGCCGCCCAGCTCGTACTCGGTGGTGGTCTGGTCATCGCCCTCGTCGTTCTGCCAGGTGTGGGTGGTGGTCTCGTGGGCGCGCTCGCGCAGCTCGGCCTTCAGCGCGCCCAGGCTGCGGCCCAGCAGCTCGGCCTCGGGCACGCCCAGCAGGTCGGCCACCATGGGGTTGGCGCTCAGGATCTCGTCATCCAGCGTGGTCAGCACGATGCCGTCGGCGGTGGAGTTGAGGATGGCCTGCAGGCGGTCGCGGCCATCCATCACCTGGCGGAACAGCCGCGCGTTCTCGATCGCCACGCCAATGAAGGCGGCCATGCGGGTCAGGCGCTGCTCGTCCTCATCGGTGAACGGGCCATCCAGCTTGTTCAGCAGCTCGATCACGCCGATCACACGGCCCTTGGCCATCATGGGCACGCACAGGATGGATTTGGTGACATAGCCCAGCGACTCGCTGATGTTGCGGTAGAATCGCGGGTCGTTGGCCACATCGGCCACGATCGCGCTCTGCCCGGTGGCCGCCACATAGCCCACCACGCCCGAGCCGAGCGGCACCGACAGCCCGGCCAGCCGCTCCTCGCCGCCCTCCACTGTCATCACAAAATCTAGCGTGCGCTGGGCCTCGTTGATCAGCAGCAGCGAGCCGGCATCCACCCGGAAGTACTGGTTGAGCTTCTGCACCACGAAGGCGTAGACCTCGTGCGCATCCAGCGTGGATGTGACGGTGACGGCGATATCGTTCAGGGTGGAAAGCTCGTCGTCGCGGCGGCGGGCCTGCTCGGTGATCCGAAAGGCCACGATGGCGGCGGCCAGCTGGCTGGAGAGCAGCCGCGTGAAGCCGACCGCATCCTCGGAGAAGCCGCGCGCCTGCGATGCCGGGCTGAGCACCAGCAGGCCGATCGCCATGTCCTGCGAGATCAGCGGCAGCACCTCGGCGTAGCTCACGCCGCGCTGGCGCAGGTAGGGCGCGAGCGCGCTGGCCACATCCTCGCCCTTGGCGGCGTCGATCGTCACCACGTGCCGCTGCTGCAGCGCGGTCTCAAGCGGGCCGCCGGGCAGCAGGTCGACGGCGGCGGGCAGGCTGGCCGACGGCGGAAATTCGCAGACGATCTGCCCGCTCCGCTGCTTGTCGAGCAGCAGCACGGCGCTGCGCGACAGGTCGAGGAACTGGTTCAGCTCATTCAGCGAGAGCAGCAGCAGCTCGTCGAGCGTGGCCGCGGTCTCGATCGCCTGGGTGATGCGGATGAGGGCATCGTTTCGTGGCATAGTTTCGGCTTTGATGCTGTCTTCAGCGGGATAGCTACGCATAGGAACTAACAGCTTCTCTCCAACCGGGCCAGCACACACCGCAGGGATGAAGTATGCTATGATGACGTGCGGCGGCGCGTGATTATTATACGATTCCTACAGATTCCGGCAAGCTGTTCTTGCCTATAGAACGTGACAATTATGTGACTTCGCCCCCTGCGCCGCAGCGATAGCAGGTTTTCTCGCGGTACGAGGCAGCATGTCGCCCCGCCCATCGTTCGCGTCATGCCCGGCGACCGCACCGGCGCGTAGCAAAGGCACCATGCACACACCCCAGAACCTCAACGGCACCTGGCAGCTGATGCCAGTCGACCTGTTCCGCGCGGGCGTCTACCCCGCCGACGATGCGGCCTGGCTTGAGCAAGAGCTGCCCGCCCACTGGCAGCAGCACCCGCTGCTGCAGCGCTACGCGGGCAAGCTGGTCTACCGCAGGCGCTTCGCGCTGCCGCCCGCCGCGCCGGGCCAGCGCCGCTGGCTGCGCCTGGGCGGCGTGTTCTACACCGCCCACGTCTGGCTCAACGGCGTGGCGCTGGGCCAGCAGCAGGGCTACTTCGCCCCCCACACCTACGAGATCACCCAGGCGGCCCAGGCCGAGAACACCCTAGTGGTGGAGGTGGACTGCCCCGACGAGCACCACAAGACCGGCAAGCGCCTGATCACCGGCGTGTTCTCGCACTGGGATTGCCTCGACCCACTCACCAACCCCGGCGGCATCTGGCGGCCCGTGGACGTGCTGGCGAGCGGCGACACCCGCATCGCCGAGCTGCTGCTCGACACCCAGGCCGTGCGCGAGGACGCGGCCCAGGTGCGCTTCCGCGCCACGCTGGACAGCGCCACGGCTGGCGAGGCCCGCCTGCGCTGGACGATCGCGCCCAAGAACTTCGCGGGCCTGGTGCAGACCCTGGTGCAGGAGCAGCCGCTGGCCGAGGGAGTGCGCGAGGTGCAGGGCAGCTTTCACATCCGTGACCCCCAGCTATGGTGGACGCACGACATGGGCCACCCCAGCTGCTACAGCATCCGGCTTGAGGTGCTGCGACGCGGCGAGGTCTCGGACAGCTACACCGCCACCTTCGGCGTGCGCAGCTTCGCGCTGAAGAACTGGGTGGCCTACCTGAACGGCCAGCGCCTGTTCCTGAAGGGCTGCAACTACGCCCCCGGCGACACCCGCATCGCCACCATGGACCGCGAGCGCTGCGAGCAGGACATCCGCCTGGCCCGCGAGTGCCACATGAACCTGCTGCGCATCCACGCCCACGTGGACACGCCCGCGCTCTACGAGGCCGCCGACGAGGCAGGCCTGCTGCTCTGGCAGGATTTCCCGCTGCAGTGGCTCTACGAGCGCGAGGTGCTGCCCGAGGCCGAGCGCCAGGCCCGCCAGATGGTGCGCCTGCTCTACAACCATCCCTCCGTGGGCATCTGGTGCATGCACAACGAGGCGCTCGCCATCGCCGAGACTAGCGACGAGAGCCTGCTGGCCAAGGCGCGGCTCTACAGCTCGACCTTCGGCTGGAACTGGAACCGCGAGGTGATGGACACCCGCCTGAAGGCCGTGGCCGAGCGCGAGGATGCCACGCGGCCCGTGGTGCGCTCCTCGGGCGAGTACGCCGTGCCGGGCGTGCGCGACGGCACCGATACCCACTTCTACTTCGGTTGGTACGACGCCTACGGCCCGCTGGAGGGCTGGGAGCCGCTCATCCGCCGCCTGCCCAAGAACGCCCGCTTCGTCAGCGAGTTCGGCGCGCAGAGCTTCCCCAACGCCGCCAGCTGCGCCCACTTCATGGATGCCGATATCGCCAAGGTCGACTGGGCGCGCCTAGAGCAGCGCCACCAGTTCCAGCCCGAGATCATGGCCCGCTGGCTCGACTGGCGCAGCGCCCAGAGCCTAGAGGAGCTAGCCACGATCACCCAGCGCTACCAGAGCGAGATCAACCGCTTCTACATCGACCGCCTGCGCCTGCGCAAGTACCGCCCCACCGGCGGCGTGGTGCCCTTCATGTTCCACGACCCCAACCCGGCCATCCTCTGGTCGGTGCTGGACTACTGGCGCGTGCCCAAGGCCTCGTACTGGGCGCTGCGGCTGGCCTTCAGCCCGCAGTATGCCTTCTGCATCGTCGCGCCCGGGCCGCACCGCCTGGGCCAGCCGCTCGATCTGGCCATCCACGTGGTGAACGACGCCCGCCAGCCTGCGCCCATCCACATCTCGGCCCGCCTGACCGACAGCGCGGGCGGGCTGCTGTTCGAGCGCACCGCCGAGCTGGCGCTGCCCGCCGACTGCGAGGCCCGCGAGCTGGAGCGCCTGCGGCTGACCCCTGAGCGCACTGGCCAGCACGTGCTGGCCCTGGCCTGGGAGTGCGGCGGCGAGCGCTGCGAGAACCGCTACGAGCTGGATGTGGTGGCCGACTAACCACGAAGACGCGAAGGGCACAAAAGACCGCTCACCACCAAGACTCCAAGGCTCCAAGAAGACAAAAGAGAACGAATACCACGAAGACGCGAAGGTGCGAAGGGCACAAAAGACCGTTTTCACCACTAAGACACCAAGGCACCAAGGGAAGAAAAGGCGCTGGATCAGAGCGCAAAGCCAGCCCTACCCACCCGGCCCATGCGGCGAAGGTGCCGCTCGTGTTTTTTGGCCATATGCACGAACACCAGCGGCCAGCATTCGGCATAGGAATGCTCCAAATTGGGGTTCCAAGGGGCATCGCCCCTGGCGGGGTTCCAAGGGCGCGGAGCCCTTGGTGCCGCCCGCACAGGGCATGACCACCGACCAAGAACTACCATCGTCATCGAGGCCGTAGCCGGTCGGGCCGACCTAGGCGCCGCCCGCGCAGGGCATCCACACACCCACCAAGAGGAACCATCTACCACGAAGGCGCGAAGACACCAAGGGAAGAAAAGGCACTGGATCAGAGCGCAAAGCCAGCCGAGGGCGCAAAAAAGCGCGGCGGGGGATGTGTCCCCCGCCGCGCCAGCAGCACAAAGGGCAGGCTAGAGGCCAGCCACCTGGGCCGCCTTCGCCAGCACGCCCCACAGCACATTCGGCAGCAGGCCCATAGCCAGCATCAGCGCCATGGTCAGCGCCAGCGACAGGCTGACCACGCGCGGCATCGGCAGCGGGCCCTCAGATGCGGGCAGGTTGAACCAGATAACCTTGAGCATGCGCAGGTAGTAGGCCAGCGCCACCACCGTCATCGCCACCGCGATCGCCACCAGCCAGAACGCCCCGGCCTGGTAGCCCGCCATAAACACGAAGAACTTGCCCCAGAACCCGGCCAGGGGCGGGATGCCCGCCAGCGAGAGCACGAAGACCGTGAGCAGCAGCGCCATGGGCATGTTGCGCCGCGCCAGGCCATCCAGGTCGCTCAGGTTGTCGCCGCCGACCGCATCGTGGATGGCGGCCAGCGCGCCGAACGCGCCGATGTTGGTGAGCGTGTAGGCGATCAGGTAGTAGAGCAGGGCCTGCAGGCTGAACTCCTTCGCGCCGTAGGCCGTGGAGCTCCACAGCAGCAGGGCCAGCAGGATGAAGCCCGCGTGGCCGATGCTGGAGTAGGCCAGCAGGCGCTTGGCGTTCTGCTGCGGCAGCGCGGCCAGGTTGCCGAACACCACCGTGGCCAGCGCCACCACCAGCAGCAGCGCGCTCCAGCCACCCAGCGGGGCCAGGCCGCCCGCCGCGCCCGGGAAGGCGGCGGTGAGCATGCGATACAGCATCAGGAAGCCCGCCGTCTTGGACGCGGTGGCGATGAAGGCCGTCACCACGCCGGGCGCACCCTCGTAGACATCGGGGGCGTAGCTGTGGAACGGCACCGCCGCGATCTTGTAGCCCACGCCGCCCACGATAAACACCAGCGCCAGCATCAGCAGCGGCGACGCGCCGCCCGCGCTGGCCTGGGCGATGGTGGTGTAGAGCGTGGCGATCGCGGGCGCGCCATCGCCCTGGCGCAGCCCCGCGCTGGCCGTCAGGCCGTAGGCCAGGCTCATACCGTAGAGCAGGATAGCCGAGGAGAACACGCCGAACAAAAAGTACTTCAGGCCCGACTCGGGCGAGCGGTTGGATGCGCGCTGCTGCCCGGCCAGGATGTACTGCGGAATGGAGGCCAGCTCCAGCGCGATGAAGGCCAGGATCAGCTCCTGCGCGCCCGCCATCAGGCACATGCCCGCCGCGGAGATCAGGATGAGGCCGTAGAACTCGCCGGGGTTCTCGCGCACGGGCCGGCCCATGGAGACCAGCACCACCAACAAGGCCGCCCCCACAAACACCAGCCGCGCGATCTGCGTCAGGTGGTCGGTGGCCAGCGCGCCCAGGATGGGCTGGCCGCCCGGGCCGCCGCGCTGGATGTTGTAGAAGAACGACGTCCACCCCGTACTGGCCGACTCGGGCAGCACGAAGAGGTAGCCGCTCTGCACCAGGGCCGCCGCCAGCACCACCGCCAGCACGATCGCGGTCATCTGCGCCGAGGCCTTGGTGCGCTCGACCAGCGCCGCGCGGTCGGAGGCCCAGCGCTCCATCACATCGGTGATGACGATCATGATGCCCATCACGATCAGCATCATCTCCGGCAGCAGCCGTGAGAGGTCGCTCAGTTCAAAGGTCATAGGTTTGCTCTTTATCCACGAACCTGCGCCGCCGCCCCGCGGGCCGCGCGCAGCCGAACATTCCGCCTAGCGCCCCAGCGCCACCTGCGCGGCCTGCTGCACCGCCGCCGCCACCGGGGCCACGCCCGAGGCGATCGGCTCGGTGAGGATGCCGGGGAAGATGCCGCAGCCGATCACCACCACCGCCAGCAGGATGCCCGCCGCGCGCTCCTGCCAGGTGAGCTTGGGCAGGCTGAGAAACGCCTGGTTGCGCAGCGGCGCGAAGAACACCGCGTGGATGGCCCGCAAAATGTAGGTGACGGTGACCGGGATAGCCAGCGCCGCCAGCACCGCTATGATCGGGTAGGCCTGCCACATGCCCATCAGGATGTTTAGCTCGGCCCAGAACCCGGCCAGGCCCGGCATGCCCATGGCCGACAGACCCGCGATGATGAACAGCACCGCCGTGAACGGCATCACGGCCAGCAGCCCGCCCAGCTCGGGGAGCTGGCGGGTGTGGGTGCGCTCGTAGATCATGCGGCCCACCACCGCGAAGAACAGGGCCGTCATCGCGCCGTGGGCGAACATCTGCAGCACCGCGCCGGTGAGGCCGATGGTGGTGCCCGATGCGATGCCCAGCAGCGTGAGCGCCATATGGCTCACCGACGAGTAGCCCAGCATATACTTCATGTCGGGCTGCACGGCGGCGATCACCGCCGCGTAGAGCACGCCCACCACCACCAGGATGGAGAGCGGCAGCATCCAGTAGCTCGCGCCGTAGGGCATCAGCCACAGCGCCACGCGGATGCAGCCGTAGGCCCCCAGGTTCTTCAGCACGCCCGCGTGCATCATGGAGGCGGCGGTGGGCGCGGCGGCATAGCCCACCGGCGACCAGCTGTGGAAGGGGAACATGCCCGCCAGCACCGCAAAGCCCACAAACAGTGCGGGGAAGATCGCCACCTGCGTGGCGCGCGAGAACAGGCCGCCCTGGGCCAGCAGCCGCAGGTCGAAGGTGCGCAGGCCGCTGCCGAAGTAGACCGCCACCATGCCGAAGATGATCAGCGCCGAGCCGCCCATCAGGTAGAGCGTCAGCTTCAGCGCGCCGTACTCCTTGCGCACGCTGCCCCAGATGCCCACCAGCAGGTACATGGGCAGCACCGCCAGCTCGTAGAACACGAACAGCAGGAACAGGTCGATCGAGACGAACACGCCGTAGACGCCCACCGCCAGCATCAGCAGCAGCACCCAGTACTCGCGGCAGCGCTCCTCGATGTTCCAGCTCACCAGCGCGGCGGTGAAGATCACCAGGCCGTTGAGCAGCAGCATCGGGGTGGAAATACCATCCACCGCCAGGGTGTAGTTGATGCCCAGCTGCGGCAGCCAGGGCAGCGTCTCGACAAACTGGAAGCGCGTGGCGCTGTGGTAGTCGTAGCCTAAGAAGACCAGCGCCGCGAGCACGAGCGACAGG
Source organism: Chloroflexia bacterium SDU3-3 (assembly GCA_009268125.1). Taxonomy (NCBI): domain Bacteria; kingdom Bacillati; phylum Chloroflexota; class Chloroflexia; species Chloroflexia bacterium SDU3-3. The sequence continues at coordinate 405,538 of WBOU01000002.1, read as the reverse complement.
AATGCGAAGCCGGTGCCCACCGCGCGGATCGCCTGCTTCTGCCCGGCTGGCAGCAGCATGATGATCACCGATGGCACCAGCAGGCACAGCCAGATCAGGCTGAGCCAGGGGATATGAGCGGGAAGCTGGAGCACGTTCATAGTACGCCCATCTGCGGCGACCCAGAGCCAGCGCCCTGGCGTCGCGATATCACGAAAGGAACTGGCGGACCACCTGGGCCAGCGCCAGCGCCGCCGCGTTGCTCATGTCGAGCAGCGGCGCGGGGAAGATGCCCAGCGCCAGCAGCAGGGCCAGCAGCGGCGCGGCGGCCACAAACTCGCGGCTGGAGAGCCGCAGGTCGCCCGCGCCGCCCAGGATGCCGCTGGGCGCACCGTGGAAGATCTGGCCAAACATGCGCAGCAGGGCCAGCGCGGTGATCACCAGGCCCAGTGTGGCCACGCCGGTGAACAGCGGCAGCGCGGCCCATGCCCCCCGGAAGATCATCAGCTCGCCCACGAACCCGGCCAGGCCCGGCAGGCCCAGGTTGGCAAACAGCGCCACGCCGAACACGCCCGCGAACAGCGGCATGGAGCGGCGCAGGCCGCCGATGCCGCCAAGCTGCCATGTGCCGGTGCGGTCGTAGAGCGCCCCAGCCAGCAGGAACAGCGCGGCGGTCGAGAGGCCGTGGGCCACCATCTGCATCACCGCGCCGTTGGTCGCGATCGCGCGGCTGTCGGCGTCGCCGGATGAATAGGCCACGGCGGCGATCGCCAGCGCCACGTAGCCCATGTGGTTGATCGAGGTGTAGGCGATCAGCCGCTTGATGTCGCCGCGCACGTAGGAGAGCGCGCCGTACGCGCCCGCCAGCACGCCGGCCAGGGCCAGCGCCGCCATCGTGGGGGCGAAGGTGTGGGCGGCCTCGGGCACCAGCGGCAGCAGAATGCGCAGCATGCCGTACGCGCCCATCTTCGACATCACCCCGGCCAGCAGCATGGAGCCAGCCGTGGGGGCCTCGGCGTAGGTCTCGGGCAGCCAGATATGCAGCGGCCACACGCCCAGCTTGATGCCGAAGGCCAGGAAGATCGCCCAGAAGGCGATGCCGCCGTACAGCGCGGGGTTTGCGCCCAGCACATTGGCCAGGCCGATCTGCTGCGCGTAGCTGGCCAGCATCGTCTGCAGGCTGGGCATCCCGGCCTCCAGGCCCTGCCCGATCCGCCCGAGCTTGATCAGATCGAAGGTGGGCGAGCCTGCGGCGCTGGTGGCCACGTAGAAGAACTGGAACAGCAGCAGCATGCCCAGCGAGCCAGCCAGGGTGTAGACGAAGAACAGCAGCGCGGCGCGCGCGCGCGGCCCGCCGTCGCGGCCCCAGCCCTGCACCAAGAAGAAGGCCGGGACGAGGCTAAACTCCCAGAAGATAAAGAAGAAGAAGAAGTTCAGCGCCACAAAGTAGCCCAGCATCGCCGCTTCCAGCAGGAAGATCAGCGCGAAGTGGGCGTGGGCGCGCTCCCTCACGCCGCCCGCCGCCAGCAGCGCCACCGGCGCAAGCGCCGCCGTCAGCAGCACCAGCGGCAGGCTCAGGCCATCCACCCCCAGGAAGTACTCGACCTGGATGGCGCTGACCCACGGCACCTTCTCGACGTACTGCACCACCGCCTGGCCCTGGGCGGTGGCGCTGGGGTCGAACCCGGCCCAGACCGCGCAGGCCAGCGCCAGCGGCACCAAGGCCCACAGCACCGCCCCGATCTTCATCGCCCGCTCGGGCAGCTTCAGCCAGGCGCTCAGGCCCACCAGCCCCAGGCCCGCCAGCGGCGAGAGGATCAGGAGCGTGAGCAATGGGAAGCCCGCAGTTCGCAAATAGTCCATAGTTGTATCTGCTCGCCGCCCGCCGGTGCGACCGGAAGGCGCGCGTCTTATCGGAATGCGTACAGCACGATAATCCCCAGCACCACCACGCCGCCAAACAGCATCGCGCCGTAGTCCTGGGCGATGCCCGTCTCGGTCTTGCGCAGGCGGTCGCCCACGCCCACCGTCCCGCGCGAGGCGGCGTCCACGCCGTCGTTGAACCCGGCGTCATCCACCAGGAAGGCCAGCCGCCCAAACAGCTGCCCGGCGCGGTCGATCAGCACCACCAGCGGCATCAGCAGCGCGTCATCCAGCCAGCGGAAGGCCCGCGCCAGCGCGGCGGTGAGCCTGCCGAACGTGGCGGCGTACAGCTCATCCACCTGCATACGGCGGTTGAAAAAGGTGAAGCCGCCGCCGAACATCGGCTCCAGTGGCTCGGCCTGGGCCGCCGCCGCGCTACGGTAGAGCGCGTAGCCCGCACCCATGCCCGCCAGCGTGGCCAGCACCGCCAGCGCCATAGCCACCAGGTTCAACTCGCCGCCCTCCTGGCCCAGGTAGGAGGCCAGGCCGTGGAAGAACGGCGTGTTGGAAAAGCCGCCCAGCACCGCGAACGCGGCCAGCACCGCCAGCGGCGCGAGCATGGTCCACGGGCTTTCGTGGGGCCTGTGGTCGCCGTGGCCATCGCCCCGGAACTCACCGAAAAACACCAGCAGCACCTGGCGCGTCATGTAGAACGCGGTCAGGAAGGCCGCCAGCAGCAGCACCGCGCCCACGCCGTACGATCCAGCGCCAAACGCCTCGGCCAGGATCTCATCCTTGCTCCAGAATCCGGCGAAGCCAGGGAAGCCGATCAGCGCCAGGTAGCCCGCCATATACGTCCAGAACGTCACCGGCATCAGCCTGCGCAGCCCGCCCATCAGCCGGATGTCCTGCGAGGCGTTCGGGTCGTGCCCGACCGCGTGCTCCATGCCGTGGATGACCGAGCCGGAGCCGAGGAACAGCAGCGCCTTGAAGAAGGCGTGGGTCAGCAGGTGGAACAGCGCGGCCATCCAGCCGCCCACGCCCAGCGCGGCCACCATAAAGCCCAGCTGCGAGACGGTGGAGTAGGCCAGAATGCGCTTGATGTCGAACTGCGTACAGGCGATCAGGGCCGCGCCCAGCGCGGTGATCGCGCCGATGGCGGCCACCACCGGCAGCGCGCCGCTCACCAGAAAGATCGGGTAGGTGCGCGCCACCAGGAACACGCCAGCCGCCACCATAGTGGCCGCGTGGATGAGCGCCGACACCGGGGTGGGGCCTTCCATCGCATCGGGGAGCCACACATGCAGCGGGAACTGCGCAGCCTTGCCCACCGTGCCGCAGAAGATCAGCAGCGCGATGGCGGTGGCGGTGGAGATGCCCAGCGCCGTGGGCGTGGTGGCGATCTTGGCCAAGAACTCAGGGCTATAGATCTGCCCCGCGCCCGTGCCGAAGTCCATGCTGCCCGCCTGCCACCACAGGTACACCAGACCCAGCATCAGCAGCACATCGCCGATACGCGTGGTGATGAAGGCCTTGATCGCGGCCTGGCGCGGCGTGATCTGGGCGGGGTTGGCGTAGCTGCGGTCGTACCAGAAGCCGATCAGCAGGTACGAGCACAGGCCCATAATCTCCCAGGCCATAAAGAACAGCAGCAGGTTGCTGGCCAGCAGCATCAGCAGCATGGCCGAGGTGAACAGCGAGATGAACGAGAAAAATCGGCCCTGCCGCTCGTCGTGGGCCATGTAGCCGATCGAGAACAGGTGGATGCAGGCCGAGACCACCGCCACCATCGCCAGCATCAGCGCCACCGCGCCATCCACCGTGAAGCCCATGGTCACAGGCGCGCCAGCGCCCGCCGGTGCCCAGCGGAACACGTGGGTGATCGCGGCCTCGGGCATGGCAAAGCCGCCCGCCTCGGCGGCGTGCTGCGGGTGCGGCAGCGCGAAGGCCACGCCCAGCGCCATCAGCGCCGAGCAGGCCATCAGCGCCGTGGCCAGCCAGCCGCTGGCCTGCCCGCTGCGGCGGATGGGCGTCAGCGTAATTATCAGAAAGCCCAGCAGCGGCAGCGCCGGTATCAGCCAGGCATATTCGAGGAAGGACATAGCGACCTCGCCAGGGCGGCGCGGCAGGGCCAGGCCCTGCGACGCGGCCTAACCTCTCAACACATCAACATCATCGATATTGGCCGTCTCGCGGCGGCGGTAGATCGCGATCACCATCGCCAGACCCACCGCTGCCTCGGCGGCAGCCACCACCACCACAAACAGCGCGAACACCTGCCCCGAGGACGCCCCCGGCTCCAGGTAGCGCCAGAACGCGACCATGTTCAAGTTCACCGCGTTGAGCATCAGCTCGACGCCCAGCAGCATGCGCACCGCGTTGCGCCGCGAGAGCGCACCGAACAGGCCGATACAGAAGAGCGCCCCCGCCACAAGCAGCACAAACGGCAGAGGGACCGCATCAGGAAGTGTCACCATAACGCCTCTACGCCTTATCTAGCTCGGCTGGCTGCGCGGCTGCGGCGGGGGCCTGCTGGGCGGCGCGGGCCTTGCGCTCGGCCACCTGCTCGGCCAGCGTGCGCACGCGGCGGCGCGACCCGCCCTGCTCGAAGGCGATCATCACCGCGCCCACCAGCGCCACCAGCAGCAGCACCGACGCCACCTCGAAGGGCAGCAGGTAGGTTCCCAAAAATGCCTTGGCCAGATCCACCGTCGAGAGCACCTGGGAAGCAGCCGCAGCGGCCTGGGTCTGCTGCAGGCCGGGCCAGGGGTGGTTGTACACCGTCGGCGCGATCAGCAGCGCGAACAGGCCCGCCGCGATCAGCGCGGTGAGCCACCAGCGCTGGTACAGCAGGTGCGCGGTCTTCTCGCCCTCCACGTCGCGCGTCAGCATGATCGCGAACAGGATCAGCACCGACACCGAGCCGACATAGATCAGCACCTGCACCAGCGAGATGAACTCGGCCTCCATCAGCAGGTAGAGCGCGGCCAGCGTGAAAAAGCTGGCGATCAGCCAGAGCGCCGAGTGGATCAGGTTGCGCACGCTCACGGCCATGGTGGCGCTGCCCAGCGCGGCCAGCGCCAGCAGGCCAAACACGATTTGTACAAACAGAGTCATCGGGGTCAATCTCCTGCGCGGCACGCGCCTACGGCTGGGTCACAGCAGCCGCCCCTGCGGGGGCAATCGCCTCGTCGGCTGGGGCGCGGTTGGCGCGCAGCATCCAGATATAGCCAGCCACGCTGATCACGGCTGTGATCGCCCAGGCCAGCAGCTCGCGCGCCCAGGGGGCCATGGCGGCCAGCCAGCCCAGCGCGTCGCCCATGGTCCAGGCCGGGCTGCTGCCGTACAGGCGGATGGTGGCCCACAGCCCGGCGCTCATCACGTTGATCAGCGCCAGCGGCAGCAGGAACTTCCACGCGAAGCCCATCAGGTGGTCGACACGCACGCGCGGGAACGCGCCGCGCAGCCAGATCATCACGTAGAACAGGAACCAAGCCTTGGCCTGGAGGTAGATCACCGAGAGCACCACGGCGAAGAACGCGCCCACGCCGCCCATGGCCGCCAGCTGCGCCACGCCCGGCCCCTGCCAGCCGCCCAAGAACACCGAGCAGGCGATCAGCGCCAGCCCGAAGTTTAGGATGTACTGGCCCAGGTAGAACACGGCGAACTTCATGCCGCTGTACTCGGTCATATAGCCCGCCACGATCTCCGAGTCGGCCTCGGGGATGTCGAACGGCGTGCGCTCGCCCTCGGCAAGCTGGCAGATGAAGTAGATCACGAAGCCCACCAGGCCCACCGGCGTGAACACGAACCAGCCCAGGCCCAGGTCGGGCGCGCCCGCCAGCGTGCTGCCCACAAAGGGCAGGCCAGCCTGCAGCTCGTTCAGCTTGTTGAGCGACATGGTGTTGTTCAGCACCACCATGCTCAGCAGGGCCATCGCGCCGGGCACCTCGTACGAGACCACCTGGGCCACCGAGCGCATCGCGCCCAGCAGAGCGAACTTGTTGTTCGAGGCCCAGCCCGCCATCATCATGCCCACCACCGAGATGGAGGAGACGGCGGCGACGTAGATCAGCGCCGTGGGCAGCTCGATCGGCGTGAGGCCACGGCCCCAGGGCACCACCGCGAAGATCATCATCACCGGCCCCAGCACCAGCACGGGGGCCAGCAGGTGCACCTTCTGGTCGGCGGATGCGGGGACGATGTCCTCTTTGGTAAACATCTTCACGCCGTCGGCCACCGACTGGAACAGGCCGAGCGGGCCGACGCGGTTGGGGCCGATGCGGTCCTGCATGCGCGCGATGGCGCGGCGCTCCATCCAAACCTGGAGCATGAAGATCATGGTCGGCACCAGCAGCAGGATGACCGCGATGATGAAGTAGCCTATCAGGATCGCGAGCCAGTCCAGGCCAGTCCAGCCAAACTGCGCGAAGAGCGAGCGAATCAGGTCGACCATAGTCCTGTCCGTTTATTGCTTATCCACCAGGTGCTCGTCTTCAACCCCAGCTTCCTGCTGGGCTTTCTTGGCGGCATTGGCGGCACGAATAGCTGCGAGGCGTGCGGCTTTCTCATCCTGCGGCGCGGCGGGCGTGGCCTCAGCGGGCGCGGGCGCTTCCTCCTGCGCCTTCTTCGCCGCATTGGCGGCACGAATAGCTGCGAGGCGTGCGGCTTTCTCATCTACCGGCGCGGCGGGCGCGGCCTCAGCGGGCGCGGCGGCTGCAGCCTCGGCGGCAGCCTTCGCCGCGTTCTTCGCGCGAATAGCGGCCAGACGCGCGGCCTTCTCATCCACTGGAGCGGCGGGCGCGGCCTCAGCGGGCGCGGCGGCTGCAGCCTCGGCGGCAGCCTTCGCCGCGTTCTTCGCGCGAATAGCGGCCAGACGCGCGGCCTTCTCATCCACCGGAGCGGCCTCAGCGGCCTCGGCGGGCGCAGCCTCGGCGGCGGCCTTGGCCGCGTTCTTGGCGCGGATGGCGGCCAGGCGCGCGGCCTTGTCCAGCGGTGCGGCCTCGGCGGGCGCGGGCGCAGCCTCGGCGGCGGGGGCCTCGCCACTGGCCTGGGCGGCATTCTTGGCGCGGATGGCGGCCAGGCGCGCGGCCTTGTCCATTGGTGCGGCCTCGGCGGGCGCGGGCGCAGCCGCCACCGGCGCGGCGGGCTTGGCGGGCGCGGGTGCGCTTGGCGGGTTCTCGGGCACCTTGCCCACCATCTGCGGCGCGATGCCGATCGCCCCCGGGCGGCGCTTCACATTGCCCTGAAGCTTCTTCAGCGCGTTGTCGCGGGCCTCCTCCCAGAAGCTGGGCGCGAGCGACTCGTAGTACGAGATCGGGCGCGAGAGATCGGCCATGCCCACGTTCAGCCCTGGGTGGTCGTCGGTGGCCAGCTCGAAGTTATGGTCCATCTTGATCGCGTCGAACGGGCAGACCTCGGCGCACAGGCTGCACGACATGCAGGCGTCGTACTCGATCAGGAACTCGGCGGGCGCGGGCACGGCCTTGTCGGTGGCCGGATCTTTCGCCTGGGTGATGTGGATCACCTGCGGCGGGCAGATGCGCTCGCACTGGAAGCACGAGGTGCACAGCAGCTGGGCCGACGTGTCCTCGTAGAGCAGGATGGGAAAGTTGCGGAACGCCTGGGCCAGCGGCAGCCGCTCCTCGGGGTACTGCACGGTGAACACGCCGCTGGTCTGGCTGGGGTCATCCAGCTTTTTGGTAAACGCATCCACAACGTGTCGCTGGATCACCGCGAGCCCGGCCAGCAGGCCCTGGCCCGCCCGCACCTTCGACTCGCCGCGATCGACGGTATAGACCTTACCGCGCTCAAGTTCAACCGACATAGCAATTACCTTCCGCGCTGGTGCGCGAGCGCCCTAGCGATCCACTTCGCCGAGAACAATATCGATGCTGCCCAGAATCACGATCACATCCGCGATCTTGTAGCCCCGGCACATGTCGGCCAGCGGCGAGAGATTGATAAACGAGGGGGCGCGGATCTTGTAGCGGTAGGGCGTATCGCTACCATCGCTCACCAGATAGTAGCCCAGCTCGCCCTTCGGCCCCTCCACGCGGCCGTAGGCGTCGCCGGGGGCGGGCTTCAGCGCCTTCTGCTTGCCCATGGATGCCATGGCCGGGTTGATGTGGCCGCCCTCGGTGTCGGGCAGCCGCTCGATCACCTGCTGGATGATCTTGTAGCTCTCGCGCATCTCGGCCATGCGCACCAGGATGCGGTCGTACACATCGCCCACCGAGCCGACCGGTATGTCGAAATCCAGCTCGGGGTAGACGCTGTAGCCATCGGCGCGGCGCAAGTCGTAGGGCACGCCCGAGGCCCGCAGCAGCGGCCCCGACACGCTGTACGAAAGCGCCACCTCTTTGGGCAGCACGCCCACGCCGATCGAGCGGCTCATCAGGATCTCGTTCTCGCGCAGCAGCAGCTCGCTCTCATCGAAGAAGCGCGGCAGCGCCTGCATCAGGCCCTTCAGCTGCGGCATGAACTCGGGCGGCAGATCGCGCCAGACCCCGCCGAAGCGGAAGTAGTTGCACATCATGCGCGCGCCCGAGGCCATCTCGAACAGGTCGAGGATCTTCTCGCGCTCGCGCATGCCGAAGGCCAGCGGCGTCTGCCACGCGCCCATGTCGTTGAGCAGGAAGCCGGTGGCCGCCGCGTGGTTCTGGATGCGGGTCAGCTCGGCCATCAGCACGCGCAGGTAGTTGGCCCGCTGCGGAACCTCGATCCCGGCCAGCTTCTCCACCGCCAGCGCGTAGCCGAAGTTGTTGCTCATCGAGTTGAAGTAGTCCAGCCGGTCGGTGAACGGCATGATCTGGATGTAGGTCGAGACCTCGGCCAGCTGCTCGTGGTTGCGGTGCAGGTAGCCGAACACGGGCTTCAGCTCCACCACCGTCTCGCCATCCAGCGTCACCAGCATGCGGAACACGCCGTGGGTCGAGGGGTGCTGCGGGCCAATATTGACCTGAAACTCTTGCGTCTTTAGCATATATCTTCGCCTTCGCGGGGCCAGGGGCCGCCAGCGCCGTCGCAAAAAAACAGAAGGGGCGGCATCGCCGCCCACTCCGCCCCCTATTCCGCCTCGTCTAGGTACTTATCGCCCTGTTTCGAGAAGTCTTTCCGCATCGGGAAGCCCTCGAACTCGTCCCACATATAGATCCGGCGTAGCTCGGCGTGGCCGGCGAATTGCACGCCGTATAAGTCATACGCCTCGCGTTCCTGGAACGCCGCGCCCGGCCACTCTGCGGTCAGCGTGGGCAGCTCGGGGTGCTCGCGCGGCACCCGCGCCTTCACCACCGCCACGCCGCCCGCCACGTGGGCAAAATGGTAGACCAGCTCGATCACGCCGTCGGCCAGGTAGTCCACGGCGGTGATATTGCTCAGGTGCTCGTAGCCCAGCGCGTCGCGCAGGTAGCTGGCCACGGCGGGCAGCTGCGCGGGCGCGACCACCAGATCGTCGGTGGCCAGCATGTCGGCGCGGGCGTGCTCGCCCTTCTTGCGGGGCGCTTCCTCGCTGGGCCTGGGGGCGGTGGCGATCCGTGCGCCGGGGATGTCGCGGTCGATGGCTGCCTTGAGTTCGTCGAGGGAGAGATTAGGCACCAGGCACCTCCGCCGCGCTCTTGCGCTTCAGGTCATCGGCGGCCAGCTCGGGGGCCAGCCCAGCGGCCTGATGCGGGGCCACCAGCTGCACGCGCTCATCCATGATCGGGAAGGCGCGCGGCTCCTGGGGGTGCTCGATCACGCCGGTGCGCTCGTCGCCCTTGGTCGGCCCGCTCAGCGGGCTGATCAGCGGCAGGCCGCCCACGGCATCGATCAGCTTGCCATCCACCTCTAGGCCGTGTGCGCCCCAGGTGGGGATGACGATATCCTTGGGCGTGCTCTTGCCGTACCAGCTCACGCGGCCCAGCTTCTGATCGTCGATCTTGGCCTGCAGCGTCATCAGCGCATGCAACAGCGCCTCGGGGCGGGGCGGGCAGCCGGGCACATACACATCCACCGGCAGCAGCAGGTCGATCCCGCGCAGCACATTGTAGCCGTCGCGGAACGGCCCGCCGGATGTGGCGCAGTTGCCCATGGCCATCACATAGCGCGGCTCGGGCATCTGGTTGTAGAGCCGCACGATCAGCGGGGCCATCTTCTTGGTCACCGTGCCGGCCACGATCATCAGGTCGGCGTGGCGGGGCGAGGCGCGGAACATCTCGGCCCCAAAGCGCGCCAGGTCGAAGCGCGAGAGGCCGGTGGCCATCATCTCGATCGCGCAGCACGCCAGGCCAAACGACATCGGCCAGATCGACGAGCGGCGACCCCAGTTGTAAAAGCGATTGACGGTTGAGATCAGGATTCCCTGTTTCTCAAGCTCTATCTGTGTCGGGTCAATGTCGGGCATCGACAACCCCTATCATCAGTAGGTGCGCCAAGCCGCCTGCGCGGGCGAGGCTAGATCCACTCTAGCGCGCCCTTTTTCCAAGCGTACACCAGGCCAAATACGAGGATCACCAAAAAGATCGCCATCTCCACCAGTGCAAAAAGCCCCAGCTGGTTGAAGGCAACCGCCCAGGGGTAGAGAAACACCACTTCTACGTCAAAGAGCACAAACACCAGCGCGTAGAGGTAGTACTGCACTTTAAACTGCACGTGGATGTCGCCGATCGCCTCAAGACCACACTCGTAGGTCTCCAGCTTGTTAGGCGTTGGGCGCTTTGGCCGGAGAAAATAGGCCGCCACAATCGGGATCAGAGGGAATATGGCCGCTATAACAAAAAATAAGCCAATAAAGGCATATGTCGTCAGCATGGCTGCGTTCCTTATGCACTTTCGCGAGCGGTTTTAGTATAGCACAGGGGGTATGGGGGGGGTGGAGGCGAAAAAGGTAAGAAACGCAAAACAAAACGAAACAAACGTAAACTATTTGGCCAGATCAGCTAATTAGTGATCTTCATCTCGACACGACCAACGCGCACGATATCGCCCTCCTCCACCACAGTGGCGTCGCGCACCTCCATCTCGTTCAGGAATGTGCCATTGGTGCTGTTCAGATCCTCCAGCACCCACTCATCGCCACGCAGCTCTAGCCGGGCGTGCTGCGACGAAAGGAACGAGTCGTTCAGCGCGATCTCGCAGCTCTCCATACTACGGCCAATAATATTGCTTGGCCCCAGCGGGAAGACCTTGCCGGTGGGCACGCCGCTCTGGCCCGCGCGCACCACCACCATCTGGCCGTAGGGGCTGCGCCCGCTGGCCGCCGGGGTCTGGCTGGCCGAGCGCAGGTCGCGGATCACCGATCGAAGCACCTGGTAGAGGAAAAAGTACAGCAGCAGGACAACGGCAACCCGCAGCAGAAGGATAATGATGTTCAGCGAGGTGTTAGCAATTTCCATGTTTATGCTACCGTCGGCAGTCCTGCACGCTCTCGAACTTCACCACAGAAAAAAGGACGTCGGCGCTAGCTCTCGCGGAAGGTCAGCTCTAGCCCGCCCAACGAGATCACATCGCCGTCGTTCAGCGCCCGCTCCTCCACGGCCTCGCCGTTCACAAACGTGCCGTTGGTCGAACCGATATCGGCCACCCAGAACCGGCGCGAGCGATAGCGCAGCTGGGCGTGGTGCCGCGACACCCGCGTGTCCTCTAGGATAATGTCGTTGTTCAGGCCGCGCCCGATGGTCAGCATCGTGCTCTCTAGCGGGATGCTCTGCTTGCCGCCGCCGCCAGCCAGCACGAGGCGGGCGCGCGGCTGCTGGGCCTGCATTGGCTGGATGACCTGGGTGCGCTCGCTGCTGTCGGCCTGGGCCGGGGCGCTGCTGGTCTCGGCCACCACCTGGATGCTGCGCCGGGGCACATCGTCGTCGGACATCAGCTCCACCACCGGGTGCTCCAGCATCGAGAAGCCGCGCTCCTGCGCCAGATCGGAGAGGTAGGTGGCCATCTCGCGCTCCATCTCGCCCCGGATGGGCTGGAACGTGGCGTAGTCCTGCGGGTTGAGGTAGGCGCGGTAGAGGTTGGGCACGATCACGCGCCGCACGCTCACCATCTGCTGCGACTCCATGGCCCGCTCCAGGCGCTTGGCGATCTCGGAAGGCTGCACCGGGCTGCGGAAGAGCCGCGTCACCGAGCCTTCAACCAGATTTTCCATGAATGACTCAAAGCGGCCAAGCGCGGACATGGCATGCTCCTCCTGAGCATCGGTGCGGGGTCGCGATGTTGGCGCTCTGAGAGCGCCAGCTTTCCTATTGTACCATAAGCCCCCGGCGGGGCGAAAGCGCCACGGAGCCGACCCTATGCGCCCGCCCCGCCGACGCCATGGGCGCGGGCGTAGTCGCAGATCTCGCGCAGCACGCATAGCCCGCAGCGGGGCGCGGCCCAAGTGCACACGCGCTGGCCGTGGCGCAGCATGTTGTGATGGAAGTTCCACAGCACATCGGCCTCGGCGGGCAGCATGGCCAGCAGCAGCGCGTGGGCTTGCTCGGCGGTGGCGCGCGGCCCGATCAGGCCCACCCTGCCGCTGACGCGGTGCACGTGGGTGTCCACCGGCAGCACCGGCTTGCGGAAGCAGAACAGCAGCACCAGCGTGGCCGTCTTCGGGCCAACGCCCGGCAGCGCGGTCAGCCAGGCCATCGCCTCGTTCACCGGCAGCTCGCCCAGAAAATCGATGTTGGGCGCACCCCGCTCGGCGATGATCTGCTGCAGCACGGCCTTGATGCGCGGGGCCTTGGCCTCGGCAAAGTTGGCGGGCGCGATCAGGGCGGCGATCTCCTCCGCCGGGGCCTCGGCGATGGCCTGCCAGCTGGGGAAGCGCGCCCACAGCTGCTGGAAGGCCCGCTCCTCGTTCGCGCCGGTGGTGCGGTGCGAGAGCATGGTGGAGATCAGCTCGTGCAGCGGCTCGCGGCGGCGCTGCCACGGGCGGATGCCATACTCGCCCCCCAGCCGCTCGTAGACCTGGCGCGTGCGCGCCGCCTCGTCATGCAGTTCTCGCTCGATCATGGCCGTACCCCTTTCCGCTATCACAAAAGCATCGTTGGGAAAGAGGCAAAACCTATGCCGCAGCCCGGCACAGAAAAGCGCCCGCCAGGGTGATGCTGGCGGGCGCTTGTGAAAGTCGCCGCTACTGGTTCAGCAGGCTGCCCAAGTTGAAGCCGCCGCCGCTGTTGCCGCCGCCGCTGCTGCCACTGGCCGCAGGCAGGTAGCCCGCGATGGCCTTGGCCAGGTTCATGATCGGCATTGTCTGCAGCCACACGCGCCCTGGGCCGCGCAGCGTGGAGAGGAACAGACCCTCGCCGCCGAACAGCATGTTCTTAAAGCCCTTGACCATCTCGACATCGTACGAGACGGTCGGCTCGAACATGGCCACGCATCCAGTGTCTACCTTCAGCACCTGGCCTGGCTCCAGCGTGTACTCCACGATCTCGCCATCCAGCGAGACAAACGCCACACCCGGCCCGGTCAGCTTCTGGAGGATGAAGCCCTCGCCGCCGAACAGGCCCGAGCCAAGGTTGCGGCGGAAGTGGATATCGGTCTGGATGGTCTTCTCGCCGCACAAGAAGGCATCCTTCTGCGCGATGATCTGCTGGCCCTCGCCCAGGTGCACCGGCACAATCTTACCGGGGAAGTCGGCGGCAAACGCCACGATGCCCTTCCCGCCCTGCGACGTGAACTCGACCATAAACAGCGACTCGCCCGAGATCGCACGCTTGAACATGCCGCCCAGGCCGCCGCCGCGCCCGGTGGTGTTCATCGCGATGTTGCCGCTCATCCAGGCCATACCGCCGCTCTCCGAGAAGACCGTCTCGCCGGGATCAAGCTCCATCACCACGGACTGCATGGTGGTACCGTAGATCTTGTACTCCATGCCGGTCGTCCCACGGCCAGATGTGGCCACCTGCGGCTCGGGCAGATCCAGGCGCTCACCAAATTTATTGGAGTAGGCGTATTCTTCGGACACAGCAGAACCTCCTCGTTATGTATGCGGCCATTCCACTTCGCAAGATCGGCGGAGCGCTCAGAGCGTCGCCAGCCTGTTTGCAAACACGTGATAGAAGAGATACGCAGCGTGCGGCGGTAAAGTTGCAAAACAGAAGGCGTGGCGCAGGAAATCTGCGCCACGCCCCCCGTATCATGGACACGCCAATGGTAGAGGCTTAGTTTGGCTTGTTCAGCGTGGCCAAGAACTCGACATTGGTGCGCGTTTTGGTCATGCGGGTGAGCACCAGCTCGGTGCCCTCATTCTCGCCCAGCATGCTCACCATGCGGCGCAGCGTCCACACCTGGCGCATCGCATCGCCCAGCAGCAGCTCCTCGCGTCGCGTGCCCGAGCGAGTGATGTCGATGGCGGGGAAGATGCGCTTCTCGGCCATCTTGCGGTCGAGGTGCAGCTCCATGTTGCCGGTGCCCTTGAACTCCTCGTAGATCACATCATCCATACGCGACCCAGTGTCCACCAGGCAGGTGGCGATGATCGTGAGGCTGCCGCCGTTCTCGATGTTGCGGGCAGCGCCGAAGAAACGCTTGGGCGGGTAGAGCGCCACCGGGTCGATACCGCCGGAGAGCGTGCGGCCTGACGGCGGCATGTCCAGGTTGTAGGCGCGCGCTAGGCGGGTGATCGAGTCCATCACGATCACCACATCCTGGCCGCCCTCGACCAGGCGCTTGGCCCGCTCAAGGGTCATCTCGGCCACCTTGGTGTGGTCCTCCACCGGCTCGTCGAAGGTCGAGCTGATCACCTCGCCGCGCACCGAGCGCTTCATGTCGGTCACTTCCTCGGGGCGCTCGCCGATCAGCAGCACCATCAGGTGCACATCGGCGTGGTTGGATGTGATGCCGTTGGCGATCGACTTGAGCAGCATGGTCTTGCCAGCCTTGGGCGGCGACACGATCAGGCCGCGCTGGCCGCGCCCGATCGGGGCCACCAGATCGACCACGCGGGTCGAGAGGATGTGCGGCTCGGTCTCCAGGTGCAGCTGCTCGTTGGGGAAGATCGGGGTGAGCTGATCGAAGGACGGGCGGCGGCGGGCGGTCTCGGGGTCCATCCCGTTGATCTGCTCGACGCGCAGCAGCGAGTAGTAGCGCTCGCTCTCTTTGGGTGGGCGGATCTGGCCCATCACGCGGTCGCCGGTGCGCAACCCAAAGCGGCGGATCTGCGACTGCGAGACATACACATCATCCGCGCCAGGCAGCATGCGCTCGCTGCGCAGGAAGCCAAAGCCATCGGAGACAATGTCGAGCACGCCGTCGCTCAGCTGGTGGCCCTGCTCTTCGGACTGGGCCACCAGCAGCTTCATGATCAGGTCTTGCTTCTTCAGGCCGCTGACGCTCTGCATGTCGAGCTTGCGGGCAACCTCGCGCAGGTCGGAGAGGGTCATCGCCTCAAGCTCGTTCATGCTCAGCTGGGGGGGGCGGCCAAAGCCATCGGCGCTGGGGGCCTCGCGGTCGCCGCGGAAGCGCATGTCGTCGCGCTCGGGGCCACGCGGGCGGAAATCATCGCGCGGGGCGGGCCGGGCATCGTCGCGCTCGGCCACGCGGGCCCGGCCACTGGGGCGCTCGGCAGGTACTTCAGCACGCTGCGGGGTGCTCGGGCGCTCGCTCGCCGCTGCCTCGGGCTCGGGCTCGGGCATGGCGCGCACCTCAACACCATCGGATGGTGCTGGCTCTACAACTTTTCGTATGCGTGGCACACTAAACTCCTCGTTAGCGCATAGCGCGCATCTGTGCAGGTTTTAGAAAACAATGGCGAAAAACAATGGTAGGAAAAAAAAGGCGGCGGATTGTAGCTTTGAGAGGCATTGTGTTTTCAGTAGTAGCAGGCTTCATCGAGGTTGGGTTGGAAAAGCACCACCACCTATAGGCTCGGGAAAGGGAATAGCTGTGGGGGTACATCGGTGATGCGGCAGATCCGCGGCTCTATGCCCACGTCAAAATATACACCGCCATTGAGCGGAGGCCTTCTTAAAAACGCGCTAGGGGGATCAATCCATTGAAACTGGCAGCACGGGGCGTACCACCAACACAAGCGACGGAGGATGCCCAGCAACGCTTCGCTCGTGACTGGAGTATACCACAGCTGTCAAGAGTACGTCAACCTTGGGCAGGGCATGGCTTTGGGGTGAGCAAAATCGCCTTTTCCCGAAGAAACGCTATGGTGCAAAATAACGCAGATACAGCTATTATTTTCGCTTTTATTACATTGAATATGTGTTTGTGCGCTATTCCCCCAGCACCGATACTCTTTCCTAGAATACGAGATGCAGCCTGCCTTTTTTTGCAAAACCGAGCATAAATACCGCCAAACGATCTTTGTCACCAGCCGACTCTACTGGGGGATTTTAGTTGACAGTTGGCTTGAGAATGCCGTACAATGCCCCGAGATGTATTCCTACTTGGTACCCATAGCCCACCAGAACTGGCACTAGGACCACTATGAAAAAGCTATCAACTGCCGAAATTCGCGCGACCTACCTGCGCTTTTTTGAGCAACGCGGCCACACCGTTGTCCCCAGCGCACCGCTGGTGCCAGGCAACGACCCAACGCTGCTGTTCAACAACGCGGGCATGGTGCCGTTCAAAGATACCTTCTTGGGCCTTGAGCAGCGGCCCTACACCCGCGCCACCAGCGCGCAGAAGTGCCTGCGCGTGTCGGGCAAGCACAACGACCTTGAGGAGGTCGGCCCCTCGCCTCGCCACCAGACCTTCTTCGAGATGCTGGGCAACTTCTCCTTTGGCGACTACTTCAAGGCCGATGCCATCCAGCTGGCCTGGGATCTGCTGACCAAAGAGCTGGAGCTGCCCGTCGAGCGGCTGTGGTTCACGGTGTTCGGCGGCAACGATCTGGTGCCCGCCGACGAGGAGGCCGAGCAGCTCTGGCTGAAGGTCGGCGCGTCGCCCGACCGCATCCTGCGCTTCGGCGAGAAAGACAACTTCTGGGTGATGGGCGACACCGGCCCCTGCGGCCCCTGCTCGGAGATCACCGTCTACCTAGGCGAGGATCTGAGCAGGATGCGCGCCGACGGCGTGAACAGCGACGACCCCGACTATGTCGAGATCTGGAACAATGTGTTCATGCAGTTCGACCGCGAGACGATGCAGCCCATCCCCAAGCCGTCGATCGACACCGGCATGGGCCTTGAGCGCATCGCTATGGTGATGCAGGGCGTGAAGGCCACCTACGACACCGACGCCTTCACCCCGATCATCGGCAAGACCATCGCGCTGCTGGGCAGCGACGAGCGCCACTACCGCGCCAACTTCGCGCCCTACCGCGCCGTGGCCGACCACGCCCGCGCGGTGGCCTTCCTGATGTCCGAGGGCATCCAGCCCGGCAACACCGGCCGCAACTATGTGCTGCGCCGCCTGCTGCGCCGCGCCGTGTACCAGGGCCGCACGATCGGCTTCGAGAAGCCCTTCCTGGCCGAGGTGGTGGGCACGGTGATCGACGAGATGGGCGGCCACTACAAAGATCTGCGCGAGCGCCGCGACTTCATCCTAGAGACCACCGACACCGAGGAGCGCCAGTTCCTGCGCACGCTCTCGGGCGGCGTGGTGCGCCTGAACGCGGTGATCGAGCAGACCAAGGCCAGCGGCGGCGACACGCTCTCGGGCGTGGACGCGTTCACGCTGAAGGACACCTACGGCTTCCCGCTCGACCTAACGCAGCGCATCGCCGCCGAGCAGAGCCTGCAGGTGGATGAGGCGGGCTACGATGCCGAGATGGAGAAGCAGCGCGAGCGCGGTCGCCAGGCAGCGCAGTTCAAGCGCGGTGCCGACGCCGAGATCTGGGCCGACCAAGAGCTGCCCGCCAGCGAGTTCACCGGCTACGAGGCCACCGCCGACCACGGGCGCGTGCTGGCCATCACGGCGGCGGGCGACGTGCTGCGCCACGCCCAAGAGGGCCAGCAGGTGCAGATCGTGCTGCACCGCACGCCCTTCTACGCCGAGAGCGGCGGCCAGATGGGCGACACCGGCACGCTGGCCACCGCCGCCGCGCTGGTGCGCGTGACCGACACCCAGCGGCCCATCCCCGGCGTGATCGTGCACCACGGCGTGGTCGAGCGCGGCAGCATCGGCGTGGGCGACGAGGTGGAGGCGCGGGTCGACACGCTACGCCGCCGCGACATCATGCGCAACCACACGGCCACGCACCTGCTGCACAAGGCCCTGCGCGAGTCGCTGGGCGAGCATGCCACCCAGGCCGGTTCGCTGGTCTCACCCGAGAAGCTGCGCTTCGACTTCAACCACAACAAGCCGCTGACCCAAGAGCAGCTGCGCAGCCTTGAGGCCCACGTAAACGCCTGGATCCGGGCCGACGCGCCAGTGTCGTGGGAGCAGAAATCCTACCAGGAGGCGCTGGACTCGGGCGCGATGGCGCTGTTCGGCGAGAAGTATGGCGACCGCGTGCGCATGGTGACGGTGGGCTGCGGCGACCGCGAGCTAGAGGTAGATGCCCCGGTGGCCACCTGCTCGCGCGAGCTGTGCGGCGGCATCCACGTGGGCCGCACCGGCGAGATCGGCGCGTTCACCATCCTGGGCGAGAGCGGCGTGGCCGCTGGCGTGCGGCGCATCGAGGCCGTGACTGGGCGCGGGGCCGAGGCCCTGGCCGAGCAGCAGTCCGCCACGGTGAAAGAGCTGAGCGCCAAGCTGGGCGTGCCCACCGCCAAGGTGGCCGAGCGCGTCGACGGGCTGCTGGCCGAGCTGAAGCAGCGCCAGCGCGAGCTGGATGCGCTGAAGAGCCAGCAGGCGCGCGGGTCGCTCGACGGCCTGCTGGAGAAGGCGCAGAGCCTGAACGGCTTCCGCCTCGTCACCGCCCGCGTGGAGGCCGAGGACAACAACGGCCTGCGCGAGATGGGCGACTGGCTGCGCGACAAGATCAGCTCGGGCGTGATCGTGCTGGGCGCGGTGCTCAACGAGAAGCCGGCCGTGCTGGCGGTGGTGACGCCCGATCTAGTGAAGCAGGGCTACCACGCGGGCAACCTGGTCAAGGCGCTGGCCCCGATTATGGGCGGCGGCGGCGGCGGGCGGCCCGACATGGCCCAGGCCGGCGGGCGCGAGATCGAGAAGCTCGACACCGCCCTGGCCGAGGCCGCGTCGCTCGTGGCCGCGCAGAAGCGCTAGCTGGCCGCCACCACGCTCTGCTGTGGGGTTCTATGGCCTGGGGATGCTCTCCCCAGGCCCCCAGCAGCCATCTTCCCCCGCAGCCCCCAGCATCCCCCATCAGCGCTAGGCGCGTCTGACCAAGGGCCACCTTGGTCGCGCACAGAAATAGTGGAGGAGCCGTGACATCGGGCGCATCTGATCTTGTGATGGTCATGCCGACCGACACATTTGATTCCATCGCCAAACAGATCCGTGCCAGCGGCGCAGGCATCATCCAGCTGCTGATCGCCGACAACAACCCCGCATTCCAGAGCACCGACACCTTCACGCGCCTGGCCGAGCTGGCGCGGCGCGGTCGCGTGCAGCTGATGGTGATCAGCTCCGACGAGCTGACCCTCGCGGCGGCGCAGGAGGCGGACCTGGATGTGGTGGGCGTCGATGGAGCGCGCATCTCCATTCCCGCGCCGCCACATACGCAGCCCCCCGAGGACACCTACAAGACCCACGTCATCCCCCGCGAGGAGCTTGACCCCCCCGCCAGCCGCGACGAGGACAGCGACCTGCTGGCCCAGCTCTACAGCGCTGCGCCACCCGCCGCCCAGCGTCGTCCCACCTTAGACAGGCTCGACGACGATCTGGATGATGATCTGGATGACGGTCTGGGCAGCGGCCTGGATGATGGGCCGAGGGCGCGGCACGATCGACAGCGCAGCCGACGGGACGACCTAGACGACCTAGACGACCTGGATGATGACTACCTGCCGCTGGGACGTAGAGCGCTGGATGAGATCGAGGATGTGACGCCCAGCCGAGGCTCGCGCGCCTATGGTCGACGCGGGGCCGCCCAGCCCCCAGCCCGCCAGCGCGGGCGCAGGCCCATACCCACCTATGCCGATCTGGATGAAGATCTACCCCGCCAGCAGCGCGGCAGCTTTGTGCTGCCGATTATCCTCGGCATCCTGCTGGTGGCCCTACTGATCGGCTTTGGGTTCTACATGAACCGCCCGCTGGTGGCGTTCTGGCCGCCATCCACCAATGTGAAGATCACGCCCTTCAGCAACGAGATCATCCCGCTCGCCGAGTCCAGCGCCGACGGCTCCATCCAGGCCCAGCCGATCAGCACGCGGGTGGAGCAGACCATCCAGGGGATGGCCAGCCAGCAGCCCTCGCCATCGGGCACGGCGCGCGGCACGGTGCAGATCATCAACGCGCTCAACAACCCGATCGAGCTGCCAGTCGGCACCGAGTTTATCGGCACCAACAGCGCAGGCCAGCAGGTGGGCTTCCTGATCGACTCGCCCGCCACCGTGCCAGCGGCCATCAGCACCAGCGATCTGTTCGGATCGCGGGTAGAGTTTGGCAAGATCGACATCCAGGTCTCGGCCCGCTCGCCCGGCAGCGCATCCAACATCGCGACGGACAGCCTGACCCAGCTGATCGTGCCGGGGCAGCCGCCGATCAGCAACAGCGAGCAGGTGCGCCTGATCAACCAGCCGATCGAGGGCGGCACCGAGGAGCTGCTGTATATCGTGACCGAGCAGGATGTGCGCAACATCCTGGGCGCTGGCCTGGGCAAGCTCTATCAGAACGCCCAGACCAAGCTCAGCGCCATGCCGCCGCAGGGCCTCTCGCTCGATCCCGACACGATCTGGCCGAACACCAGCTCGCTCGGCGATCCGGCAAATTACGACACGCCTGTGATCACCCCAACGGTCGGCCAGCCAGTCGATCAGGCCAACCCGGTCTTCACGATGACGCTGTCGGCCAGCTTCAGCGCGCTGGCCGCACCCAAGCCGATCCAGCTGCAGATGCAGAGCTTTCTGAAGAGCTACTTCTACCAGCGCAGCGGCACCGCGCTCTGCGGCGGCGATAGCCAGTTCGATGTCACGCCCAGCCGCACGGTCTGGAACGGCCAGCAGCTGCTGGTCGACGGCGAGCTGACCTGCACGCCCAAAACTGCGATCACGCCCGAGATGCAGGCGCAGGTGCAGCGCGCGGTGCTGGGCCAGAGCTACAGCGCGGCCAAGGCCAACCTCGATCAGCTGCAGAGCCAGGGCGTGATCGGCAGCTACCAGCTGCCCAATGTCGAGTCGTTCCCCAGCATCGGTCTGCTCGTGGGCTTCGAGGGGCATGCGGGCACCTATCGGCCTACCCAGTTTCCCCAGGGCCAGCTGCTGCCTACCGCCGAGCCGAACGCCACCGCCGAACCAGAGGCCACCGCCGAGCCAGAGGCCACCGCCGAGCCAACAGCAGGAGCAGCACAATGACCAGCGAGCCGGGCCGGATCATGGCCCTCGACATCGGCAGGAAGCGCATCGGGGTCGCGCTCAGCGACTCGCTGCGCATGTTCTCCTCGCCGCTCACCACGGTGGGCGGGCAGCCGCGCCATGCGGCCATCGGCAAGATCGCAGCGCTGATCCGCCAGAATGAGGCCACCGAGCTAGTGGTCGGCCTGCCGCTCACGCTCAGCGGCGAGGTCGGGCCGCAGGCCGAGGAGATCAACCGCTTTGTGGCCGAGCTTGCCGAGCAGGTGCATATCCCCATCCACATGTTCGACGAGCGGCTGACCACCGCCGAGGCCCAGCGCGTGATGATCGAGATGGGCATGAAGCCCGAGCAGCGCAAGGCCAAGATCGACGAGATGGCCGCATCGATCATCCTGCGCGACTACCTGAGCGCCAGACACCCGCCGCCGCGCCCGAGCGCCTATGGCGACTACGATGATGATTTCGCCTAGCAGAAAGCACAAAAGGCCGCCCGCATATAACAATGCGGGCGGCCTTTTGCTTTGCTACAGACTATTTCTAGGCAATAGAGAGCGCCAGCAGCGTCATGTCATCGTGCGGTGGCACATCGCCGCAGAACAGCGTGATCGCATTGGTGATCTGGTCGATCAGCAGGTGCGGGTCATCGCCAGCATAGCTGCGCAGGATAGCCTCTAGCCGGGCGAAGCCGAACAGCTCGTGGTCGGCGTTTTGGGCCTCCACGATCCCATCGGTGAACATCAGCAGCAGGTCGCCGTGGTCCACCGCTACCTCCAGCGACTCGTAGCGGGTCTCGGGCAGGATGCCGAGCGGCAGGCGCGGCCCGGGGGTCTCCAGGTAGAACAGCTCGCCATCGGCGCGGCGGCGGATGGGCGTGAGCTGGCCAGCGTTGGAGATTAGCAGGCGCTGCTGGTCAAGATCGAGCATGGCGTAGCAGAGCGCCACAAACGAGCGCGGCGGCACATCCTTCGAGATCCATGCGTTGGCCTCGCGGATGACCTCGTGGGGCAGGCGACGATCGCGCGACTCGGCGCGCACGATCGAGTGTGCGATGGCCATCAGCATCGCGCCTGGGATGCTCTTGCCCGAGGCGTCGCCCACAAACAGCGCCAGCGCGCGGTCGCCCGCCAGCGGCACAAAGTCAAAAAAGTCGCCGCCGGTCTCGCGGGCGGGCACGCAGCGCGCCGCCACCACCAGCCCCCGCAGCTGCGGCAGCACATGCGGGAACAGATTGCTCTGGATGTGCCGCGCGATCTCCAGCTCCTGCTCCACCCGCGTGATCGACTCCTCGTAGAGCCGGGCGTTCTCAAGCGCCACGGCGGCTTGGTTGGCGAATGCCTGGGCCACATCCACATCGCGCTGGCTGAAGTAGCCGATCTGCTTGGAGTCGATGTTCAGCACGCCGATCACGCGGCCCTGGGAGATCAGGGGCACGCCGATCCACGAGTGGATGACCTGGGGCACGCCGGGGCTGGGCATCCAGTCTTTGGTGGCCACCACATCGGGGATGAGGATCGGCTCGCGCCGCGCCACCACCGCGCCCGCCCCGCTCACCCTGGCGTGGATGTGGAACTCGCGCATCATCAGGCGCGCATCGAAGCCCTGCACAGCGGCGAAGCGCAGGATGTCGCGGTCGAGCAGCATGATCGATGCCGAGTCGTAGGCGATCACGTTCTTCAGCTCGCGCAGCATCAGCTCCAGCACCTCGCGCGGGTCGAACGACGCGCCGAGCACACGCGCCACCTCGCGCAGGGTGTCAGCGGTGCGGCGGGCCTCCTGCTCGGCCTCGTAGAGCCGGGCGTTCTCCACCAGCTGGCGCTCGCGCTCCTCGAACAGGCGCACCTTCTGCACGCCCAGGCTCAGGTGGCTGGCGATCTGGCTGAGGAAATCGACCGTCTCGTCGTCGTACATATAGCTGCGGTAGTCCTGCAGCACCAGCACGCCGATCGGCTCGCTGCCGCCCGCGCGCAGCGGCACGCCCACCCACGAGCGCGACTCGATCCCGGTGCCGATCGGCTTGGGGAAGATGCCGCGCTTGTGCAGGTCGCCCATCTGGGCCTGCATGTCCTGCAGCAGCAGCGGCTCGGCGTGCTCGAAGATCCAGGCGGTAGCGCTGCCCGCCCTGGGCGGCGAGCCGATCCAGGCCTCGCCCAGCTGCTGGCCATCCTCCAGCAGGATGGCGTGGGTGATGATCTTGGTATCGGGCGAGCAGATCAGCAGGTAGAAGACCGAGGGCTGCAGCAGATCGTACACCAGCTGCTGCACGCAGTCGAGCATCTCTTGGAAATCATAGGAGGCGCTGATCAGCTGGCCCACCTGGCCGATCGCGTTCAGCTCGCGGATCTGGCGCTTCTGCGAATCGAAGAGCCGGGCGTTCTCCACCGCGATCGCGATCTGGTTGCCCACCGCCTGGGCCAGCTCTACCACCTGCGGCGCAAACGCGTGCGGCGCGTGGCCGAACATGCTCAGCGAGCCAAGCACCTGGCCCCCGGCGCGCAGCGGCACGCCCAGCATGGAGGTGAACGGCAGGTGTGGGCCAAGGTAGCTCAGCGCGCTGGCATCCAGGCGGTCCTCCACCACCAGCGGGCGGTTCTCGCGGGCGATAATGCCCGAGATCGTCTCGGTGAGCGGGATGCTGGCAGCCTCGCGGCTGTACTCGGCGGAGAAGCCGCGCGACATCAGCAGCACCAGCTCGTCGCGCAGGGGGTCGTACATGCGCACCGTGCCCGCATCCATGTGGAACAGCGGCAGGATCATGTCGAGCACGTGGCCCAGCAGGGTGGGCAGCGGCTGCTGCACCACCAGCTCGGCGGCGATCAGGCTCAGGGTCTGCAGCTCGACGGTGCGCTCGTTCACCTGGCGCGAGAGCGCCGCGCCCAGCGCCTGCTGCTGCAGATCCAGCCAGGTGTTCTCCAGCACCACCGCCACCACGTCGCCAAAGCGCTGCAGCAGGTCGGTGTCGTCCTCGTCATACAGGTGCGGCTCGTAGCTCTGCAGCGAGATCACGCCGATCGAGTCGGCGCCGACCAGCAGCGGGATGCCCAGCCACGAGCGCGAGCGCTTCTCGGTGTGGCCAAAGGTGGTGGGGGCCTCGCCAAACTTCGAGCGCTCGGTGTCCAGATCGCGGAACAGCAGCGGGCGGTGGCTCGACACCACCATGCCCGTCAGGCGGCCAAAGTCCTCGTCCTCGCAGTACTCGTGCACGCCCTCGTCGACCATGAGCACCGCGCGGAAGTGGCCCTCTTTCGCCGGATCGCACACGGCGATGTAAAATGCATCGAAGCGAAAGACGTGGCGCAGCTCGCGGGCCACCGCCTCGAAGATCGGGCGGTACTGCGTGGCCCCCCGGCACGAGAGGCTGAGGCTGCGCAGGGCCTCAAGGGCGCGCCTATCGCGCGCGGCCTGCGCCTGGAGCGACTGGATCTGCAGATCGAGTTCGGCGGTGCGTGGTGGTGCCATAGCCTCCTCGGATGGTGTGTGTTCTTCTGAATTATACCGAACTTTTGCCACAATACACACACGCTGGTTTGGCAGTTTGCGCCATCATGGCAATAAACGTGCACCTCCACCAATTTGGCCCGCAAAATAATCCGCGCCGACAGAATGCAACACTTTGCGTGGGCGAGACGTCAACTCTAGCAGCGAATATGGGTGCAGATAGCACCCACGAGAAGGAGATGACCATGACAACCCCAAACGACCCGCAGGATAAGGCCGAGAGCACGACCCAGCGCGACCCCGCCGAGGATCTGTCCAAGGAGCTGCGCGAGCTGGCCAACCAGCTCGAGGCCGCCTTCCGCGCCGCCGTGGAGAGCGACCAGGCCAAGCAGCTGCAGCGCGACCTGGCCAACGGCCTGAAGGAGCTTTCCTCGCAGGTCAAGTACGCGGTCAAGAACGCCCAGGAGAACCCGCAGGTGCAGCAGGCCACCGAGCGAGGCCGCGAGGCGATCCACAACGCCCGCCAGAGCAAGACCGCCCACGACCTGCAGGAGACCCTGGTCAACGGGATCTCGTACATCAACGAGCAGCTGCGCTGGGTGGTCGAGCGCATCGAGGCCCACGAGAAAACCGCCCAGGCCACGCCCAGCCAGAGCGTGCCCGTGGAGCACGAGGTGCCCGTGACCGGCAAGACCACCAAGCTGGATGAGGACGACTCGCCCAGCATCTAGCCAGCACACCACCGCAAGCCGCACAAGGCCAGGGGAGCACTCCCCTGGCCTTGTGCGTATCGAAGAGTTTTGCTCTCAGAACCACAGGGTGCCAACATGCCACCCAAAGGCACCCTGGCCTTCTTGACATATATGCCCGCATATCTATAATTATCAGCCTATAATTTCAACAACACCACTACCATGCTGAAGCGGCGTTGCGCAGGCATCCTGTGCGGCGCTGTGCTATTTTCACCGACATAGAGGAGCGACGATATGAGATGGGCCGGGCAGCTCATCGGTCTCATTCTTGTGACGCTACTGAGCACCTCATGTAGCGCGCCAGCCCCTGTGGCGCAGCCGCAAGGCAGCCCCACAGCAGGCAGCGCCCCCCAGCCCTCCGCCAGCCTCGCAGGCCGCACCCTCGCGGTCGCCACCGACGCCGAGTACCCGCCCTTCGCCTTCCGCACCCCGCCCGAGAACACCCTAACTGGATTCGATGTCGAGCTGATGCAGGCCATCGCCACCAAGGCCGGTGCCACGCTCAGCATCCGCGAGGCCCCTTTCCCAACCCTGCTGCAGGGCCTGGCCGACCGCAAGTACGATGCGGTGGTCGCCGCGCTCACCATCACATCCGAGCGGCAGCAGCAAGCGAGGTTCAGCGAGCCATACGCCACGGTCGGGCAGATCATCGTGGTGCGCGCGGGCAGCAGCGGGGTGGAGGGCTATAAAGATCTGGACGAGATCGGCCTGGTGGGCGTGCTGAAGGACTCGGCTGGCGAGACGATCGCCCGCAAGCGCTCCAAGGTCGATGACGACAAGCTGCGCACCTACGCCGACATCCAGCAGGCCTGGGCCGATCTGGCCGATGGCACGATCGATGCGCTGATCAGCGACAGCGTGCAGGCCGGGCAGTTTTTGGCCACCCCCGCCTATCGGCAGAAGCTGACCCGCATCGGCAAGCCGCTGGCCGCCGAGAGCTACGGCATCGCCGTGCAGCAGGATGACGCCCAGCTGCAGCACGCGATCAACACCGCCCTGGCCGAGCTTGCCTCCGATGGCACGATCGATCGCCTAAAGCAGAAATACGGTATCGAGTAGGCGAACAACACCAACCAAGCGACCGCCTGGGCCGCGCCAAACGGCCCAGTGATGTGCAGCATCCGCACCCACACCAAGAAAGTTATCGCCAATGACCAATGTGGACAGCAGCATCCCAACACGCGGCCCTGGCATCTGGCCAGGGAGCCTGCTGCGGCGCGTGCCGTGGTGGCTTCTGATCATCCTCGCCGCCGGGTTCATGGTCCTCTACTCCATGGTCCAAGAGGAAAAGTATGTCAACACGCTCTCGTACCTGCTGCGCGGCGTAGGCACCACCATCGTGATCACGCTGGCGGCCTACAGCATCGCGCTGGTGCTAGGCCTGCTGGCTGGCCTGGGCCGGATCTCGCAGAACGCCGTGATCTACACCATCGCCACCCTGTATGTGGAGGTGATGCGCGGCCTGCCGATGCTGATCATCATTATCTACATGCAGTTCATCGTCGCGCCTGCGCTGGGCACGCAGCGCAACGCGGTGCTCTCGGCGATCATGGGCCTGGCGGCGGGCTACGGCGCATACATCGCCGAGGTGTTCCGTGGGGCCATCGAGTCGCTCGACCGTGGCCAGGGCGAGGCCGCCCGCTCGCTGGGCATGAGCCACTTCCAGGCCATGCGCCACATCATCCTGCCCCAGGCCTTCCGCCGCGCCCTGCCCGCGCTGGGCAACGATTTTGTGGCCATGCTCAAGGACTCGTCGCTGGCGTCGGCCATCGCCGTGCAGGAGCTGACCAAGCTGATGCAGATCGAAGGCTCGCGCACCTTCGACAACTTCCGCGCGTTTAACGCCGCCGCATTTCTGTACCTCGCCATGACCCTGCTGCTGTCGCTGGTTGTGCGCTGGATGGAGGGGAGGATCAACCGTGACCGACGCTAACCCAGCTTCCGCCCAGCGCGGCGAGCCGATTGTGGAGCTGCGCAACCTGAGCAAGCACTACAAGAGCGTGCGCGCGCTGGATGATGTGAGCCTCGACCTGCACGTGGGCGAGGTGCTGATGATCATCGGGCCATCTGGCTCGGGCAAATCGACCCTGCTGCGCTGCATGAACTACCTGGAGCAGCCCGACAGCGGCAGCGTGCGGGTGGGCGGCGTGACGCTGGGCCAGCGCGGCACCAACATCAACCGGGTGCGCGAGCACATGGGCATGGTGTTCCAGCGCTTCGAGCTGTTCCCGCACCTGACGGTGCTGCAGAACATCATGCTGGCCCCCAAGATCGTGTCGAGCCGCAGCGACGCCGACTGTGAGGCCACCGCGCGCCGCCTGCTGGACAAGGTGGGGATCGCGGCGAAGGCGGGCAGCTACCCCGCGCAGCTCTCGGGCGGGCAGCAGCAGCGCGTGGCGATCGCGCGGGCCTTGGCCATGCAGCCCAGGGTGATGCTGTTCGACGAGCCGACATCCGCCCTTGACCCCGAGATGATCAAAGAGGTGCTGGATGTGATGCTGGCCCTGGCCCAGGAGGGCATGACGATGGCGATCGTCTCGCACGAGATGGGCTTCGCCCGCGCCGCCGCCAACCGCGTGGTGTTTATGGACCACGGGCGGATCGTGGAGACCGGCACGCCACAGCAGGTCTTCGAGCAGCCCCAGCACGAGCGCACCAAGCTGTTCCTCAGCAAGATTTTGCACTAATCTCGGCGCTGGCGCTATCTTCACGCCACCATGCGGGCCGACCGTAGGCAATGCTTGCAGCGTTGTCTGGTCGGCCCAGCCCATGGCTTTGCACCGCCTCTCGCAACCGTGCTATAATCCCACACACGGCTCACACCTATAGAAAACAGCGGCCACGCGGCCAATACGGCGCAAGCGATATGACTCAGGCAACGCCCACAACCGCATACGTGCTCTGCGAGCGCTACCGGATCGAGGAGCGGCTGGGGGCCAACCGGCTGGCCGTGGTGTACCGCGCCTTCGACGAGCGGCTGCACCGGCCTGTGCTAGTGCATATGCTGCGCAAAGATCTGGTGGGGCAGGAGCCGCTGCGCCAGCGCTTCATCCAGGAGGTGCAGGCCAGCGCCAAGCGCTCGCACCAGTCGCTGCTGGAGCTGTACGACAGCGGCGATGTGTCGGGCAGGCCGTTCATGGTCACCGAGCACATCGCGGGGCGCGCCATCCGCGACCTCGGCCCGCTCTCGCTGGAGGAGGCGCTGCTCTACCTGCGCCAGCTGGTGGGCGCAGTAGCCACCGCCCAGGCCGCTGGCGTAGCCCACCCGCCAATCTCGTCGCGCAACGTCATCCTGATCGACGACGGCCACGTGGAGCTGGTGGAGAGCTGGCAGACCCCGCCGAACGAGGTGGCGCTGGATCTGGCCGCCTACCGCCCGCCCGAGCGCACCGAGGGCATGCCCGCCACATCGGCCAGCGCGGTCTACGCGCTGGGCCTGTTGCTGCTGGAAATGCTGAGCGGCCAGCGGGTGTTCACCGGCCAAGACCCGCGCGTGGTGGCCGAGGCCCACACCACCACCCAGATCCCGACCATCGCCGAGGTGCGGCCAGCGCTGCGCGTCATCCCGCTGGAGCAGATCATCGCCAAGGCCACCGCCCGCCGCCCCGAGCAGCGCTACCCCGACGCGGCCTCGTTCGGACGCGCGGTGGATGACCTGTGGCGCACGCTGAACAGCGAGACCAAGCGGCTGGCCAACGCGCCAGTGCAGCGCCCCGGCCTGCGCGAGCGCGTGACACGGGTGGCCGCATCCACCATCCCCGCGATGGTGGCCAGCCAGCCGCCCCTATCGACATCCTCCACCATCCCCCAGGCTGCGGATGCCATGGAAGAGAACGATCTCGCGTCGATGCTGCCGCCCGCATTCCGCCAGAGCCGCAGGCGCTCGATGACCGGGCTAGCGCTGGTGATCGGCCTCATAGCCATAGCCGTGCTGGTGGGCTACAGCCTGGCCAGCTTCGCGATCGAGCAGCTCTCGGGGGTGCAGCTGCCGCGCCTATCGCTGCCCAGCGCATCCATCCCCAGCTACCTGCCCGAGTGGCTGACGGGCGTGCCCAGCGGCGGCGAGGATGTGTATGTGGTGAGCGGCGTGCCGGATGAGGGGCTAAATTTGCGCGATAACCCCGGCATCACCACCAACGTCATCGGGCTGCTGCCCAACGGAACTATGCTGCGCAACCTGGACAACCCGCGCGAGGCCGACGGGGTGACCTGGCTGCACGTGCGCACCCGTGTCGACGACCGCGAGATCGAGGGCTGGGTCTCCAAAAACTTTGTTAAGCCCGTGACCAAAGGCACCTGACCGACCATTCGCCCAACAACCCAACCACTGGCTTGGATCCAAGAAGAACCACGCTATGCAATCCACGTCTGATCCTTCCTATTTCCTTGTTCTGGGCGATGCCAACGCCGACATTATTGCCCCCGCGCCATCTTTCCCCACCGAAGGCGACGACCTGCCAATCGCCCGGCTGCACTGGGCCAGCGGCGGATCGGCCACAAATGTGGCCACCGGGCTGGCGCTGCTGGGCGCACCGGCGCGGCTGGTGGCCCGCGTGGGCGGCGACCCGGCAGCCAGCATCGCGCTGGGCGCGGCCCAGTCGGCGGGCGTCGATCTGCGCCACATCCAGCACGACGAGCAGTCGGCCACCGGCACATGCATCGCGGTGGTCTCGCCCGCTGGCGAGCGCACCTTCCTCAGCTTTCGCGGCGCGAATATCGCGCTCACCCAGCCCAGCCGCGAGGCCTTCGCGCAGGCCCGCTGGCTGCACGTGGGCGGCCACGCGCTGCTCACCAGCCCGCAGCGCGATGCGGCGCTGGGCGCGATCGCCGATGCGTCGGCCCAGGGTATCCCTGTATCGCTCGACCTATGCCTGCCGCTGGTGCGCGAGCACGCCGCGCTGGTGCGCACGCTGATGCCGAGCATCCGCGTGCTGTTCGGCAACCGCCACGAGCTGGCCGAGCTGGGCGCGCACGAGCTGGCCCCCGGCGCGATGGCCGTGGTCAAGCTGGGCGGCGAGGGCTGCGAGGTGCGCACAGCCCAGGGCAGCATCCGCGCCGAGGCCTTCCCCACCCAGGTGGTGGACACCAACGGCTGCGGCGATGCCTTTGTGGCCGCCTTCCTGTGGGCCATGATGAAGGGCTGCCCGCCCCAGCACTGCGCGCTGATCGCCAATGCGGCGGGGGCCTACGCGGCAGCGCGGGCGGGCGCGGCCACATCGCTGCCCGACCGGGCGGCGCTGGAGTCGTTCGTGGCCGCGACGAAGCTGGAGCTGGGGGTGCCCGCGTAGCCCCCAGCTGCGATCAGGAGTCCCGCATGGTTCGAAAGGCGGCGGCGCGCGTGCCGCTGATATGGGCATGGCTGGTCGGCGCAGTAGCGCTGCTGCCACGGATGACCGACCTCACCGACTTCTTCACCACCGACGAGGCCTACCACTGGATCGACCGCGTGGCCGGGTTCAGCAAGGCCCTAGCCACCGGCAACCTCTTCAAAACCTCGCAGACTGGCCACCCCGGCGTGACCATTATGTGGCTGGGCACACTGGGCACCTGGGCCGAGCAGCTGGCCGTGGGCCAGGGCTGGGCGCAGCCGCCCAGCGAGGCGCAGCACCTGGCATGGCTGCGCGCGCCCCACGCGCTGCTGGAGGCCCTGCTGGTGCCGCTGGTCTACATGCTGCTGCGCCGCCTGGTCAGCCCGCTCGCCGCCATGCTGGCCTCGCTGCTGATCGCGCTCTCGCCCTACCTGATCGCCCACGGGCGGCTGCTGCACCTGGATGCGCTGCTCACCAGCTTCGCCACGCTGTGCGTGCTGTTCCTGCTGGTGGACATGCAGGAGGGCGGCTGGCGCTGGCTGGTGGGGTCGGGGGTGTGCGCGGGGCTGGCGCTGCTCACCAAGGGGCCCGCGCTCATCCTGCTGCCGTTCGTGGGGCTGGCCATGTGCGCGCCCGCCGCCCAGCAGCTGCTGGCCGACGTTCGCGGCGGGGCGCGGCCCAATGTGGCGGCGCTGGCCTGGCAGGTGGTGCGCCGCTACCTGATCTGGCTGGGCGTGGCCGCGCTGGTGGTGGTGGCGCTGTGGCCCGCGCTGTGGGTGCAGCCGGTGTGGATCCTCAACAACTACTGGGCCGAGATCCGCGACAACGGGGCCAGGGCCAACGGCGACGGGCAGTTCTTCATGGGGCAGGCGATCGCCGACCCCGGCCCGCTATTCTACCTAGTGGCGGGGGCCTTCCACACCACCCCGGCCATGCTGGCGGGGCTGGCGCTGGCGCCGCTGGGCCTAGCCCTGGCCGAGCCACGGCAGCGCCGCCCGCTGCTGGTGCTGCTGACCTTCGTGCTGTTCTGGACGGCCGTTATGACGGCAGGGCCGAAGAAGTTCGACCGCTACACCCTGCCCACCTGGCCAGCGCTGCTGGTGCTAGCCGCCGCCGGGCTGGCCAGCCTGCACGCGCTGGCGCTGCGGCTGCGCGGTAGGCTGGCCGTGGCTAGCCGAGTGGCCGGGGTGTGCCTGATGGCCCTGCTGGCGGTGGATGCCGCCCAGCTCTGGCAGATCCGGCCCTACTTCCTGAGCTACTACAACCCGCTCTTGGGCGGCGGCGCGGCGGCCCAGCGCAATCTGCTGATCGGCTGGGGCGAGGGCATGGAGCAGGTGGCCAGCTACCTGAACGCGCAGCCCAACCCCGGCAATGAGCCGGTGCTCTCCACCCTGGGCGCGACGCTGCGGCCCTTCCTCAGCGCGCCCATCCGCCCGATCGAGCGCTACGGCAGCGACCGCGCCAGCTACGCCGTGGTCTACCACGAGTCGCTGCAGCGCGCCGCCGACCCGCCGCTCTACGCCAAGATCCAGCAGGGCGTGCCGCTGCAGCAGATCGTGATCAATGGCATCACCTACGCCACCATCTACCAGGTACCGCGCCCCTACGACCACGCGCTGCCCGCCCATTTTGGCGACGAGCTGTGGCTGCACGGCTACAGCGTAGCGCAGAGCCAAGGCCAGCTGATCATCACGCTCGCGTGGGATGTGCGCGCCCAGCCCAGCGCCGACTACAGCGTGTTCTTCCACCTGATCGACGCCAGCGGCGCACGCGTGGCTCAGGCCGATGTGGCGCTGGGCGGCGGCGAAGACCCCGGCACCCGCACGTGGCAGCCGGGGCGGCAGGTGGCCGTGCCCATCGGGCTGGGTCTGCCGCCAGGGCTGCCCAAGGGCAGCTACGCCCTGCTCATGGGCCTCTACGACCAGCGCACTGGCGAGCGGCTGCCCTTCACCCATGCCCCCGCCGAGCCGGAGCGCCTAGATGGGCCGCACGTGCTGCGGCTTCAGGCCATAGAACAAGGAGAATGACCATGACACCCCCGTGGAAGCAGCGCATGGATGCGCTCCAGCTCAAAGATCTGGCCGAGATCTTCGGCACGCCCAAGCCGATCATCGGCATGGTGCACTGCTGGCCGCTGCCGGGCGCGCCGGGCTACACTGGCTACGGCATGCCCACTATCATCGACAACGCCCTGCGCGACGCGCACGCCCTGGCCGAGGGCGGCGTGGATGGCATCATCGTCGAGAATATGTGGGACATCCCGTTCCGCGCTGGGCCGCACATCCAGCCCGAGAGCATCGCATCGCACGCGGTGGTGGCCGCCGCCGTGAAGCGCGAGCTGCCCCAGCTGCCCATGGGCATCAACCTGGTGCACAACGGCGGCGTGTCGCTGCTGGGCATCGCGCTGGCCTCGGGGGCCGAGTTCATCCGCGTGTGCATGTTCACCGGCGCAGGCGTGTGGGATGCGGGCGAGATCGACGAGGGCTGCGCCGCCGACCTGATGCGCCGCCGCAAGGATCTGCACGCCGAGCACATCAAGATCTTCGCCGATGTGGACAAGAAGCACTCGGTGCGCTTCCCCGGCATCGATCTGGCCACGCACATCGAGTGGACGCGCTTTTTCGGGGCCGACGCGCTGATCATCTCGGGGCGGATGACCGGCGACGCGCCCAACCTGCAGAAGGTGCGCGAGGCCAAAGCCATGGCGGGCGACCGCCCGGTGCTGCTTGGAAGCGGTACCAGCGAAAGCAACATCGCGGCGTTTATGGAGGTGGCCGATGGTACGATCGTGGGGTCGTCGATCAAAGATGATGGCGTGTGCGAGAACCCGGTGAGCCTTGCGCGCGTAAAGGCCTTCGTGAGCGCGGCGCGTGGCAAAGCCTGATCTGGCTCATTCCACCAAACGAGCAGCGGTACCATTTCAAAAGTTAATAAAAGATAGTACTTTCACGCCCAAACGAATTAGTACTAGAGGTTAGGTGAAGGATGTACCATTGCCCCGTATGCAATCATGCCCGGCAATGGTACTCTATCGGTGCAGCAGCAATCACCCAACCCAACACTTCACCACCCGCTCTGCCGATTCCTAGCCCGTCCGCCACCCGACCGGCATCGCACACTCGTCCGAGCATCGTACACCCATCCGAGCCCTACATCACACCACTATCGTCGGTACAGCAAGCTCTTGTCTTCTGTTGCATTGTTCGCACGCTACCGTCGTCGTACCAACCGGGCACACGCCGCAGCTTCATCGCAGCCGACACTCTCGCTACAACCAACACCATCCCAGCAGCAGCGCGGCATGTTGTCCCGGCCATCGCAGCAGCATCCTAGCACACCGGTCTCACCCCACCACCACATCACGCCCGTTGGGCGGCGGGCTACGAATCGACCCACAACCTAGCAGTACGTTCCAGCAGCCTCGGCCATGCCGGGGCTGCTGTCGTTCACGCTTCTTTTTCCACAGCGATTAGTGTCTCTATCGGCATAAAACACCGCTGCCGCCAGCATCAAAACTAACAAAACTATAACACTGCTCTAGCGCCGAATCGCCGCAAAACGTGTATGCTTGTACCAGACATTTTCAGGAGGTAGCAAGAGCTATGTCGTTTAACACAAACCGATTGACGGAGAAATCCCAGGCGGCGGTGCTGGCGGCGCAGACCCTGGCCGAGCGCAACGGCAACAGCCAGATCGAGCCAGAGCACCTGCTGCTGGCCCTGCTGGAGCAGGGCGAGGGTGTGGTGCCCCAGGTGCTGGCCAAGATGAACGTGGCCGTGGGCGCGCTGGCCCAGCAGATCCGGCAGGAGATTAACCGCTTCCCGCGCCAGAGCGGCGGGAACGTGCAGATTGTCATCGCCCCGCGCCTGCGCACGGTGATGACCCGCGCCTACGACGAGCTGGCCCAGTTCGGCGACGAGTTTGTGTCCACCGAGCACCTGCTGCTGGCCCTGCTGGCCCACGGCGGCGGCGGCGCAGAGCGCGCGCTCAAGCAGAACGGCGTCACCCGCGACAACCTGCTGACCGCCCTACGCGAGGTGCGCGGCACCCAGCGCGTCACCAGCGCCAACCCCGAGGGCACCTACGCCGCGCTTGAGCAGTACGGGCGCGACCTGACCGAGCTGGCCCAGAAGGGCAAGCTCGACCCGATCATCGGGCGCGACGAGGAGATCCGCCGCACCATCCAGATCCTCTCGCGGCGCACCAAGAACAACCCAGTGCTGATCGGCGAGCCGGGCGTGGGCAAGACCGCCATCGTCGAGGGCCTGGCCCAGCGCATCGTGCGCGAGGACGTGCCCGAGTCGCTGAAGGGCAAGAAGGTGGTGGCGCTCGACATGGGCGCGCTGATCGCGGGCGCGAAGTACCGCGGCGAGTTCGAGGAGCGCCTCAAGGCCGTGCTGAACGAGATCCAGGAGCGCGAGGACGTGATCCTGTTCATCGACGAGCTGCACACCGTGGTGGGCGCTGGCGCTGCCGAGGGCGCGATGGACGCGGGCAACATGCTCAAGCCCATGCTGGCGCGCGGCGAGCTGCGCATGGTGGGCGCCACCACGCTCGACGAGTACCGCAAGTACATCGAGAAGGACGCCGCCCTGGAGCGCCGCTTCCAGCCCGTGGTGGTCGACCAGCCCAGCGTGGAGGACACCATCTCCATCCTGCGCGGCATCAAGGAGCGCTACGAGACCCACCACGGCGTGCGCATCACCGACGCGGCGATCGTCTCGGCGGCGGTGCTCTCCGACCGCTACATCACCGACCGCTTCCTGCCCGACAAGGCTATCGACCTGATCGACGAGTCGGCGGCTCGCCTGCGCATGGAGATCACATCCGACCCGCAGGAGCTAGATGACCTGAAGCGGCGGCAGATGCAGCTGGAGATCGAGCGCGAGGCCCTGAAGCGCGAGAAGGACGCCGCCAGCAAGGAGCGCCTGAACAAGCTGGAGCTTGAGCTGGCCAACCTGAAGGAGCAGCGCAGCGGCGTGGAGGCCCAGCTGCAGCGCGAGCGCGATGTGCTGGGCAAGATCCAGCAGGCCCGCGAGGAGATCGACGCCACCAAGGTGGAGATCGAGCGCGCCCAGCGCGAGTACGATTACAACAAGGCCGCCGAGCTGCAGTACAGCAAGATGATGGCGCTGGACAAGCAGATCGCCGACCTGGAGACCCAGCTCAAGTCCAGCGGCAGCATCCTGCTCAAGCAGGAGGTCGACGACCAGGACATCGCCGAGGTGGTCTCGAAGTGGACCGGCGTGCCGGTGGTGAAGCTGCTGGAGGGCGAGGTCGAGAAGCTGGTGAAGATGGAGGATCGCCTCCACGCCCGCGTGATCGGCCAGGAGGAGGCGGTGGTGGCGGTGGCCAACGCGGTGCGCCGCTCGCGCGCGGGCCTGCAAGACCCCAACCGCCCGCTCGGCTCGTTCCTGTTCCTCGGCCCCACCGGCGTGGGCAAGACCGAGCTGGCCCGTGCGCTGGCCGAGTTCCTGTTCGATGACGAGCACGCCATGATCCGCATCGACATGTCCGAGTACCAGGAGAAGCACACCGTGGCCCGCCTGGTGGGCGCGCCCCCCGGCTACGTCGGCTACGACGAGGGCGGCCAGCTGACCGAGGCCGTGCGCCGCAAGCCCTACTCGGTGGTGCTGTTCGACGAGATCGAGAAGGCCCACCCCGATGTGTTCAACGTGCTGCTGCAGGTGCTGGATGATGGGCGGCTGACCGACGGCCAGGGCCGCGTGGTCAACTTCAAAAACGTCGTAGTGATCATGACATCCAACGTGGGCAGCCCGGTGATCATGGATCTGACCGGCAGCGGGGCCGAGCAGGATGAGATCCGCCGGGCCGCGCTGGAGGAGCTGCGCGGCGAGTTCCGCCCCGAGTTCCTCAACCGCATCGACGAGATCATCGTGTTCCGCCCGCTCAGCCGCGCCCAGATCGGCAAGATCGTCGAGATCCAGCTGGGCAACCTACGCAAGCAGCTGGCCGGTCGCCAGATCAAGCTGGAGCTGAGCGACGGGGCGCGCAACCTGCTGGCCGACGAGGGCTACGACCCGGTCTACGGCGCACGCCCGCTCAAGCGCCTGATCCAGCAGCGCATCCAGAACCCGCTGGCGCTGGCCATCCTCCAGGGCCAGTTCCGCGAGGGCGACACCGTGCGCGTGCGCACCGACAGCGACTCGCGCTACGTCTTCGAGAAGATCGCCGACGAGGTGCCCGCGCTGCCCGAGTAGGCGCAGCCACATAAACAGACGGGGTGTGGGATGGGATAAGCTCCCACCCCGCACCCCGTTTTATGTCATCTTCGCTACGAAGACACCAACAACTCTTTCCAGATCTTCGTGCCTTCGCGTCTTCGTGGGGAATCGCCCCCCTCGCTTTTGAGATCAACGAGAACCCATCGTCATCATCGCCGTAGGGGCGGATCTTGTGTCCGCCCACCGCGAAAGCAATGCAATCATGGTAATCATCTACGATGCTCGCCATGGCAACCATGCGGGCGGGCTTAAAACCCGCCCCTACGTCATTGATTGGCGCGGTATTCCATCCCCAAAACCTTGGGGCCTTGGAGCCTTGGTGGTATATCCGTTCCCAAAAACACAAAAAGGCACCAAGACCCTTTTCAGAATCTTCGTGCCTTCGCGTCTTCGTGGTTCATCCATCCCCCAAAACCTTGGTGTCTTGGAGCCTTGGTGGTAAAAAACCTACGCGGCCTCGATGAAGTACTGGCCGTGCACCAGCTCGAACACCAGCTGGTCCAGCGTCACCTCGGCCTCGTGATATGAGCGCGCAAACCCGACAAGCTCGCTGTCGAGATACATGACGTAGTCGTGGCTTTCGTGATCATACACTATGTTTTTATCGTACATACTCTTCCCTCACGTTGTCCAGAAATACACCTCTAGATGGAAGATAGTATAGCACATGAGTTCTATAATGCAAGAGCTTTTTTAAAAGAAGCTGACCAAGGCGCTCACCACCCCAGCCCACACCCGCGTGGCGCAGGATTTGATAGTGGCACCGTATGTTCGCACGCTGGGCGAGGCTAGGGGTGGGGTAGGGCGTTGCATCGCGTGCTATGATGGGTGCAGCCCATACATAGGAGCGCAGGCCACACCGCACCACCCCCGCCGCCCCGCGCCGCCCGATAAGGAACCCATGGATCTCATCACCGACGCCTACGCCTACCTGCTTGGCCACACCCAGCAGTTCTGGGATGCGCTGGCCCGCCACCTGCTGCTCAGCGGCGTGGCCCTGGCCGCCAGCGTGGCGCTGTGCGTGCCGCTGGGCATCGCCATCGCGCGGCGCGTGCGGCTGGCCCAGGCCGTGATCTCGGCCTTCGGCGCGCTGCGGCTCATCCCCAGCCTGGCCGTGCTGTTCCTAGCCCTGCCCTACCTGGGTCTGGGCCTGCGCCCCTCGCTGTTCGCGCTCACCCTGCTGGCCCTGCCGCCCGTGCTGATCAACACCTACGCGGGCATGCGCGGTGTGCCCCGCGATGTGGTGGAGGCCGCCAGCGGCATGGGCATGTCGCGCGGGCAGGTGCTGCGCCGCATCGAGCTGCCCCTGGCCGCACCATCCATCCTGGCCGGCATCCGCACCGCTGCCGTCGAGGTGATCGCCAGCGCCACGCTGGCCTCGTTCATCAGCGGCGGCGGCCTGGGCGAGTTCATCCAGACCGGCTTCGCGCTCAACCGCACCAGCGTGATGCTGGTGGGGGCTGTGCCCGTGGCCCTGCTGGCCCTGGCCGCCGAATTGCTATTCGGCCTGCTAGAGCGGCGCACCCGCGTCGCGCAGATCAGCATCTAACCGAGGCGCGGCACTGTGTCCCGCCGCGCCTGCACGAGATAGTTGGAGGAGAGCATGCGTAGATTCCACCAGATCGCCCCGCTGGCCCTGCTGGCCGCCGCCCTGCTGGCCGCCTGCGGCCAGTCCGCCAGCCCCGCCAGCTCGACCGCCCTCGTGGTCGAGACCGCAGGCCCCGTCGAGCTTCAGCCCGCCGCCGAGGTGACCGCCCCGGCCCTAGAGCCGGTCGGCGCCAGCGGCGCAGCCACGGCCCCCGCCGAGGCCGCCACGGCCCCAGCCGAGGCCACCGCGCCCGCCGCCACCGCCGCCGCCGAGGCCACCACGGCCCCAGCCGCCGAACCCGGCACGATCAAGATCGGCTCGAAGAACTTCACCGAGATGTTCATCCTGGGCGAGCTGTACGCCCAGCTGCTTGAGGCCAACGGCTTCACCGTCGAGCGCAAGTTCGACCTCGGCGCGACGCCCATAGCCCAGACCGCCATCACCCAGGGCGACATCGACCTCTACCCCGAGTACACCTCCACCGGCCTGCTTGAGGTGCTCCAGCAGGAGCCGATCAGCGACACCGCCAAGCTGCTCGCCACCCTGCGCAGCGAGTACGAGAGCAAGTACCAGCTCACCTGGCTGGAGCCGTCGGCCTTCAACGACACCAACACCTTCGCCGTCACCCAGGACACCGCCACCAAGCTGGGCCTGAAGACCTACTCCGACCTGTTCGCCAAGGCCGCCGACGTGCGCCTGGGCGGCCCGCCCGAGTTCCCCGAGCGCAACGACACCAAGAACCTGGAGAAGATCTACGGCGCGCAGATCGCCGGATTCAAGAGCTACAGCCAGCTGGGCACCGGCTCGCTGCGCTACGACGCCCTGAAGAGCGGCGATGTCGACGCCATCGTGGCCTTCGGCACCGACGGGCGCATCCGCAGCGACAACCTCGTCATCCTCCAGGATGACAAGCAGGCCTACCCCACCTACAACGTCGCCCCGGTCATCCGCCAGGACGCCCTGACCAAGTACCCGCAGGTCGCCACCATCCTCTCCCAGCTCGGGCCGCTGCTCACCGACAGCGTGATGCAGGATCTGAACTACCAGGTGGATGGCCCCGACGCCAAGGAGCCAGCCGCCGTGGCCAAGGCCTTCCTGCAGAGCAGCGGGCTGGTGAAGTAGCCAGCTGTGGCGCGGGCTGGGCTGGAGGAACCGCACCCCGATAGGAAAAATCGGGCCGGTCGCACCAGCCCAGCCCCACCGCTTCGGTCTGGATCATGGCCAGCAGCACCCTAGCAGCACCTTCGCCGGATGGGCCAGGCCGCTGGGTCTTCACCACCAAGGGCAACCGATTTACCACGAAGACGCGAAGCCGCGAAGAGAACAAGAAGATTTACCACCAAGCCTCCAAGGTAGCAAGGGGAGAAGTCTGAAAAGAGCGCCACGCTAGCCTACTTATCCCATGCGGCGAAGGCGCCGCTCGTGTTTTGATGGCCATATGCACGAACACCAGCAGCCAGCGAACAGCATAGGAACGCCCAAAATTGGGGGTTCGAAGGGGGCATCGCCCCATCGCGGGGTTGCTAGGGGCTGGCCCCTAGCCGCCGCCCGCGCAGGGCACACACCCACCACCCAAGCAGAACCGCCATCGTGGATGGCTCACCACCACGTGGGATCGTTCCACCACCACGTGGGATCGTTCCACCACCACGTGGGATCGTTCCACCACCGCGTGGGATCGTTCCACCACCGCGTGGGATCGTCCGCCGACCAGATACCGCCTAAGCAGTACGCAGAAGAACTATGGCAACCATCGTCCTTGAAGAACTGACCAAGCGCTTCCCCGGCGAGCCGAGGGCGGCGGTCGACGCCGTGAGCCTCAGCATCGAGCCGGGCAGCTTCGTGGCCCTGATCGGCCCATCGGGGTGCGGCAAAACCACCCTGCTCAAGCTGCTCAACCGCCTCTACGAGCCGACCGAGGGCCGCGTGCTGATCGACGATGTCGACATCGCATCCAGCCCCGCCACCGAGCTGCGGCGGCGCATCGGCTACGTCATCCAGCAGTCGGGCCTGTTCCCACACATGCGCATCGAGCAGAACATCGCCGTGGTGCCCGAGCTGCTGGGCTGGGACCGCGAGCGCATCCGCCAGCGCACCGACGAGCTGATGGAGCTGATCGGCCTGCCGCCCGAGTACCGCAGGCGCTACCCTCGCCAGCTCTCCGGCGGCCAGCAGCAGCGTGTCGGCCTGGCCCGCGCGCTCGCCGCCGACCCCGCGATCATGCTGATGGACGAGCCGTTCGGCGCGCTCGACGCCATCACCCGCCTGCGCCTGCAGGATGAGCTGCTCGACATCCAGCGCAAGCTGCACAAGACCATCGTCTTCGTCACCCACGACATGGAGGAGGCCCTGCGCCTGGCCGACGTGGTGGTGGTGATGAACGAGGGACAGATCGTGCAATCCGGCCCGCCGCTGGAGATCGTCAGCCGCCCGGCCAGCGCCTTCGTAGAGAACCTGGTGGGCGCGGGCGACATGCTGCGGCGGCTCTCGCTGCTCAACGCGGGCCAGCTGGTGGCGGGGCGACGCGCGGCCCGCACCGCCCCGCCCCAGGGGCCGCAGGTGAGCGCCGACGGTAGCCTGCGCGACGCGCTGGCCGCCCTGATCGGCAGCGAGGCCGACGCCGTGACCGTGGTGGATGGCGCGGGGGCCTCGCTGGGCAGGCTCAGCTTCGAGGACATCCGCAGCGCCCTGGCCGAGCCATCCGAGCGGGAGGCCTAGCATGGACCAGATCCTCGCGGGGCTGCGCTATATCGGCAGCAACCCCGGCCTTATGCTCCAGCTCACCTGG
This sequence comes from Chloroflexia bacterium SDU3-3, assembly GCA_009268125.1. NCBI lineage: Bacteria > Bacillati > Chloroflexota > Chloroflexia > Chloroflexia bacterium SDU3-3. Next base: position 364,239 of record WBOU01000002.1, on the reverse strand, counting down.
CAGCAGCTGTGGATCACGCTGGTGTCGCTGGGCATCGCCCTGGCGATCGCGCTGCCACTAGGCGTGGCGCTGGCCCGCACGCCCAGCCTGCGCGGCCCCGTGCTGGGTGTGCTCAGCGTGATCTACACCATCCCCAGCCTGGCCATGCTGGTGCTGCTGCTGCCGCTCACCCGGCTCGGCCCGCAGACCGCCATTGTGGCGCTGGTGGCCTACGCCCAGATCGTGCTGGTGCGCAACACCCTGCTGGGCCTCACCAGCATCGACCCGGCGGTGCTTGAGGCGGCGCGCGGCATGGGCATGACGCCCTGGCAGCGGCTGTGGCGGGTCGAGCTGCCGCTGGCCCTGCCGCTGATCGTGGCCGGGGTGCGCATCGCCACGCTCTCGATCATCGGCATCGGCACCATCGCCGCCATGATCAACGCGGGCGGGCTGGGCACCCTGCTGTTCCAGGGCGTGGCCAGCGGCCAGCGCGCCAAGATCGTGGCGGGCAGCCTGGCGGTAGGCGCGCTGGCGCTGCTGGCCAACCTGCTGCTGCGCGGCGTCGAGCGCCTGGTGGCCCTGCCCACCGGGGCCGAGCAGCCCTAGCCGCACCATACACACACAAGGAACCCCAACCATGAATGCCGACACTGTACTGCGCGAGCAGCTTGTGGCCCTGCTGCGCGGCGGGAACGCCCACATGAGCTTCGATGAGGCCGTGAAGGACTTCCCGCTCGACAAGATCAACGCCCTTCCGCCCAATGTCAGCTACACGCCGTGGCACCTGATCGAGCACCTGCGCATCACCCAGTGGGACATCCTGGAGTTCGTGCGCAACCCGGCCCACGTCTCGCCGCCCTGGCCCGAGGGCTACTGGCCCGCGCCCGGCACCCAGGCCGACGCCCAGGCGTGGGAGGCCACGGTGGCCGCCTTCCGCCGCGATCTGGCCGACATCGAGGCGCTGGCCACCAGCCCCGACACCAACCTGACCGCGCCCATCCCGCACGCGCCCGACTACACCATCCTGCGCGAGATCCTGCTGGCCGCCGACCACAACGCCTACCACATCGGCGAGCTAGGCATCCTGCGCCAGGTGATGCAGGCGTGGGGCTAACACAAAAAAACAGGCGGGGCTAGTGTGCCCCGCCTGCTGCTTTCTAATCTCCCCTACGCCTCACCCAGATACTGCCGGAACAGCTCGACCCAGCGGCGCATGCGGTCGAGCTGGTGGTAGCGCTCGATCACGCCGTGGCCAGTGCGCGGGTAGGTCACCATCTCCACCGGCACGCCGCGATCCTTCAGCGCGCGGAAGAACTCGTAGCCCTGGTCCACCGGCACGATCCGGTCAAGCTCGCCGTGCTGAATGAGCGTCGGCGTGGTCACGCGCTCCACGAAGGTGATCGGCGCGCGCGTGTCGAACACGCCGCCCTGCTCGTAGGGGTTAGCCCGCAGCGACACCCGATCCCACAGGCCGATGTGCGCGCCGCCGTGGAACGAGCGCCAGTTGGTGATCGCCGCGCCCACCATGGCCGCCTTGAAGCGCGTGGTCTGCGTGATCGCCCAGGCCGTCATATAGCCGCCGTAGCTCCACCCGCCGATGCCCAGCCGGTCCGGGTCGGCGATACCCTCGGCCACCAGCTCGTCGATCCCGCTGATAATATCCTCGTAGTCCTTCCCGCCGAAGTCGCCGATGTTCAGCTCCAGGAACTCCACGCCCCAGCCGTTGCTGCCGCGCGGGTTGGGCAGGAACACCGCGTAGCCATCGCCCGCGAACAGCTGGAGGGCGCGGTTGGCCACGTAGTAGTTGTGCAGGTAGAGCCAGGCCGGGCCGCCGTGCACCCACGTGACCATGGGCACGGGCTTGCCGGGCTGGTAGCCCACCGGCAGGATCAGGATGCCCTGGATCTCCAGCCCGTCGGCGCTGCGCCAGCGCACGGTGCGCTGCTCGCCCACCGCCAGCTCGGCGGCCAGCTCGGCGTGCAGCGCGGTGAGCTTGCGCCACTCGCCCGCCGCATCCAGTGTCCACACCTCCTGCGGGGTGGTGGCGTCGCTGCGCACCAGGGCCACGGTGCCATCATCCGCGATGTAGCGCGATAGGTAGCTCTCGCTGATCGCGAACTCGCCGCGCGCGCGGGCCACCGGGCCAGTGCCTGCGGCCAGGTCGATCTGGCCCACCGCGCCCTCGCCGCGCTCGTAGGCCATATAGTCCACCCGCGCCATGTCGGGCGAGAACTGGTACCACCACAGGCTGCCGGGGTAGCCCTCGGTCAGATTGCGCGGCGCGCCGCCGCCGATCGGGATGAGCAGCAGGTCGCCTGCGTTCATGCCACGGTCGCTCCAGATCCCCGAGAGCACCGCAACACACGCGCCGTCGGGCGTCACGCGGGGCATCGCAAAGCACTTCTCGGGCACCTGGTAGATCGTGCGCGGCACGCCGCCATCCGGCCCCACGTAGGCCACCGAGGTGGCGAACCACGACCACTCGTACGGCTCGGCGGCGGTCAGCAGCGCCAGGCCGCCATCGGGCGCCCAGCCGAACTCCCAGATCTGCACGTCGCCGGTGGTCAGCTGGCGCAGCTCGCCGCTGGCCACATCGGCGGACCACACGCGCCACCATGCGTGCGCCTGCTCGAACTCCGCCGCGTCGTCGCCGCGTCGGCGGCGCTCAAGCGCATCGGCAGGCTCGGGGTCGCTCATCAGGATGCCGATCTTCGTGCCGTCGGGCGACCACGCGATCTCGTGGATGCAGCCTGCGGTCTGGACCAGCCGCCGGGCCTCGCCGCCAGCGCGGGGCAGCAGGTAGACCTGGGCCAGGCCGCCATCGCGGTCGGAGAGGAAGGCCAGGGTGCGGCCATCGGGCGACCACGTGGGCGAGCTGTCGGATCGGGTGCCGCTGGTGTAGGGCCGCGGCTCGCCGCCGCTGGTCGGCACCGCCCAGATCTGGCGCTTCACAAAGCCCTGGTACTCTTTAAATGGCTCGCAGCGTGTGAAGGTGATCAGCGCGCCGTCAGGGGTGATCGAAACATCCGTCAGCGAGGAGAACGCGAGCACATCCTCCGGGGTCGCAGTCCGCATAGCATATCTCCCGTCATCGAAAGCCTAGAGCAAATCGTTTTATTGTTCTCTGTGGGGTGTTTCCTTGGTGTCCGCGCCCCAGTTCTCGCCGTGTGCCTCGCGCGTGGGTGGGCCAGCGAGGAATGCTATAGATCGATTGTACCACGGCAAATGCAGCATCCGTGGTATATGGCTTGCTCCCATCCCAAGCAAGCAGAAAAGAGAGGAGACGATTATGGCAACCGATCTTCACGCTGCGCTGAGGCAGCTTGCTGCGACCTCGGGCGAAGGCCCGATCCTGAGCATCTACGCCGACTGGGGCCAGACCGACAGCGGCCAGCGCCCTGCGCGCCGCCAGATCGAGCAGGAGCTAGAGCGGCTGCTCGCCGAGCAGAGCCTGCACGGCGAGGCGCACGAGCAGGCCCGGCAGCAGCTGGGCCAGATCATGGGCTACCTCGACACCCAGGCCCCCGCCGACGCCACCGGCATCGCGGTATTCAGCAGCCCCGACCAGCAGCTCTGGCAGGCCCTGCCGCTGCACGCGCCGGTGCAGACCAGCGTGGCGCTCGACCGCTTCCCGCACCTGTTTCAGCTGGCCCGCATCGCCGACGATAACGAGACCTACGCCCTGGTGATCGCCGAGGGCCAGGAGGCCCAGATCTTCGTGATCGCCTACAACCAGCCCGAGCACGTGGCCGCGACCGAGGCCGACGAGAAGATCAAGCGCTTTGACCAAGGCGGGCAGGCCCAGATGCTGTTCCAGCGCCGCACCGACAACGTGATCAAGGCCCACATCAAAGATCTGGCGCAGGAGCTGGGGCAGGTGATCGAGCGCTATGGCGTGGAGCACGTGATCCTCTCCAGCAACGACGCGATCAAGGGCATCGTGCTCGATACATTGCCGAAGCACATCCAGGATCTGGCGGTGGCCTACATCAACCTGGACCCACACGCCGACATGGCCAGCATGATGGCAACGATCACCCCGCTGATGACCGATGTGGAGCGCCAGAAAGAGCAGCAGATCGCCACCGAGCTGGAGAACGAGGTCGGGGCCGACGCGCGCGGCGTGGCAGGCACGGCGGCCACCGCGCTGGCGCTCAGCAAGGGCCAAGTGCGCACACTGGTGATGCAGGCGAGCTTCGCGGGCAGCGGGCGCATCAACCCGAGCAGCGGGTTCCTGTTCGCGCCCGGCTACCTGAGCGACCCCTACGACGGCACACCGCTGAGCGAGATCGACCTGAGGGAGGCCTTTGTGTTCCGCGCGCTGCAGCAGGGCGCGGATGTGGAGATCGTGGAGGAGAGCGCGTACCTGGCCAGCAACGACGGCGTGGGCGCGCTGCTGCACTACCGCGACGACGTGCAGGCCAAGCAGGCAGGCGGCAGCTAGGCAGGCGCGGGCGGGGCTGGCGATGCCGCCCCGCCCGCACTGCGCTAGAACAGCCCGCGCAGCAGCCAGAAGGTCAGCATGCCCGCCGCGATGGTGAGCAGCACGTTCTGGGTGCGCCAGGCCACCAGCGCGCCCACCACGCCTGCGGGCAGGGCAGGGCCGAAGGTTAGGGAGCGGGCCGCGCCAACATCCTGGATCACCAGGGCGGGCAGGATGAGCGCCACAAATACGGCGATCGGCACGAAGCCCAGCCAGCTGCGCAGCCACGCGGGCAGCTCGCCGCGCAGCAGCAGCATGGGCGCGACCCGCGCCGCGACCGTCACCAGCGCCATCGCAACCATGGTCAGATAGATCGTCATCGCGGCTCCTCCTCACCGCCCGTGTGGGCATACTCGGCGCGGGTGAGCCACGCCCCAGCGCCGCTGGCCGCCACACCGGCGATCAGGATGTACCATCGCCCCGGCAGCAGCAGCGCGCCAGCCAGCGTCAGCAGGCCCGCCAGCACCGCCACGGCCAGGCTCGCGCGGCTCTTCAGCAGCGGCACCAGCAGGCCGATAAAGGTGAGCGGAAAGACCAGATCGAGGCCATAGGATGCCGGATCGGGGATGCGCGAGCCGATCAGCAGGCCCGCCGCCGTGCTGATCTGCCAGATGGTATAGAGGCTGATGTTCGAGCCGAACTGGTAGGCCGCGCTACCCTTCCCAGCCAGCCAGCGGCGCATGCCCACCGCGTAGCTCTCGTCGGTCAGCTGCGCGCCCAGCATGGCCTTCTCGGCGGCGGGGCGCTCGCGCACCAGCGGCGCAAGCGAGGCCGCCAGCAGCAGGTGGCGCGCGTTGATGATCGCGGTGGTCAGCACGATCGTCCAGGGTGTGGCCGCGCTGGCGAACAGGCCAGCCGCCGTGACCTGCGACGCCCCCGCGAACACAAACAGCGACATAAACAGTGTCTGCAGCGGGTCAAGCCCCGCGCTCAGCGCGCTGACCGCGTAGATCGCGCCAAACGGCGCGACGCCCAGCCACAGCGGGATGGTGTCGCGAAAGCCCTGCCAGAAATCACCAGAGCGGGGCCGGGCGAAAGCGCCAGCGCCAGCCTCAAATTCTCCCTCGACCATGTTCCACACCCTTTAACGAACATATGTTGCCATTCTTCCTGTGCATGCTAGCATACATCCAACCTATTTCCCTAGCACAATCCGCGCCTATGCCACAGAACAATCCAATACCCAGGGGATGCAGCGAGAACAAAGGTACCAAGCCAAACCTTACTGATTGCTCATTGTTCCCGCCGCGGCTTGCCTGTAGATTCAACTCAATGTGAGCCGCGCTCTCATACTAGCAACCAAGCAACCATAGAAGGAGGCCACATGTCCGATGAGCGAGAAGACACCACGATCTACGCGGTGGTGGTCAACCACGAGGAGCAGTACTCGATCTGGCCAGCCGACCGCGAGCTGCCCCTGGGATGGAACAAGGTGGGCAAGGAAGGCCTAAAGGCCGACTGCCTCGAATATATCCACGAGGTCTGGACCGACATGCGCCCGCTGAGCCTGCGCAAGATGATGGAGGAGCAGGCGCGGCAGGGCTAAACATGGCCGAAAGCAGCGCAACGCCCCAGCCGGAACATCCGGCTGGGGCGTTGCTGTGCGCCAGCGAACCTAGGCCCGCCGCACCTCCACCAGGTTGCTGTGGAAGGTGCTCTGGCCGCCCAGGTCGCCCAGCGCATCGGGCGTGGTCCAGTTTACGTTGCGCCCGCCGCGCGAGTGCATGGCCCAGTGGCCCTTGGGCGCGATCGCCACGCCCGGCATCACGTCATCGGTCACCACCGCGCGCAGCTCGCACCAGCCGCGCTCGCTGCGCACCACCACGTGGTCGCCCTGGGCGATGCCACGCGCCGCCGCATCGGCGGGGTTCAGCTCGACAAATGGCTCGCCCTCCTTGGCCATCAGGCTGGGCTGGCCGCCGAAGCTGGATGAGACAAAATGGTGCGAGGCCCCGCTGATCAGCACCAGCGAGCCAGGCGCGGGCGCGCGCAGCTCGTGGGGGGCGCTGTAGTCGGGCAGCGCATCCACGCCGTGCTCGCGCATGCGGTCGCAGCGCAGCTCGATCTTGCCCGAGGGCGTGGGGAAGATGCCATCGGCGAAGGGCACATCCTTCCCGGGCGCGAAGCTGAGCGGCACGCTGCCCTCGGCCTGCAGGCGCTCGAAGGTGACGCCTGCCATGTAGGGGTTGCTGGCCCGCGTGGCGTCCAGCACCTCGCGGATGACATCCTCGGCGCTGGCCTGCAACCACGGCTCGGTGTAGCCCATGGCGCTGGCCAGCAGCCGCATCACATCCCAATTGCTCTTGGCCTCGCCCAGCGGCGCGATGGCTGGGGCGTTGTACTGGATGTGGCGCTGGCCGTAGGCCTTATGCAGGTCGGCGTGCTCAAGCTGGGTGGTGGCGGGCAGCACGATGTCGGCGTAGCGGGCCGTGTCGGTCATGAACTGCTCGTGCACCACGGTGAACAGCTCCTCGCGCTCCAGCCCCTGCACGATCAGGCCCGCGTTGGGCGTGGAGGCCACAGGGTTGGCGGCGTACACATACAGGCTCTTGATCGGCGGCTCCTGGGCCTCGCCCATCAGCGCCGCGCCCAGTCGATTCATGTTGATCGTGCGCGGCGGTGGCGGGCACTCGCTGGCGTGGCCCACGGCCTCGCTGTTCCAGCGACCGTAGCCGCCGGTGCTGTAGGAGAAGCCGCCGCCGCGCCTGCCCACGTTCCCCGTGATGGCGGGCAGGCAGCACAGCGCGCGGATGGTCTGGCCGCCGTTGCCGTGGCGCTGCACGCCGTCGGCGGTCTTCAGCAGGGCGGGCTTGGCCTGGGCGTAGCGCCGCGCCAGATCGCGGATGGCCTCGGCGGGCACGCCCGTGATCGCCTCGGCGCGCTCGGGCGGGTAGGCCTCGGCGCGCTCGCGCAGCTCGCGCCAGCCCACGGTGTGCGCCTCCAGGTAGGCCTCGTCGTGCAGGCCCTCGGCGAAGATCACCTGCATCAGGGCCAGGGCCAGCGCCGCATCGGTGGCGGGGCGGGGCTGGATGTGCAGATCGGCGGAGCGCGCCGTGATCGTGCGGCGCGGGTCGACCACCACCACATACGCGCCGTTCTTCTGGGCCTGGCGCAGGAAGGGCATAAAGTGCGGCCCGGTGCTGGCCGGGTTGTGGCCCCAGATCAGCACCAGCTTGCTCTCCATCACCTGCGCGGGGTCGGGCGCCCAGCGCGCCCCGTAGGTCGACTCCACCGCCACCTCGGCGGCTGCGCCACAGATCGCCCGATCCAGCCCGCTCGCGCCCATGCGGTTCCAGAGCCGCGCGTCGCACACGCCCATCTGCAGCATGCCCAGCGTGCCCGAGTAGGAGTAGGGCAGGATGGCCGCCGCGCTATGATCGGCGATAATCTGCTTCCAGCGCGTCGCGATCGTGCCGATCGCCTCATCCCAGCTGATCTGCTGCCACTGGCCGCTGCCCTTCGGCCCAGCGCGCCGCAGCGGGTGCAGCAGGCGGTCGGGGGCGTACACGCGCTCTAGGTAGGGGCGCACCTTGGCGCACAGCCAGCCCTGGGTGTGCGCGTGCGACTTGTCGGCGTAGAAGCGCACGGCGCGGCCATCCTGCACCTCGGTGATGGTGGCGCATGTGTCGGGGCAGTCGTGCGGGCATGCGCCGCGTATGAACGTCGTTGCGCTCTCCGATGCCATTGGTTCCCTCCTCCATATGCGGCTTGCTCGCCAGATCTCACGCTCTCGCGCGACCATGATACCGCAAAGGAAGCAGACATGAAGCGCGGCAAAAGGTTCACCGGCGCACCGATATTTTTATGGTATCTTTGTTAAGGCTCTTAATAATTTGACACTGCAACAAACAATCAAAGAGGACTGTATTTCATGGCATCCTTCCAACTCATCCCCGCCGAACCAAAGTTCTACGACTGGTTTGAGAAAAGCGCGCAGAACCTTGTGGACGCCGCAACCCTGCTTGAGACCATGTTTGCCAGCGAGCAGGACTGGCCTGGCCGCGTGGCCCAGCTGACCGAGCTGGAGCACCAGGGCGACTTTATCACCCACGACATCTTCGACCTGCTGCACAAAACCTTCGTGACCCCGCTCGACCCGCCCGAGATCGAGATGCTGACCAGCAAGCTGGATGATGTGATCGACTTCATCCACGCCGCCGCCGACTCGCTGCTGATCTACCGCATCGACAAGACCCAGCACCACGCCCACGAGCTGGCCAAGCTCATCCTGGCCTCCACCAAAGAGATCGCCCAGGCCATCGGCTGCCTGCGCGACAAGAAGCGGCTGAACAGCATTCTGCCGCACGTGCACGAGATCCACCGGCTCGAAAACGAGGCCGACCGCATCCTGCGCACCGCGATCGGCGATCTGGTCGATCAGCGCGACGTGTTCGAGCTGGTGCGCTGGCAGGAGGTCTACCAGCTGCTAGAGAGCGCGTCGGACCGCTGCGAGGATGTGGCGGATGTCCTGCGAACCGTGGTGATCAAGTATGCCTAGCGAACTCATCGTGCTGGTGCTGATCGTGCTGCTCGCGGTCGCGTTTGACTTCATCAACGGCTTCCACGACACCGCCAACGCCATCGCCACCGTCGTCGCCACCCGCGTGCTCACACCGCTGCAGGCCATCCTCATGGCGGCGGGGCTGAACTTCGTGGGCGCGATCACCGGCACCGCCGTGGCCAAGACCATCGGCACCGGCCTGGTGGACACCGCCGCCATCACGCAGGGCGTGGTGGTCTCGGCGCTGGTCTCAGCGATCATCTGGAACCTGATCACCTGGTACTATGGCATCCCATCCAGCTCCAGCCACGCCCTGATCGGCGGGATCGTGGGCGCGGCGATCGCCGAGGCCGGCTTCGCGGTGCCCAAGTACGAGGCGATCCTCGCCAAGGTGATCGTGCCGCTGGTGCTCTCGCCGATCGTCGGCTTCTTCGTGGCCCTGGTGCTGATGGTGCTCGTCACCCGCATGGTGATGCGCCAGACACCCTCGTGGATCCAGCATGTGTTTGGCAGGCTGCAGATCCTCTCCTCGGCGCTGATGGCCTACTCGCACGGCGGCAACGACGCGCAGAAGACCATGGGCATCATCACCATGGCGCTGGTGGCCTACGGGTCGCAGACCACCTTCGACGTGCCGCTGTGGGTGGTGCTGATCTCGGCCACGGCCATGGCCTGCGGCACCGCCTCGGGCGGCTGGCGGATCATGCGCACCATGGGCACGCGCCTGGCCGACCTGCGGCCCATCCACGGCTTCGTGGCCGAGACCACGGCGGGCGTGGTGATCGAGATCGCCTCGCGCCTGGGCTTCCCGCTCAGCACCACCCAGGTGATCAGCGCCAGCATCCTGGGCGTGGGCGCCTCGCGGCGGCTGCGGGCAGTGCGCTGGAACATCGCGGGCAGCATCGCCACCGCCTGGGTGGTCACCATCCCCACCTGCGCGCTGATGGCGTGGGCGGTCTACCACCTCACCAACCTGTTCATCCGCTAGGCGGCACGGGGCGGCAAAAAGCGAGGCGGGCGGCCAGCATTGGTCGCCCGCCTCGCTGCATCTAGCGCAGCCGCCAGCTAGGCCGGCTGCTCCTCGGTGCTCATCTCGGCCACGCGTGGGCTGAGCACCTGCTCGTCGTTCGAGATCTGGCCGTCGCGCACGTGGATGATGCGGTTGGCGAACGCGGCCACATCCGGCTCGTGCGTCACCAAGATGACGGTGATGCCCTCCTGGCGATTGAGCCGCTGGAAGATGCCCATGATCTCGTCGCCAGTGCGGGTGTCGAGCGCGCCGGTCGGCTCGTCGGCCATGATGATGCGCGGGCGGTTCACCAGGGCGCGGGCGATGGCCACGCGCTGCTGCTGGCCGCCGGAAAGCTCGTTGGGCTTGTGATGCAGGCGCTGGCCCATGCCCACCGACTCAAGCGCCTGGCGGGCGCGCTCGGCGCGGTCGGCAGCGGCGGCGGCGTACTGCAGCGGCAGCTCCACGTTGCGCTGGGCGCTGGTGCGCTGCAGCAGCATGTACTGCTGGAACACGAAGCCGATCTTGCGGTTGCGGATATCGGCCAGCTGGTCGTCGTTCATGCTGCTCACGTCTGCACCATCCAGCAGGAAGGTGCCCGATGTCGGCTGGTCGAGGCAGCCCAGCGTGTTCATCAGGGTCGATTTCCCCGACCCCGACGGCCCCATGATCGCCACCATCTCGCCCGCCTCAATGGTGAGCGAGACGCCCCGCAGCGCCTGAAACTCCATATCGCCCATGCGGTACGATTTCACAATGTCGCGGATCTCTATTAGAGCCATACCAGACCTCATGTAGCTTGTGCCGCCATGTGGCGGGCGCGGGTGTTCGGGGCGCTACTCGTAGCGCAGGGCCTCGATCGGGCGCAGCCGCGCCGCGCGGCGGGCCGGGTAGATACCAAAGAACAGGCCGACCGCCATCGAGAAGCCCAGCGACAGAAAGATCGAGTCGGCGGTCACCACCGGCGTGGTCACGCCCGTGAGCTTCACGATATAGGCCACGCCCACGCCCAGCAGCACGCCCACGATGCCGCCCAGCACGCTCACCAGCAGCGCCTCGACCAAGAACTGCTGCATGATGTCGCTGCGGCGCGCACCCACCGCCTTGCGCAGGCCGATCTCCTTGGTGCGCTCGGAGACCGAGACGAGCATGATGTTCATCACGCCGATGCCGCCCACCAGCAGCGAGATACCGGCGATCGAGCCGAGGAATACGGTCAGGATGGTTGTCACCTGGCTGAGCGACTCAAGCACATCGGCCTGGTTGAACACGCGGAAATCATCCTCGGTGCCGTCGCTGCTCAGCTTGTGGCGCACGCGCAGGGTCTTCTCGGCCAGATCCTGCACGCCATCCACCAGATCGGCCGAGCTGACCTGGATGTAGACGGTGGAGAGCAGCAGGCTGGATGTGCTGCTGGAGCGCGCCCCAAACAGCTTGAGCTGGGCGATCTTCAACGGCACCATCACCTGGTCGTCGATCGAGTTGCCGGTGCCGCCCGCGCTCTTCAGCACGCCGATCACGCGGAAGATCTGGTTGTTGATGCGGATGGACGAGCCGATCGGATTCGCGGTCGAGAACAGATCCTCGGCCACACCGCTGCCCAGCACCGCCACCGACTCCATGCTGTCCGACTGATCCTGGGTGATCAGGGTGCCGTAGTCGATCTTGGCGTTGCGCACAGTGAAGAAGCTATCGGTCACGCCCAGCACGGTCGACTGGGTGTTGTTCGACCCGGCGATGATCTGCGAGTTGCCCTGGTAGACCGGGGCGCTGGCCGCGACGCCCGGCAGGCTGGCCAGCACCTCGGCGTCGGCCATCGTCAGGTTGTTGGACGATGAGCGGACGCCGCCGCTGCCAAACGACATGCCCGGCGAGATGGTCAGCAGGTTGCTGCCGATGCTGGAGATCTGCGAGGTGATCGAGGATGTCGCGCCGCGCCCGATCGAGAGCAGCGCCACCACCGAGGCCACGCCGATGATAATGCCCAGCATGGTCAGCAGGGTGCGCAGCTTGTTGGCCCGCAGGCTGCTGACCGCAATCCGGATGCTCTCGCCAGCCCCGCGCCCGAAGGGCAGCGCGGGCAGCGCGATCTTCCGCGCACGTGCTTGTACGGTTGCCATAGCTATCGGTTCCTTCCGCCGCCGCCCATGCCGCCGCTGGGCGGGCCACCCATGCCGCCACCCATACCGGGGATGCCGCCGCCGCTATTATTATTCGACGTTGAGGATGAGGACGAGGAGCCGGTGGAGAGCGTTACCACCACCGTGTCGCCCTCGGCAAGGCCGGAGAGAATCTCGGTGTTCGAGCTGTCGGTCAGGCCGGTCTTCACATCCACCTGCTCGGTCTGGCCGTTGCGCTCCACATTCACCACGCTGCCCTTGGTGCCCTGCTGGATGGCCACGGTCGGCACCAGCAGCGCGTCCTTGTGCTCCTGGGTGGTGATCGTCACCACGGCGTTCATGCCCACGCGGATGGCGGCCTCGGTCTTGTCGAGGTTGACGTGCACCTCATAGGTGGTCACGTTGTTGCTCACCGTGGGGGTCAGGGCCACATAGGAGACTGTGCCGGTGAGCACGGCGGTGGAGATGGCGTCGATGGTGACGCTGGCGGCCTGATCAACTGCAAGGTTGGGCACATCCACCTCGCTGACGCTCATGTTCACGCGGTAGAGCGAGTCGTCGATCATGGTGATGGCGGCGTCGCTCGCGGCGCTCACCGACTCGCCCGCGCTGACGTTGACCGCGCCCACCACGCCGTCGAAGGGCGCCTTCAGCTCCGCCGAGTCGCGGTTCTGCTGGGCCTCGGTGAGGTTTGACTGGGCCTGCGACACCTGGGCCTCGGCCTGGGCCAGCTCCACATCGGTGGCCGGGGCCAGCAGGGCATCCAGGCTCGACTGGGCCTGGGCCACCGACTGCTCGGAGATCTTCACATCGGTGGCGGTGCCCGCGCCGCTGGCGCTGGCCACCGAGGCCTCGGCGCTGGTCACCGAGGCCTTGGCCTTGGCGATGTCGCTGGCGCTGGGGTTCAGCAGGGCGTCGAGCTTGGCCTGGGCCGAGGCCAGGTTGTTCTCGGCGGTCTGCACATCGATCACCTCCTGCTGGCGGGCATTGTCGTAGCTCAGCTGCGCCGACTGCACCGAGGTCTGGGCGTTGTTGAGCGAGGCCTCGGCCTGCACGAAGGTGTTGTAGTACTGCTGGCGCTCGCTGTCGTTCAGCGAGTTGGCCACCTTGTTGCCGCTAGAGTTGGTGGTGGTGGGGTTCGTCGGGTCGTTGCCGGTCTCCTGCACGTAGTCCCAGTTGTGCTTGGCGGCGGCGTAGCTGGCCTGGGCCGTGGTGAGCGACTGCACCGCCTGGTCGAGCGAGTACTGGGCCTTGGTCTTATTTGCGGATGCCGAGTCCTTGGTGGACTGGAGGCTGTTCTGGGCGTCGGTCACGGCGCGCTCGGCCTCTTGGCGGTCGGCGTCGGTGGGGTTGAGCAGGGCGTTCAGCTCGGCCTTGGCCGTCTCTAGGTTGGCCTTGGCGCTGGCCACCGTGCCAGGCTTGGCGTCGCCGGTCTTGGTCTTTTGCAGCTGCAGCTGGGCGGTGGTGAGCGACGACTTGGCCTTCGCGATATCGGTCTCGCTGGCCCCGGCCTTCAGCTCATCCAGGCTGGCCTGGGCGCTCTTCAGATTGGCCTGGGCCTGCGACACCTTCTGATCGAGATCGTCGGTCTGCAGCCGCACCAGCACATCGTTCTTCTTTACGCGCTGCCCTGCGGACACCAGCACCTCGGAGATCGTGCCGTCGAGGCCGAAGTTCAGGTCGCTCTCCTGGTTCGCCTCGATCTGGCCGCTGCCGCTGATGCTCTGCGATATGGTGCCGCGCGTCACCTTCATGCTGGTCGACTGGCTGGTCGCCTTCTGGGTGCCACAGGCGCTCAGCACGAACGCCGCCACGCACACCGGCACGAGCGTATGCCTTAGCACGCGGAAAAAATGCGGTTTCACAAACATCGTTTCTCTCACGATACAACTTGGATCGGTGCGCTGTTCTACCCCGATCGACGGGTTCCAAATGTTCCGAGGCTAAGGGTACTGAAGAGATGTTCAGAAGGTATATAGAAGTTGTGTGACTTCCTAGTATTTCTATATATGCGGGATGCACCGCTTCTACATATAATCTAAATATGTGGGGGCTATACTTAGAAGAACGGCGGGGCACCGCAGCGCACGGCGATGCAGGCCACCAGCACTGAAGATGTGCGCCCATGCCGACAACACTGGGCCTCGCGCCAGCCACACATCGTACTGCGCGCCACGGTATGGAGGAAAGATGAAGAAGACGATCCTGGTTGCCGACGACCACCCGAGCGTGCGCACGCTGGTGGACGAGTACCTGACCGAGGCGGGCTACCGCGTGGTCACCGCGCGCGACGGCGTGGATGCGCTGGCCGTGGCCCGGCGCGAGAACCCCGACCTGCTGCTGCTGGATGTGATGATGCCCAACCTCGACGGCTTCGAGTTTATGAAGATCTACCGCCGCGAGTTCCGCCAGCCGATCATCATGATCACCGCGCGGCTAGAGGAGTCGGACAAGGTGGTGGGGCTGGAGCTGGGGGCCGACGACTATGTGACCAAGCCCTTCGGCATGCGCGAGCTGCTGGCCCGCATCCGCGCGGTGCTACGCCGCGTGACCATGGATGCCAGCCAGCCCGACGATGTCTACCGCCTCGACGACCTGACGCTCAACCGCAGCACGCGCATGGTCACGGTCGAGGGGCTGGCCGTCAACCTCACGCCCTCCGAATTCGAGCTGCTGGCCACCCTGATGGCCGCGCCTGGCCGCGTGTTCGCCCGCGAGCTGCTGCTGGAGCGCCTGCAGGGCAACGACTACGAGGGCGTCGAGCGCACGATCGACGTGCACATCCGCAACCTGCGCCGCAAGATCGAGAAAGACCCGGCGCGGCCACACTATATCGAGACGGTATTTGGCGCAGGCTACCGCTGCCGCGCGCCCTAGCGCGGCCAGGCTCGGCACCCAACAGCGTTCGGCACAAGATTCAGGATAGAACATGCGCTCTCTAACAGCAAAGCTGGTGGCGGCCTTCCTCTTCACAAGCGTGGTGGGGATGGCGCTGGCATTCTTCTTTATCTGGCGCTCGGTCGCCACCGAGTTCGACGACTATGTCGTCACCCAGCTGCGCTCCATCTACATCCGTAACGCCGCCAGCTACTATGCCGAGAACCAGAGCTGGGATGGCGTGGCCCAGGCACGGCTCGACAGCTACCGCACCTTCAGCCAGCAGGACCAGCAGGCCGACAGCAAGCCGCGCGACCCCAACCGAAACCCGCCGCCGCTGCCGCTGCGCTTCGCCGTGGCCGACACCACCGGCCATCTGCTCATCCCGCTCAACGGCTACAATATCGGCGATACCGTGCCGCGCCCCATGATCCAGGATGCCAAGCCGATCGTGGTGGACAGCCAAACCGTAGGCTATGCGGTGGTGCAGATCTTCGAGCCGGTGCGCGACACCAACGAGAACCGCTACCTGACCCGCACCAGCTACGCCATCGGCTGGGCCGCCCTGGGCGCGGCCCTGATCGCGCTGCTCAGCGGCTTCATCCTGGCCCGCTTCATCACGCGGCCTGTGAAGGACATGACGGTGGCCGCGCGCGCGATCGCCGAGGGCGACCTGGCCCAGCACGTGCCCGTGCGCTCCAGCGACGAACTGGGGCTGCTGGCCGCCCAGTTCAACCGCATGAGCGCCGACCTGGCCCGATCCAACCAGCTGCGCCGCCAGATGACCGCCGACATCGCCCACGACCTGCGCACGCCGCTCACCGTGATCTCGGGCTACCTTGAGGCCCTGCGCGACGAGGTGCTGAAGCCCTCGCCCAAGCGCTTCGCCACCATGTACGACGAGACCCAGCTGCTGCTGCGGCTGGTGGAGGAGCTGCACATGCTCTCGCAGGCCGACGCGGGCGAGCTGCCGCTGGCTAAGCAGCCGCTGACCGCCCGCCAGCTGCTGGAGCGCACCGCCGCGCTCTACCAGCACGAGGCCGACCAGCAGCGGGTGCGGCTGGCAGTGCAGCTGCGCGGCGAGCCATCCATGGTGGGTGACCCCGAGTACCTGAGCCGCGCCCTGGGCAACCTGGTGAGCAACGCCCTCCACCACACCCAGCCGGGCGACAGCATCGCGCTCAGCGCCGAGGCCAGCGACAGCCACGTGGAGCTGGCGGTGGAAGATACCGGCTGCGGGATCGCAGCCGAGCACCTGCCCAACATCTTCGAGCGCTTCTACCGCGCCGACGAGTCGCGCCAGATCGACACCGGCGGCTCGGGGCTGGGCCTCGCCATCGTCAAGTCGATCGTCGAGGCCCACGGTGGCCAGGTAAGCGTAACCAGCGAGCTGGGCAGCGGCACCCGCTTCGTGCTCTCCATCCCGATCGAGAAGGCCCTGCCGCCCCCGCTTGAGGCACCGCAGGCGATCGCCTATCATCCGTAGGCGCGGGCCGCACCCTCCACACGACCAACCACAAGACGAACGAGCGCACAGCCTGGCTTTCATGCAATGCGCTGGGCAGAGCGGTATGCTGCCTATGCCACCAGCCGTCGGGCATGGGTGCCTTTCGTTGTGGCTTTTCTTGCGCCCCCTTGGTGCCTGGGCGTTCTGGTGGTAAAACATGCCGCCAATCAACAACGCAGAGGCCCTGCTTTTTCGCCCAAGAGCGCCCCCAGAATGCAGAAGAACATGGTACTATGACAGTGCCGTGTGTCGAAGGCAACCCGCAGCAGCGACCGGCGCGATGGCCAGCCCAAGCGCCCGTCCATGGACCACAGCCGCACACCAGGTGTGGCTGTCTTTATGCCCGCGCAGCGATGCGGCGGCATGGCAGCCCATCCCCTCGCCCACCCCGGCCAGCGGGCGACATGCCCCATGCGGCGGCACCCCCGGCGCGGCATCGCCATTCGGAATCTGGCAGCAACACGACAGAAGAGGAACAGCGACCCCATGGCAGAGCTCGACGATCTCAAACGCGCGCTGGTGATCGGCGCGCACCCCGACGACAACGAGTTTGGCGCGGGCGGCACCATCGCCAAGCTGGCATCCCAGGGCTGGGATGTGACCTTCATCATCGTCACCAACGGCAACAAGGGCAGCCACGACGCCGAGATGACATCCTACCGCCTGAGCGAGATCCGCGAGCACGAGCAGCGCGCCGCCGCCGCCCGCCTGGGGGTGAACAAGGTCATCTTCCTGCGCAACAACGACGGCGAGCTAGAGCCGACGCCGCAGCTGCGCGCCGAGATCGCGCTCTACGTGCGCCATCTCAAGCCGCACCTAGTGTTCACCCACGATCCGTGGAAACACTACATGATGCACCCCGACCACCGTGTGGTGGGCTTCGCCGTGATCAACGGGCTGGTGAGCGCGCGCGACCACCTGTTCATGCCCGGCCTAGCCCAGATCGGCGTGGCGGTCTGGCGGCCCGAGGCGCTGCTGCTCTGGATGGCCGAGCAGCCCGACCACGCCGAAGATATCGCGCCATTCGTCGAGCAGAAGATCGCGGCCCTGCACGAGCACCACACCCAGCTAGATGAGAACCCGACCTGGGAGGACCGCGTGCGCGCGCACATAGCCGAGGTCGGCAGAAAATACGGCCTCGATGCCGCCGAGGAGTTCAAGCGGATCGTGCTCTGATGCCGCGCTCGCCCACGGCGGCGCAGAGATCGGTACAACAGTCCGGCGCGACCTACCACCGCTGCTATGCGCAGCGCCCGCCCCACCCATCGCGCCCTCTCCGACCAAGCGATTGGCAGTATTCTGGCCCGCTGCATGGCGCACAGGAAGGCCTATGCCATCAGTTGCCACATGGCCGACGCCTGAGAGAAGGTAGGTGTAACAGTGCCGTTTTCGCCTTCCTCTTCGAGGGCATCGCCCCTCGTCCAGTTTCAGCAGCAGAGCATCACCCATGTGCTGCGCTGGCTGATGTGGGTGACATCCGCCGCCGCACTGCTGCAGCTGGCCGCGCAGCAGATCACCCAGAACGATGCCATGTGGCCCAGCACCATCTTCACGTTCGTCGGCTGCATGGTCATCCTCGCCGCCCGCTGGCTGGCCGCAAGGGGCGCGCTGCAGGCCGCAGCCCTGCTCACGGTGGGCGGGCTGGTGGGTGCGCTGGTGCTGACGGCGCTGATCGTCTGGCCGCCGCTGATCGCGATCATGCTGGCCATCCTGATGATCGCAGCCATCGCGCTCACCATCCTCGACAACGGCTGGATGAATCTCGCCCTGGGCCTCTGCGCCATCACCGGCCTGGGCATGACCGCATTTCACCTGCTGCAGGGCGGCCAGCAGCTGCAGCAGGTGCTGGTGGATGAGCGCACCCTGGGCATCGGGCTGACCTGGCTCACCATTGGATTTGTGCTGTGGATCCTCTGGTCGTTTCGCCAGCGCCTCGGCGCGCTGCTGGCCGACTTCGAGCAGGCCAACTACCAGCTGACCAGCAGCCACCTGAGCCTCAGCGGCCAAAACGAGTGGCTCACCTACACGCTGCACAGCCTTGGCGACGCCGTGATCGTGGCCGACCGCGCCGGCCTGATCACGATCATGAATGGCGCTGCCGAAACCCTGACCGGCTGGAGCCAGGGCGAGGCGCTGGGCCGACCGCTCGCAAGCGTGGTGCTGCTGGTCGATCAGCTCACCCAGCAGCCCCTGCCCGACCTCGTGCGGATCGTGCACGAGTGTCGCCAGATGGTCAGCTTCCGCTCCAGCGACAACATCCTCATCCATGGCCGCAAGCGCCCCGCCCGCAGCGTCACGGCCACCATCGCACCAATCTTCGACCAGGCCAGCGCCCTGATGGGCACCACGCTGGTGCTGTCCGACATCACCATGGCCCGCCGCACCCAGGAGGCGCTCCGCCTATCGGAGCAGCGCTTCGCCACCGTCTTTCAATCGCAGCTGGTAGGCATCATCCTGATCTCGCTTGACGAGATGCGGATCATCGACATCAACGGCCATGCGCTCAGCATGCTGGGGCATCGCCGCCACGCGCTGGTGGGCCACACCTTGGCCGAGGCCGAGCTGGGCATCCCGCCGCGCTCGGCTAGGGCGCTGTTTCGCCTGCTGCGGCGGCGGCGCGCCATCCACCGTATCGAGCTGCCATTCCGCACCGCCGCAGGCACCATCCGCGAGATGCAGGCATCGCTTGAGCTGATCGAGAGCAGCGCCGAGCCGTATATCATTCTGATCGGGCAGGATGTGACCGAGAAGAAGATGACCGAGCTGGCCCTGCGCGAGAGCGAGAGCATGTACCGGCTGATCGCCGAGAACACCCATGATCTGATCGCGCTGCTCGACGATCAGGCCCGCTATCTATTTGCCAGCCCCTCGCATCAGCGCATCTTGGGCATCCACGTGTCACATCTGATCGGCACCAGCCTGTTCGATGTGATCCACCCCGACGACCGCGAGGCCCTACGCCAGCACTGGCGCAGCCTGCTGCGCGTCGAGCGGCATCTCGACACCGTGCGGCTCTGCCACGCCGATGGCTCGCTGCGCTGGTTCGAGATCCAGTCGACCCTGATCGAGGAGGCGGGCGTGCGCACGGTGGTGCTGGTCGCGCGCGACACCACCCAGCGCCGCGCGCTGGAGGCCCAGTTCTACCAGTCGCAGAAGATGGAGAGCATCGGCAGGCTGGCCGGCAGCGTGGCCCACGATTTCAACAATATGCTCTCGGCGATCACCGGCTACACCGAGCTGGCGCTCGACGATCTGCCGCGCGATAGCACGCTCTACCACGACCTGATCGAGGTTCAGCGCGCCTCCAACCGCGCCATGGGCCTCTCGCGGCAGCTGCTGGCCTTCTCGCGCCGCCATGTGATCGAGTCGCAGGTGGTCAACCTGAACGACACCATCTACGAGCTGGATAAGATGCTGCGGCGGCTGCTGGGCGAGGATATCGAGCTGGTGACGCTGCTGACCCCCGACCCGTGCACATGCCGGGTGGAGCCGGGCCAGATCGAGCAGGTGCTGATCAATCTGGCCGTCAACGCCCGCGATGCGATGCCATGGGGCGGCAAGCTGCTGATCGAGACCAAGCTGCACATGGCGGGCAGCCCCGATCTGTCCATCCCGCTCAGCGGCGGCTATGAGTACGTGGCATCCATCCGTGTCGCCGACACCGGCGTGGGCATGTCACCCGATGTGCTGCAGCAGGCCTTCGAGCCGTTCTTCACCACCAAGCCAGCGGGCACCGGCACCGGCCTGGGGCTGGCCACGTGCTACGGGATCATCAAGCAGCACAACGGCAGCATCCAGCTGGAAAGCGCCATCGGCGAGGGCACCGCTGTCACCATCTTCCTGCCCGCGACCACCGCCGCTGTCACGCCCCGGCCAGCCAGCGAGGCGCTGGCCAAGCCCTATGGCGGCACCGAGACCATCCTGGTAGCCGAGGATGAGGCCTCGGTGCGCGAGATCGTGCTGCGGGTGCTGCGCAGCCAGGGCTACACAGTGCTGGATGCCACCAACGGCGAGGAGGCGCTGCGCGTCGCCGAGCGCTACGAGGGCGCGATCCACCTGCTGCTCAGCGACCTGGTGATGCCGCAGATGAGCGGCACCATCCTGGCGCAGCGGCTGCGCGAGCTGCGGCCCGGCATCCGTGTGCTGTTTATGTCGGGGTATCCAGGCAGCAGCGCCACGCAGCAGGATGCGCTGCTGCTCGCATCATCATTCATCCAGAAGCCGTTTTCGGTGGCGGCGCTGGCCCTGAAGGTGCGCGAGGTGCTGGACTGCGAGCGCGAGGCCAGCGCCTAGCGCAGGCAAGCAAAAGCGGCGGGGAGCCAAGGCCCCCGCCGCCACCAGCCCGGCTAGGCTAGGTCGCCGCAGCACCCGCGCGGGCCTCGCCCGCACTACGGCGCTCCAGCGCCACCAGCACGATCGCCACATCGGATGGGTTGATACCAGCCAGCCGCGCGGCCTGCCCCAGCGTAGCCGGGCGGAACCGCAGCAGCACCTGGCGGGCCTCGTTGCGCAGCCCCTTCACCTCGGCATAGTCGAAGTCGGCAGGGATACGCCGCGTCTCCATGCGCTGGATGCGCTCGGTCTCCTTCAGGGCCTTCTCGATATAGCCGCCGTAGACCGCGCCGATCCGCAGCTGCTCGGCCACATAGCCAGGCAGGGCGGGCAGATCGAGCGCCTGCCGCAGCTGCTCGTAGCTGGTCTCGAAGCGCCCCAGCAGCTCCTCGGCGCTCATCTCCGATGTGATCGTTATGATCCCGGCGGCGGCCAGCCGCTCGTTGGTGGCGGCGGATGGGTAGACCCGCCGCCCGCGCAGCGCGGCCTGCATCTGCTCGGTCTGCTCGCGCTTGTGGGCCACGGCGGCCTGCGTGGCGGCATCCACTAGGCCCAGATCGCCAGCCAGCGGGGTCAGCCGCAGGTCGGCATTGTCACCCCGCAGCAGCAGGCGGTGCTCGGCCCGCGAGGTGAACATGCGGTACGGCTCGTGGATCTCCTTTGTCACCAGATCATCGATCATCACGCCGATATAGGCCTCATCGCGGCGCAGGATGACCGAGGGCTGGCCCTGCGCAGCGCGCGCGGCGTTGATGCCCGCCATCAGGCCCTGCGCGGCGGCCTCCTCGTAGCCGGTGGTGCCGTTGATCTGGCCCGCCAGGAACAGGCCAGGCATGCGCTTGGTCTGCATGTCCGCCGTGATCTCGCCGGTGGCCACCGCGTCGTACTCGATCGCATAGCCCACCCGCATGATCTCGGCCTGGCGCAGCGCGGGGATGGCGCGCAGCATCTGCCACTGCACATCCTCGGGCAGCGAGGTGTTGCAGCCCTGCACATACACCTCGTTGGTGTTCCAGCCCTCCGGCTCCAGGAACAGCCCGTGGCGCTCTTTGTCGGCGAAGCGCACGATCTTGTCCTCGATGCTGGGGCAGTAGCGCGGCCCCACGCCCTCGATCACACCCGAGAACAGCGGCGCGCGGTCAAGATTCTGGCGGATGGCCTCGTGGAACTCGGGGGTGGTGTAGATCAGGTAGCACGGCAGCTGCGGGTGCCAGCCATCCAGCGTGGGCGCGGGGTAGACGTGCGAGGGCGGGCCGTGGAAGGCCGGGTCGACCGGCGGGATGGGGTCGGCGTAGTAGTGGCCGAAGTACAGCGGCGTGCGGCTGCCGTGCTGCACCGTGGCCTGGCTGAAGTCGATCGTGCGGGCGTCGACGCGCGGCGGCGTGCCGGTCTTCAGGCGCACCAGCGGGAAGCCCAGCCCGGCCAGATCCTCGCCCAGCGCCACCGCAGGCGACTCGCCCGCGCGGCCCGCGCCCCAGATCGCCGGGCCGGTGATCGCCCGCCCGCGCAGGAAGGTGCCGGTGGTGAGCACCAGCGTGCGCCCCAGGAACACCCGCCCGGTGTGCGTGACCACCGAGAACAGGCCGCCCTCGGCCTGCGGCGGCACGATCCGCTCGACCATGGCCTGCTTCAGATCCAGGCCGGGCACCTGCTCCAGCGCCTCCTTCATCACCTTGGCATAGAGCCGCTTGTCGGCCTGGGCACGCAGGGCCTGCACGGCGGGGCCTTTGCTCTCGTTCAGCAGGCGGATCTGGATGAAGGTCTGGTCGGTGATACGCCCCATCAGGCCGCCCATGGCGTCGATCTCGCGCACCAGATGCCCCTTGGCCGGGCCGCCGATCGAGGGGTTGCACGACATGTGCGCCAGCTTATCCAGGTCGATGGTGATCAGCATAGTACGGCTGCCCATGCGCGCCGCCGCCGCCGCCGCCTCGCAGCCCGCGTGGCCGCCGCCGATCACGATCACATCGTAGGTTGTCGGGTGTTGATTCTGATTCATAGCCCGAGTATTGTACCATGCACAGGCGCATAAGGCATCCCAGCGCGCCAGAGCGACTCCCGCTCCACCAAACAGGCAGATCCTAGGCCCGCCCCACAGGCTGATAGATAGCCACATCACCAATGCAGCGCACTGTCTCGCCACAGACCACCACGCCAGCACCATCGGGGCAGGCATACAGTGGGTATCCGTGTGTATCGGCATAGGCTTGCATAGCCTGTGCCCCTGGCTCGGCTGCCGTAGCATGGGGGAGAAAGCCAAAGGGCACCAGCCCAATACCTGCGGTATCGAATGCCTCAGCGGAGGGCGTGTCACCGCACAGCAGCGCCGAATCAATCGATGGGGTCTGAACAATCGCCCCGGCGCTCACACCGATCAGCACGCCCTGATGGGCGTAGCGACGCAGCGGCTTAAGAAGCTGTCGCCGCCGGAGCCAGTGGAGAAAAGAAAAGGTATTCCCTCCCGAAAGATGGATAGCATCGCAGGAAAACAGATCCTGAAGCTGGGCGGGATCATATGCTACATCCAGCTCGGTATAGCAGCACAGGTCGATCCCGTACTGGCGATAGTACTGCTGCCGCGCCAAAAAATAGCGACGCGACGGATCATGGGACGAAGCAATATATCCAACCCGTGGATGCGACTGCCCCAAAAGTTCGCACAGCTCGCGGTCAACAGACTGGTTTGCAGGAATGATCTGATCGCTATACAACACCAAACGAAGCATTGTAGGCCTTCTTCCTTGGGCTACACGGCATACTACCAAGTATAGCAACTCGGTGGCAGAGCACCTCCTATCCAAGATGCATATTGCATAACCAGCATATGCCCAGGGCAGATCCGCATCTAATCATTCGGAGATGCGAGCAGCCAGCCGGAGCATGCCGCATAGGATGAAAGAACAAAGCTTCGCGTGTCGAATGTTTCCACCCCCGTTTATTCGTGACACATAACGATTTTCTTAAACCTTTTCTTTACCTATGATCAGAAAGCCGAAAAGATTCACAGTGGTTATGACATTTTGCAATGAAACTGCAATAACTTGGCTCGTGTTATATGGTATAGTGACTACATCAGGTTGGTATGACCTCTGCAATGTACAAGCAAGCCAACACACGCTTGTGGCGGCTCTCAGCGAACAGGCTGGCATAGTCCCTCTGGTGCCAGGTTGCTCGTGCGAACACAACCGTTGTAGAACACAGGAGGCTGTATTCTTGCTACAACGGGCAGCAGCTCCTATCAGCGATCTCCCTCCTGCTGCCACTTCAGTCGCTATCCGCTCGTGCATTTGGCCCCACCTCTAGCGTCTTGATTACGTGAGGGCGATCAAGAGCAACGCGCCAGGTGGTCTATCAGCCGCCTTCATACGATTTTTCGAGCTTATTCCCGCCGATCTGGGCGGACGCGCACCGCCCAGGCAGAAGCCCCCGCATCACATGCACACCCTCAGACCCTGGCCCCGCCCGTAATTCAATATTTCCTCTGCGCCACAGGGGCGGGATGACATCCCGCCCCTGATTTGTGCTATGCGGCAGGCTTGCCACACATTCCGCCCATGTGGGCAAGGCGCAACCGAACGTGGCCCAAGATATGCGATAATGCCTCAGAAACGGTTTGAACAATCTTTATGAGGAGACACCCATGCAGGTCAATGCTGGAATCTTCAAAGCCTACGATATCCGCGGGATCTACCCGACCGATCTGAACGACGAGGCCGCCTACGCCATCGGACGGGCCTTCGTGACCTTCCTGAAGGCCAAAGAGGTGATCGTCGGGCGCGACATGCGGCTCTCCGGGCCTTCCCAGTTCGACCATGTGACCCGTGGCATCATGCACCAGGGCGCAAACGTGATCAACATCGGCATGGTCAGCACCGACCAGTTCTACTTCGCCTGCGCCAAGCTCGGCAAGCCGGGTATGATGGTCACGGCCTCGCACAACCCCAAAGAGTACAGCGGCTTCAAGATGGTGCGGCAGATGCCCTACCTGCTGAGCGGCACCGAGGGCATCCAGGATCTGCGCCAGATCGTGGAGAGCGACGCCTACGACACGCCCAGCGGCACCGGCACCATGAGCGAGGTCGACCTCTCCGAGGAGTTCATCACCAACATGCTCTCGCTGATCGACGTGGCGGCGCTGAAGCAGCTGAAGGTGATCGCCGACACCGGCAACGGCATGGTCGGCCCCATCCTCAAGCGTGTCTACGAAAAGCTGCCGGTCGATCTAGTCGGCCTGTACCTCGACCCCGACGGCAGCCTGCCCAACCACGGGCTGGACCCGCTGCAGCCCGAGAACCGCGCCGAGCTGCAGGCCCGCGTGGTCTCCGAGGGCGCGGCGGTAGGCTTCGCCTTCGACGGCGACGGCGACCGCTTCTTCGCGATCGACGATCGCGGCGAGTTCGTGTCGGGCGACTTCATGACCGCGCTGATGGGCGAGTACCTGCTGAAGAAGCGCCCCGGCAGCAAGATCGTCTACGACGTACGCGCCTCGTGGGCCGTGCCCGAGCTGATCACCGCCGCTGGCGGCACGCCGCTGATGGAGCGGGTGGGGCACGCCTTCATCAAGCGCCGCATGGCCGATGAGGATGCCCTGTTCGGCGGCGAGGTGACGGGCCACTACTACTTCAAGGATTTCTCCTTCGCCGACTCGGGCCTGCTGCCCTCGCTGATCATCCTGGAGATGATCTCGACCACGGGCAAGAAGCTCTCCGAGCTGCTGCAGCCGCTTGAGGCTAAATACTTCATCTCCGGCGAGATCAACTCGCGGGTGAGCGACAGCAAGGCCAAGATGGAGGAGCTGGCGCAGCGCTACAGCGACGGCAAGATCGAGCACATGGATGGCGTGTCGGTCTCGTACCCGACCTGGCACTTCAACGTGCGCGGCTCGAACACCGAGCCGCTGCTGCGGCTCAACATGGAGTCGATCGCCAGCCCGGCGGAGATGGAAGAGAAGCGCGACGAGCTGCTGGCTATTATTCGCGGCTAGCGCTACGTTCGGAAGCACACAAAGGGGCGCGGGCGGCGTGGAGCTGCCCACGCCCCTTTGCTTTGCGCCAGGCTAGGCGCGGCCCCGCCTGCGCACGCGCGCGGCCCACAGGGCCACGGCCAGCACCACCAGCAGCGTGCCGCCGCTGATCGCCAGCCCCAGCGTGAACGAGCGCGGCTGGTAGCGCATCTCCACCGTGTGCTCGCCTGCGGGCAGCCAGACGCCGCGCAAGGTGTAGTTGGTGCGGTAGAGCGCGGCAGGCTGGCCATCCACTGTCACATCCCAGCCATCGGCGTAGGAGTCGGCCAGCACCAGCAGCGCGGCGCTGCTAGCAGTGGCCAGGATGCGCACCTGGTTGGGCGCATAGCTCACCACGGGCGCGGCCTCGGCGGCGGCGGCGGGCTGCACAGCGGGCGCAGCCTCGGCCACCACGGCCAGGCTGGCCGGGTCGAAATCGGCGCTGGCCATGCGGTCGAGCTGGGCGATGTCATCGGGCAGGTGCTCGACGCGGTGAACCAGCCACGCGCGGGGCAGGGCGTTGGGATTGCGGTAGATCGCGCCCTCGTCGCTCTGCTGCACCAGCTCCAGCGGCTGGTAGAGCGCCACATTCTGGCTGCCGGGCGTGAACAGGATGTAGCGCACGTTCAGCATGTCCAGCAGGCGGCGGTGCTTGTAGGCCGAGGTAAGGTAGGCGCGAAAAGCGATATCCTCATCGCCGGTGTGGCGGTAGTCCTTGCCGTCGATCAGGCGCACCAGCTGGTTGTAGCGGGCCGAGTAGAGCGACACATAGCCGCGCACATCCTCCAGGCCGTAGGTCGAGGAAAAGTTGGGCGGCAGCACTTCGTAGTCGCCGCCGTGGATGCGGAACGGCCCTGGCTGGCGCAGCAGAAAATCGACCTGGCGGGTGGGCGGGTAGAGCAGCCCCGCGTCCTGGGCCGCGCCGCCCTCCTGGGCGAGCGCCGCGCTCAGGTCGGCGGTCGGGCGCACCTGGCCTAGGTCGAAGGTGGTGGCGTAGCCCCCGCCGTTCCACACCAGATCCACCGCCAGCACCGCCGCCGCCACTGGCCAGCCCGCCAGCGCCAGGCTGCGGAGGCCCGTGCGCGCCGCAGCCACCAGCAGCCCCAGCGCCGCAGCCGATGCCACGCCCAGCAGCAGCGTGGGCAGCAGCGGCTGCTGGCGCACCGCCGTGATGTACTGGCCATAGCGCGATGCGGGCGTGAACAGCTGCAGGTGCAGCATAGCCCAGCCCAGCAGCGCCGCGCCGCCGCCCAGCAGCAGCGCGCGGTTCACCAGCAGCCCCGCCGAGCGCGTGCGGCTGCGCTCGAACAGCGACTGCGCCCCCATGGCGGCCAGCACCGCCACCGCGAAGCCCCAGACCACAAACCAGCGGGTGTGGTCCTCGAACTGGCGGTAGGGCGGCACCAGCGCTGCGAAAAGCTGCAGCAGCGGCGTGCGCACCGCCATGGCAAACGCGGCGGCGGCGAGCACACCGAAGAAAGCGGCAGCGCTATGGCGCGAGCGGGCCAGCGCCACCAGCACCAGCGCCAGCACCAGCAGCCCCGCGTAGGGCTGCGGGGCCTGCAGCAGCTGCGCCCCCCACGCGGGCGCGTCGCCCACGCGGGCGCTGCCGCCAGTGCTCGGCAGCAGCAGCCGCAGCAGCGCCATGAACTGCTCCTGTGCGCTGCCGGGCTGCACGCCCAGATCGGCGCGCTGGCCCTGGGAGGAGAGCTGCACCGAGGGCAGCAGCTGGGCCGCGCCCAGCCCCAGCGCGCACACGCCCGCCAGCGCCAGCCCCGCCGCAGGCCGCCAGTCGCGCAGCTGGGCGGCGCGCAGCAGCACATAGCAGCCCACGCACAGGTAGGCGTAGAACGCCACCTGCAGGTGGCTCACCAGCGGCAGCGCCAGCACCGCGCCCGCCAGCGGCCAGCGCCGCCAGCGCCCGCCGCCGATCGCCCACTCCGCCGCCCAGAAGCACCACGGCACCATGGCCGTCGCGCCGGTGTGGTGCGGGAACGGCAGCCAGGTGAGCATGTAGCCGTTGAGCATGTAGGCTGCGCCCGCCAGCGTGGCCGCGCCGCGCCCCAGCCCGATGCGGCGCGCGAACAGGAAGGTGCCCGCCCCCGCCAGCATCACCTGCAGGAAGGCGTACCAGCCGTAGGCCTGGGCCAGCGGCAGCAGCAGAAACAGCACGCTGGGCGGGTAGAACAGGGTCAGCTGGCCATCGGGCAGCAGGGGCGTGCCAGCCAGCACGGTGGGGTTCCACAGCGGCCACGCGCCCTGGCCGATCATCTGGTTGGCCAGCACACGGCGCGGGTAGACCTGCTTGATCGGGTCGGTGGCGATCGGGTTGTTGACCGACACGCGCTCGTAGGAGTAGCGCCAAGGGTGGAGATGGAGCAGCGCATCCATGGGCAGCAGCACCCGCCCAGGCAGCAGCGCGCGCCACAGCAGCAGCAGCGCGATCGCGAGCAGCGCGGCCAGCGGAAGCCAGCGCCGCGCGTGGGGCCAGCGAGAGAGAGAAGCCATGCGGCACCTAGGGTATTCAGCAGCCCGCCGCGCCGCCGCGCCGCCGGGCCTCGGGTGTATGCCAAGGCCCTATTATAGCGGGATGCCGTCGAAGCGCCGCTAGAGCGAGCCGGAGATCCATTTACCACCAAGACTCCAAGGCACCAAGGGGAAACATTTAACCACGAAGACACGAAGGCACGAGGGAGAAAAACACCATGCCCAGATGCGATAAAACCGCAGCATAAAAGCGTAGATCCTGAGCCAGGCAAAAAAAGCCCCGCCGCAGCAGGTGTGCGGCGGGGCGAGGTCGGGCGCTAGCGCCGCGACTTGCGCCGCCGCGAGCTGGAGGAGTGATCCTCGTCGTGGAAGAAGATCGAGAGCAGCCACGAGACGATGCTGATCACGATCGCGCCCCAGAACGCTGGCCAGAACCCGGCCACGTGGAAGGACGCGCCGAATACCGCATCGGAGAGCCAAGAGGCAAACCAGAGCATCAGCGCGTTGATCACCAGCGTGAACAGGCCCAAGGTGACCACCACCAGCGGCAGCGAGAGCAGCTGCACGATCGGGCGGATGGCCGCGTTGACAATCCCAAACACCGCCGCCATCACGATCAGCGTCACCCAGCCGTTCGAACCGATGATCTCGATACCCTTCACCAGATTCGTAGCCGCAAGCAGCGACAGGGCATTAATGAACCAGCGGATGAGCAGTTTCAAGACGTCCACTCCTATCAGTTGTACGATGAATGCGGAGCTATTGTAGCAAGTTTCGGGCATGCATAAAAGTACCCCGCCGCAGCCTGTCGCCGCAGCGGGGTGGGGCAGGGGAATGCGGCTATCGAGAGCTGGTGAAGGTCGAGGTCACATAGCGTGGCGCATCGCCGAGCGTGATGGAGGGGATCGAGCCGCCGCGCACGGCCATGGTGGTCTGGCCACCATCGCGGTCGACCACGCGGGCATTGGCCCCGCCCACCGTGAAGCTGGCCTGGATGGGCGTCTGCGCCCAGAGCACATCGATCAGCGCGTTGCCGCGCCGCAGCCGCAGGTCGTAGGCGGCAGGCCCGCTCACCGCAGCGATCGCGTCGAGGTAGATGGTGCCGCGCCCGCTAAACTCGTCGGTGCCGTCATCCAGCACCAGCGCGGTGATCGCGGCGGGAAAATCGAGCTTGCCGTTGCCATCTTGGCTGATGCGGTTCCAGGCCGCCACCGGCGCAGCCAGCGAGACCCTCAGCTGGTGCCAGCCCTTCGGCCCCACGGTGCCAAACGAGTACTGCAGCACCTCGCCCTCGGCATCGCGCAGCCAGACTTTTAGCACGTTGCCGCTGCCATCGCCATAGGCCCACACCGCCAGCTCGCGCGGCGTGCCCGAGATCGGCGCTGGCGTGGCGCGGTTGAACACCACGTAGTCGTTCTGATCGGTGGGGAAGATATAGTTGATCGCCGCCGCCTGCTTGCCTTCCTGCTGCACGGCGGTGGTGGCGGTCAGCGAGCCATAGGGCTGATCGCCGCGCGACCAGCGGCCAAAATCCTCGAAGTCGAGCGCCGAGGACTGCACAAACAGGTTGCCCAGGCTCACAAAGCTGGTGCCGCTCACCTGCTGGCTAAGCGTGCGGAAGGCGCTGTAGGCTGGCTTGGGGTGGGTAAAATCGGCCCGCCCAGTGCCGTACTCGAACAGGCCGTAGGGGTTGCCGGGGTCATCCTTCAGCGTGTACCAGAAGCTGCGCTCGATGCCAGCCCGCCACAGCAGCAGCATGGAGCGCACCAGATAGTTGGCCTGCTGCTGCTGATCGACGATGCCCACCGCGTCGTGGTCGCCAGGGCCGCTCGACCAGCCCACCTCGGTGGCCCAGATCGGCTTCTGGCCATAGCTGGCCATCATGGTGCGCACCCCGTCGGCGGCGGCCATGATCGCGCCATCCTCGGGCGAGTTGGGGTCCACATAGGGGTGGATGGCCAGGATGTCGAAGCTGCCCCACGCGCCAGCGGCGGCCACGCCACGCAGGTACGAGAGGTTGAAGGGGCTGATGCCGCCCAGCAGCACCTTGGCGCTGGGGTCGATCTGGTGGATGGCGGCGCTGGTATCGATCAGCAGGCGGGCATAGGCGGCGGGGTCGGTGGCGGGCTTCCAGAACAGCTCGTTGTCTGGCTCGTTCCAGATCTCCCAGTGCTTGATATATGCGCCGTAGCGCTGCACCACCGCGCGGGCGTAGGCGACAAACAGCTGCTGGTCGGGCGCGTAGAACGACACATCGTTGGGGGCGTCGCCGGTGTAGGGCGTGGCCCAGCCAGGCGGGTGACCCAGCACGCCCACCACCTGCACCCCGCGCGACAGCAGGGCGCGGAAAGCCGCGTCGGTATAGCTCCAGTCCCAGCGTCCCTGGGTCTGCTCGACCCGCCACCAATGGACATCCTCGCGCGCCCAGCCTGCGCCTGCGTTGGCCACCAGTGCGGCGGGCACATCCATGCTGGCCAGATCGGTGTAGCGCGTGGCTAGATGGGTGTTGATACCAAACGGTGCGCTATCAAGCGGCGTGACGCTAGGTTCGGCGGCGTAGACCGCAGGCACCGCGCTTGGGGATGCTGGGAAGAGAAGGGCAGCGCATGTTAATAGGACAAGGAGAAGCAGAAAATTTCGTGCTGTCACGTCATCCGGTAGGGCTAGGCGAGGGTCCGTTGGGGTGATTATAGCGGAATGCACAGATTCTGTCGAGATGGCCGATCGTCCTGTTCAGGCCGACGGCAGGCGACTGGACGCTTTTTCTACTATACCACATACCGCCAATATAGAGGGGTATGGTTCACCCTGATATGCCACACCTAACTATAATCTAGCAAGAAACAAGCGTTGTTTCACTTAAAACTACTATACAAATTTTAATAGCTGCCTGCATTTCTATAGTTATTGCCCTTTTACAAGAAGTTGTGTTTTATTTCACCACACTGCGCTTTACACCTGCTACTATAGTCTCAGTTGAATTTAAAGTTACTTCTACAAGAGGTGGAGGCAGGTTATGGAAACGCTCAAGCAGCCCAAGTTTACTGGTATCATCTGGCTTCTTCTTCGGCTCTGGCTCGGCTACAACTGGGCGATGGACGGCTTCGAGAAGGTCTTCGGCGAGGGCAGCGCAGGATGGGTCGGCAACAAGGCCGGCGCCTCGGTCACCGGCTTCCTGAAGGGCGCGATCGCCAAGTCGTACCTGGCCCCCGACTTTGTGCCTGGCAGCCGCCCCGGCGTGCAGAACTGGTACGCCGACCTGGTGCAGAACGTGTTTATGCCCAACGCCACGCTGTTCAGCTACATGGTGGCCTACGGCGAGCTGCTGGTCGGCATCGCGCTGATCATCGGCATCTTCACCCGCTTCTCGGCGCTGATGGGCGTGATCATGAACCTGTCGTACCTGCTGGCTGGCACGGTGAGCGTGAACCCGCAGATGCTGGTGATCGGCCTGCTGATCGTTATGGGCGGCGCTGGCGTGACCTACTACGCGGCTGACCGCTTCGTGATCCCCTTCCTGAAGGCTCAGATCGCGGCCCGCACCAGCGGCGGCCAGGCTCCCAGGCCGCGAACCGCATAGCCACCATAGACCGGGCTGAACAAAAAGCAGAGCGGGGCCAGCTGGCCCCGCTCTGCTTTTTGTTCTGTCGCGCCGGGTGTGGCTAGCGCTCGGCGTCGCTGGGCGGCAGCACCGGCAGCAGCATGGTGAAGGCGGTGCCCTCGTTCACCGCGCTGGCCACGCTGATCTGGCCGCCGTGCTGAGCGATGATGTGCGCGCTGATCGCCAGCCCTAGGCCGGTGCCCTGGGCCTTGGTGGTGTAGAACGGCTCGAAGATCCTGGCCAGATGCTCGTCGGGGATGCCCTGCCCGGTGTCCGAGATCTCGATCCGCGCGTAGGGCGGCAGATCGGACGAGCTAGGGATGAGGTTGGTCTCGACGCGCAGCGTGCCACCATCGGGCATGGCGTCGCAGGCGTTAATCATCAGGTTGAGGAACACCTGGCGGATCTGGTCGGCGTGGCCGATGATCTCGGGCACATCGTCGGACAGCGAGCTTTGGATGATGATCTGGCCGCGCCGCAGGTGGGTCTGCACCAGCTCCATCGTCTCGTCGATCAGCATGTTCAGATCCACCGGCTCCAGCTCGTCGCGGGCGGGGCGGTAGAAATCGCGCATGCGCGAGACGATCTTGGCGATGCGGGCCAGCTCGCTCTGGGCAATGTCGAGAAAGGTGCGCTGCGGCGAGTCCGGCGGGATGTCCTGATCGACCAAGTAGAGGCTGTTGCGCGCCGCATACAGCGGGTTGTTGATCTCGTGGGCGATCGAGGCGGCCAGCTCGCCCACGGCGGCCAGCTTGGCGCTCTGCAGCAGCTGGGCCTCGGCGGTGTTCAGGCGGGCCTCGGCCTCGGCGTGCAGCGTCTTGGAGGCCAGCAGGGCGTGCTGCAGCACCGTGGCGCGCTCGCGCTCGAGCACCTCGGCCAGGGCCACGGCCACCAGGCTGCCCAGCGACTGGGCAAAGGGCAGATCGCGCGGCAGCAGCAGGTGGGCGTTGTTGCTGCCCAGCACGACCATCGCGCCAATCCGGCGGGCCTCGGTGCGCAGCGGCATAAAGATCGCGCTCGACGGCGGGTAGGGGCTGATCAGGCCGGAGAGGACGTGGTGCTGCTCCTCGGTCAGATCTTCCAGCAGCATCTCGAGCTGGGGGCCGACCACCAGCATGGGGCGCGGGGTGAGGAAGGCGTGGCCAGGGAAGCCCTGCTGGCGCGAGAACCGCAGGTTGTTGCGGGCCTTAAAGCCATTGGCCGCGATCAGGGTCAGCTGCTCGCCGGTGTCGTCGGCGATAAAGGCCAGCGCCGCGCCGGTGCCCGGCAGCAGGTTCATCGCCGACTGCGTGGCCAGCGAGAGGATGGGCTCGAGCTCGTGCGAGACCAGCAGCGTGATGCTCATCGACATCAGCGCGCTCAGCTGCGGCGCGACATCGCCGCGCTGCATCGCGACGCTGGCCTCAAGCTCGGCGATGCGCATGCGCATGGCGGCCTCGTGGCTGGCTCGGTGGTGTGCGCGCCGGATTGCGGCGCTTGGGGTGCGCGTAAATCGATATCTCATATGGGTATTATTGTAGCATGGTGGCAAAATAGGGCAAAGGTACGCTTGTACCCGCCCCAGCAGCCATGGTATCGTGCCCATGAGCCAGCCACGCCGTACGCAATAATGAGGCCCCCATGCTACCACAGGTCGAGCTGAGCGATCTCGCGCCGTCGATCATGCTCACCCTCCGCGAAAATAGACTCACCCCTCGCTATCGCCAGCTCTACGATGCGCTGCGCGATGCCATTCTCAGCGGGAGGCTCGCGCCGGGCAGCAGGCTGCCCGCCACCCGCACCCTGGCCCAGGAGATCGGCGCGTCGCGCAACACCGTGGTCAGCGCCTTCGAGCTGCTGCTGGCCGAGGGCTACCTAGAGACCAGGGTGGGAGATGGCACCTATATCAGCCGCCACATCCCCGACGATCTGCTGCGCAGCGGCCCGCCGCCGATCGAGAGCGCGCCCGCCGCACCGGGGGCGGGCGCACTCTCGGCGCGCGGTGCCCAGATCGCAGCCATCGCCGCCGCGCCCCCGCTCGCCACCAATGCACCGCTGGCCTTCCGCCCCGGCATGCCCGCCGTCGACCTGTTCCCCTTTGAGCTGTGGGGCAAGCTCGCCGCCAAGGTCATGCGCGCGCCCAGCCCCGAGCTGCTGCGCTACGGCGACCCGGCTGGCTACGCGCCGCTGCGCGAGGCGATTGCGTCCTACCTTTCCAGCAGCCGAGGCGTGGCGTGCACCCCCCAGCAGGTGATCATCATCAGCGGCTCGCAGCAGGGGATCGATATCATCGGGCGGCTGCTGCTCGACCCTGGGGATGTGGCGCTGCTCGAAGACCCCGGCTACCTGGGCGCACGCGGGGCGCTGCTGGGCCTGGGGGCGCGGGTGGTGCCGGTGCCGGTCGGCCCCGAGGGCATCGACATCGCGGCGGCCCGGGCCACCAGCCCCAACGCCCGGCTGGTCTACGTCACCCCCTCCCACCAGTACCCCACCGGCATCACCATGAGCCTGGCCCGGCGGCTGGCGCTGATCGAGTGGGCGCGCGACCACAGCGCGTGGATCCTTGAGGACGACTACGACAGCGAGTTCCGCTATGTGGGCAGACCGCTGCCTGCTATGCAGGGGCTGGACACCCACCAGCGCACCATCTACATCGGCACGTTTAGCAAGATGCTATTTCCGGCCATGCGGCTGGGGTATCTGGTGGTGCCGCCGCACCTCATCGGCGCGTTCAGCAACGCGCGCGCCCTGGCCGACCGTGGCTCGCCCAGCTTCGACCAGGCCACCGCCGCCGAGTTCCTGCAGTCGGGGGCATTTGCGCGGCATGTGCGCCGCATGCGCAAGATCTACGCCGAGCGACAGGAGGCGCTGGTGGCTGCCGCCGATCGGCACCTGCGCGGCCTCATCCAGATCGAGCCGAGCGAGGCGGGCATGCACCTGGTGGGCTGGCTCGATGAGAGCGCCAGAGTCGCGCCGATGGTGGCGGCGGCGGCAGCCCAGGGCATCACGCTCAACACGATCGCGGCCTACACGCTTGGGCCGCCCACGCGCCCGGGCCTGCTGTTTGGCTACGCCGCCATCCCCCCAGCCGAGATCGCGGCGGCGGTGCGGCGGCTGGCGCAGGCGTGGCGATCGCTGACATACCGGCGGTAACCGCCAGCAGATTCGGGCGACAGCGTGGCGCAGAATGGGGTCTATCCGTACGTTGATTATCTCGCTATAATTCATAGCATAG
The DNA here is from genome assembly GCA_009268125.1 of Chloroflexia bacterium SDU3-3. Taxonomy (NCBI): domain Bacteria; kingdom Bacillati; phylum Chloroflexota; class Chloroflexia; species Chloroflexia bacterium SDU3-3. Next base: position 329,127 of record WBOU01000002.1, on the reverse strand, counting down.
TATCGTTGGGAAATCAGCATATCTACCAGACCTTCACTGAGCGAGTACGCGCATGCATGCCACAGCTTACGCTGTCCTCTATACTATTCCTGCGCTCACCGCGCTCGGGCTGAGCCTGCCAAGCTTCGCGCGCCGTCGGCAGGGCGGGCGTGCATTCGGGGTGCTGATGGTGGCGCTCGGGGTGCGCTGCGGGGGGCATGCGCTGAGCCTGATCTCCCCCGATCTGCAGGCCGCTCTGTTCTGGCAGCAGATCTCGGCGCTGGGCGGCGTGGCCATCGGCCCGGCCTGGCTGCTGCTGGCGCTGGCCTGGTGCGGCACCCGCGCCACCGCTACCACGCGGGCGCTCGGGCTGGCCGCAGCCGGGCTGGCCGCGCTCTGCGCCGCGGCCATACTCACCAACGATTCGCACCACCTCTGGTGGGGCGCAGCCTATAGCGCGGCGCGGCCAGGGGCCACCATCGAGCTCGTGCGCGGGCCGCTGTCCTGGGCGGGCATCGCGCTTTCCTACAGCTACACCTGCGCCGGGGTGCTCCTGCTGATCCGCCAGGCGGCGCGCAGCGAGCAGCGGCACATGCGCTGGGTGGCGCTTGCCGCGCTCGCACCGCTGCTCGCCAACCTCGCCAGCCTGCTCTGGCCGCGCATCTGGCCAGTGGATGAGATCACCCCGCTAGTCACCAGCGCCGCCGTGTTTCTGATGTTTGCCATCTGGTTCTCCGCCGGGCAGCAGATCGAAGACTGGCTGGTAGCGCTCTTCGAGCAGGCATCCGATGGGCTGCTCTTCCTCGCTGCCGATGGCACTATCGACTCGCTGAATGCAGCCGCCCGCCAGATCCTGGGCGTACCGCAGGGCCAGCCGATCGCCCACCTAGCCCAGATCGAGGCCCGGCTCGCCGACGCCATCCTGGCCGCATCCAGCATGCCGCACCGCGAGATCGGCGACACCTACGCCACAGCCAGCGGCCTGCGCCAGATCCAGATCCGCGCCGTGCCGATCGAGGGCAGAAAGCACCAGCAGCTCATCCGGCTGCGCGACGCCACCGAGCAGCAGGCGGCCCAACAAACCCGCAGCATCTACCAGCAGCACCTCGACATCCTACGCCAGATCGGCCACGCCACCAACGCGCTGGCCACCCCCCAGCCGCTGCAGCCAATCGCCCAGGCCCTGATCGACACGCTGCACTGGGATCGCGCCGTGATCGGGCTGCTGCAGCACGATGAGAACACGCTGCATCTGGTGGTCGATGTGCCCCGCCCGGCAAAGACCCTTGAGGGCCGCTTCATCGACTCGTACCTCTTTGGCAATATTGTCGAGATGCTCAAGCAGCCAGCGCCCCAGCTGCTTCAGGTGGATGCCCCAGCGCTGGTCGGCACGCCCACCGAGGCCGTGCTGCAGTGCCTAGATGCGCCCACCGTGCTCTGCGTGCCGCTCCACAGCGCGCAGAAGCCCATCGGCATGCTCTTCCTGGGCAGCACCACCGCCCGCAGCCTGCTGCCCGACGAGCTGCAGCTGATGGAGATCGTGGGCGCGCTGGTGAGCAACGCCGTGGTGCGCAGCCAGCTCGACGCCAGCGCGCAGCAGGCCGAGGTGCTCAAGGCATCCTTCCTGGCCACCATCTCGCACGAGCTGCGCACCCCGCTCACCTCGATGCTGGGATTTATCGACATGCTCAAGGCCAACGTGTTTGGCCCGATGCCCGAGGCCTCGCTTGAGGCGTTCGGCCACATCGAGCACAGCAGCCGATCGCTGCACCAGCTGATCGACGACATGATCGATCTGGCCAAGATGGAGGCGGGACATATGGCGGTCGAGCTCTACCCGGTGAACATCGAGCTGGTGCTGTATATGGTCGCCCAGCGCTGGATGCCCCAGCTCAAAGAGCGCGGGCTAACCCTGCGCGAGGAGATCGAGCCAGATCTGCCGCTGATCCAGGCCAACAGCGCGCGGCTGGAGCAGGTGCTCAACCATATTCTCTCCAACGCGGTGAAGTTCAGCAGCGCGGGCGAGATCAGCATCCGCGTGCACCGCTACGATGGCATGGTGGCGATCAGCGTGCGCGACAGCGGGATCGGCATCGCCAAGGCCAACCAGCAGCAGGTCTTCGAGCTGTTCTCGCAGGTGGAGCCGACGCTGACGCGGCGCTACGGCGGGGCGGGCATCGGCCTAGCGATCAGCAGGCACCTGATGACCCTGATGGGCGGCACGATCACGCTGGAGAGCGAGCTGGGCGCTGGGTCGGTGTTCCGCTGCTGCTTCCACACCGCCTTCACCGAGGCCCGGCACGCCGCGCCCATGGTGATCTCGGAAGAGCCATCGTACCTGGGCAGGCCGCGCAGCTAGGCGCAAAACGCCGAGCGGCGGGCCGATCGCTCAGCCCGCCGCCCATCGCCCCTGGCCCGCCGCCTACTCGGCCTGCGAGAGCGAGGCCGCCTTCATCTCGCGGGCCGCCTTGATCAGCCGGGCCTCCAGCACGTGCTCGGGCACGCGCTGCACATCCCACACCAGCCGCAGCTTCTCTAGCCCCATGATCACATACGAAGAGAGATCGAACTGATACCAGCGCATGCCGTGGAAGGCCGAGCGCGGGAAGGCGTGGTGGTTGTTGTGCCAGCCCTCGCCAAACGCCAGCAGGCCCACCACCCAGTTGTTGTAGCTGCGGTCGGTGGTCTCAAACATGCGGTTGCCAAAGGTGTGGCAGATCGAGTTCACGCTCCACGTCACGTGGGTGGTCAGAAACACGCGCACGAACCCGCCCCAGAGCAGGCCCGTCCAGCCGCCCAGCAAGAACGGGATCAGGTACGACAGCACAGTCCAGACCAAAAAGGTGTCGCTCATAAACACCACCAGCCGATCCTTCTTCAGCCAGCGCCCGTAGACCTCAGCGTTCGACTTGAAGCCGTTGAAGAACCAGCCGAGGTGCGCGTGCAGGAAGCCGTGGATCGGGCTGTGGGGGTCGTCGTCGTGGTCGGAGTTGGCGTGGTGCTGGATGTGGATCGAGGCCCAGTCGAGCGCGGGGCCTTCCATGGCCATACTGCCGAACATCAGGAACAGGAAGCGCACCACAGGGTGCGCCGCAAAGCTGCGGTGGGTGAGCATGCGGTGAAACCCGACGGTGATGCCGAGCGCCGTGACCGTGTACATCCCTAGCATGATCGCAATATCGCGCCAGCCCACCAGCTGCTCCCAGAGCAGCACGATGGCGTAGATAGTCGCTATCAGCGGGACAACCACTGTGAACACCACCAGAAAACGCTCAACTGGGGTCTCAAGGCGGCGACGCAGTGCGGCAAAGTCGACGGACATAGCAGGGGGTTCCTTTCACGATTGTGGGGGCGGAGATGACGGTGGGCGCTCGCGACACACGGCGCACAGGGTTGAACCTTGTGCCGTGAGTATAGCAGGCGGGGGATGTGTGAAGATTACGAATCCGCCCCCGCGCGCCCAGGCTATAATGGGGCGACACCAGCGACACCACAAGGTAGAACCTATGCAAGATTCAACAGCCTACGCCCAGCAGATCGCCCGCGCCCTCGGCATCCGCGCCGAGCAGGCGCTGGCCACCATCGCGCTGCTGGATGACGGCAACACGGTGCCCTTCATCGCCCGCTACCGCAAGGAGCGCACCGGCGGCCTGGATGAGGAGCAGATCCGCCAGGTGGGCGGCCAGATCGAGACGCTGCGCGCCACCGACGAGCGCCGCGACGCGGTGATCGCCTCGATCGAGGAGCAGGGCAAACTGACCCCCGAGCTGCGCCAGCAGCTGCTGGCCGCCGCCACCCGCACCGAGATCGAGGACATCTACCTGCCCTACCGGCCCAAGCGCCGCACCCGCGCCTCGATCGCCCGCGAGAAGGGCCTCGCGCCCCTGGCCGACATGATCCTGCAGCAGGCGCGCGTGGGCCAGACGCCCGAGCAGCTGGCCGCGCCCTTCGTGGGCGAGGCGGTGCCCAGCGCCCAGGATGCCCTGGCCGGTGCGCGCGACATCGTGGCCGAGGCGATCAGCGACAGCGCCGAGGTGCGCCGCGCCACCCGCGAGAAGGCCATGCAGTGGGCGGTGCTGCGCTGCGAGAAGATCGACAAGGCCGAGGACTCGCGCGGCACCTACCAGACCTACTACGCGTTCGAGGGCATGGTGGGCCGGCTGCGCCCCCACCAGATCCTGGCGATCAACCGTGGCGAGGAGGAGAAGGTGCTGCGCGTGGCGGTGGATGTGAAGGAGCGCGACTGGCGCAGCGCCGTCGAGCGCACCTTCCGCGCCGACAGCCGCTCGCCCATGGCCCAGCAGCTGGCCCTGGCCATCGACGATGCCGCCACACGCCTGCTGCTGCCCGCCATCGAGCGCGATGTGCGCAGCACCCTGGCCGAGGCCGCCGGGCAGCACGCCATCGGCATCTTCGCCACCAACCTGCGCGGCCTGCTCACCCAGCCGCCGATCGCCGGGCAGGTGGTGCTGGGCATCGACCCCGGCTTCCGCACCGGCTGCAAGGTGGCGGTGGTCGACCCAACCGGGCGGCTGCTTGACATCGCCACGATCTACCCCCACGAGCCGCAGCGTCGCGCCGACGAGGCGCTCAAGATCCTGCGCGGCCTGATTGCCCGCCACGGCGTGGGCCTGATCACCATCGGCAACGGCACCGCCTCGCGCGAGACCGAGCAGCTGGTGGCGGGCCTCACCCGCGGCGCGCCGGTGCGCTACCTGATCGTGAACGAGGCCGGGGCCAGTGTCTACAGCGCCAGCCCGCTGGCCCGCGCCGAGTTCCCCGAGCTGGATGTGAGCCTGCGCGGCGCGGTCTCGATCGCCCGCCGCGCCCAAGACCCGCTGGCCGAGCTGGTGAAGATCGACCCGCAGTCGATCGGCGTGGGCATGTACCAGCACGACCTCGACCAGCCCAAGCTGGCCCAGGCCCTCGGCGGCGTGGTGGAGACCGTGGTGAACCAGGTGGGCGTGGATGTGAACACCGCCTCGCCCGCGCTGCTGCGCCACATCGCCGGGATCGGCCCCAAGCTGGCCGAGCGCATCGTCGAGCACCGCAACACCAACGGCCCATTCGAGACCCGCGTGGCCCTGAAGAAGGTCAGCGGCCTCGGCCCCAAGGCCTTCGAGCAGTCTGCCGGGTTCCTGCGCGTACCTGCGGGCAAAAATCCGCTCGACGCCAGCGCCATTCACCCCGAGAGCTACCGCACCGCCGAGGAAGTGCTGCGGCGCGCAGGCCTGCCGCTGCGCTCCAGCCCCGCCGAGCGCAAGCCCGCGCTCGACGCGCTGCTGGCCCAGCAGCCGCTGGAGCAGCTGGCCAGCGAGCTGGGCACCGGCGTGCCCACGCTGCGCGACATCTTCGAGCAGCTGGTGCGGCCAGGCCGCGACCCGCGCGCAGATCTGCCCGCGCCCCTGCTGCGCAGCGATGTGCTCTCGATGGATGACCTGCTGCCGGGCATGCGCCTGAAGGGCACCGTGCGCAACGTGGTGGATTTCGGGGCCTTTGTCGACATCGGCGTGAAGCAGGATGGGCTGCTGCACGCCAGCCAGATCCCGCGCGGCACCGTGCTGGGCGTGGGCGACGTGATCGAGGTCGAGATCCAGCGCGTGGAGGCCGAGCGCAAGCGGATCGCGCTGGCCTGGGTGCGGCCCTAACCTCACAGGGTCTATGCGTTCTCGATCAGCAGCATCGTGACCACCAAGGCTCCAAGGAGCAAAAAACTATTTACCACCAAGACGTGAAGACACGAAGGCCAGAAGGAAACCTATCGCATAGGGGGAATATTACGCTGGGGCGACCCTGGATAATGCTTAACACTTTGCCGGTTGATCCCAGCGCAAAGGCCGGGTAGAACGCATAAATACACCTAACGCAATGCGCCTACCAATACCCACCGCGATCCATGGTATTATCGTAGGCGCATATTCCCCACACCCTTGCATGCAACGCCGCACGAAACCTTCTGAGGAGCATATGATCAAGAAAGAATACTCAAAGACTGGTCGCTCGTGCAAAGTCACGCTAGAGCTGCCCGCCGAGGTCAAGGCCCAGACCGCATATGTCTGCGGCGACTTTAACGAGTGGTCGCAGGATGACCTAGCGATGAAGCGCCGAAAAGACGGCAGCTTCCACGCCACCTTCTCGCTGAAGCCCGGCAACGCCTACCGGTTCCGCTATCTCTTGGATGGCGCGCGCTGGGAGAATGACTGGGCAGCCGACGAGTACCTGCCAAACGACCACGGCAGCGAAGACTCTGTGATCAAGGTCTAGCCATAGCGGGCCTGCCGCGCGCCCTTGCGCGTGCGGCAGGCGCCAGCACAAGAGGCACATGTGAGCAAGACGACCACTATCTACCTTGCCCTCGGCACCAACCTGGGCGACCGCCGCGCCAACCTGCTGGCCGCTCTGCGCGCCCTGGCCAGCCATGTCGCCATCCGCCAGGTCTCGTCGCTCTACGAGACCGAGCCTGCCTATGTCGAGGACCAGCCGCGCTTCCTCAATGCGGTGCTGCGCGGCGAGACCGCGCTGCCCCCCAGCGAGCTGCTCGCGGCGCTCAAGCAGATCGAGGGCGAGCTTGGGCGGGTGGCCGGGATGCGCTTTGGGCCGCGCCAGATCGATATCGACATCCTGCTGTATGGGGAGACGCAGCAGGCCGATGCGGCGCTCACCATCCCCCACCCCCGGCTAGCCGAGCGCCCCTTTGTGCTGGTGCCCCTGGCCGAGATCGCCCCTGAGCTTGTGCCGCCCGGCTACGCCCAGAGCATCGGCGCGCTAGCCGAGCGCGTGCGCGGCCACGGCGACATCCTCGCCCAGGTGGGCGCGATCGATAGCGGCGAGTGGGCCTAGCGCGCCACGATCAGACCCCCACCGCATACTCGTGAAGGCCGCCGTTCAGCCAGGCCACAAAGGCCAGCACCACCTGCATATCGAACGCGCGGCCCATATCCCAGATCAGGCGATTCATAGCCTCCTCGAACGATAATATCGTGTTATATGGCCGCTGAGTCGTCATAGCGTCAAAGGCATCGGCCACGGCCACGATCCGCGCGCCCAGCGGTATCGCCTCGCCCGCCAGGCCATCGGGGTAGCCTTGGCCATCCCAGCGCTCGTGGTGGTGCCGCACGATCGGCGCGACCGCACCCCCAAGCCGCAGCGGCTGCACGATCCGCTCGCCGATCAGCGGGTGCTGCTGCATGTGGCTGCGCTCATCGGGCGACAGCGGCCCCACCTTGCGCAGGATGCTTTCGTCGACCCCCACCTTGCCCACATCGTGCAGCAGCGCGCCGTAGCACAGCTCATCCAGCTCGCGCGCCCCCATGTCCAGCTGCTCGCCGATGGCGCGGGCGTACAGCGCCAGCCGCTGCAGGTGGCCCTCGGTGTAGGCATCCTTGGCCTCCACCGCCCGGGCCAGCGCAAAGATCACATCCTCGGCCTGCTCCATCCGGTCGATCCGGCGTTTGGCGCGCAGCAGCACGCGGATACGGGCCTCAAGCTCGTTGGGATCATATGGATGGCACAGAAACATATCGGCCTCGGCCTCGATCGCACGCATGCGCACCGCTGGCACATCCTTGGACGCCAGCATGATCACGGGGATGTGCCAGATAGCCGGGTCGCGCTTGATTGCGGCGCAGGTGGCGTAGCCATCGGCATCGGGCAGGGTCTCGGCCAGCAGCACCAGGTCGGGGGCAAACGAGCTGATCGCCTGCATTGCCAGGCGGGCATCGGGCACGCAGGTGGCGCTATGCCCGGCATGGCAGATCTGCTCCTGCGCGCGGGTGCTGGCCAGCGGATCGGCATCCACGATCAGCACCTTCCCTGGCTCGTCGGCGCTGGCCGCCTGCCGAGCAGAAGGCGCATGGCCACCCTGCATCGCCCAGAGAAGCGATTCGTGCGACAGATGCTGCAAAACCATAACATTCTCCTCACCTGTCCAGGGGATGGCAGATTGCTAGCGGAGATGCCCACAGCTGAAAAGGGTGGAATAGATTACCATTCTCGGGCAGTACCAGGGCATATGCGGGCAAAGAGATCAGATAGCCGCATATGCGATCTCAGCGGGGAGTAGGGTGATGTTAGAAACCCTGGTCTATTATGCCACATTTTTTTGTTTTATACTACGATACTTCGTGTGTTGTCAAATTTGCATCACATAGTTTGTTAGGTAAAGCATTATCGAAATCGGCGCAGCAAGCCAGCAGCAGCCCAGCACGCCCAGCGGGCCATGCTACAATACCGCCCAGACTATCGGATGCTGTAACCTGTGGGGAAAAGCAATGTCTGACCAATCGCGCAAAAACAAACGCCACATGATCAAATATGAGTGGAATAAAGACCAGATCCGCGCGCTGCGCATCCATCTGAATATGACCCAGCACGAGATGGCCGACGAGCTTGAGGTGCGCCAGCAGACGATCAGCGAATGGGAGACCGGGCGGCACCAGCCGCACCGATCGACCCTGAAGATCCTCTCGATGCTGGCCGAAAACGCCGAGTTCGCCTATACCACCCAGCCCAAGGCCCCCGATGCGCCGCCCGATCTGATTGACCCCGCCGAGCAGTAGGGCGCACGCATCTCAGAAACTTCTCATCTACGCGAGCCTGCTAACAGACGCTTGCAAGCGGCGTGCCATTCAACCCGCAGAAGACCGAGCCTATACTACAACCAGAAGCCGATCCTGCAGGAGACGCAAGGCTCTATACTAGGCAGACACCCCTTACTGCATGACATGTTGTTTTATGGGTGGTCGATTTATCGCATTATAGAGCCTTACACCATCATTTTGTGTAAACATGGGAATACACAAAGCTCAGATATTGGTGCAAGGCTTTCTCATCAGCTATTTGATTCGTCAGCCAAAAGAGCATGTCATGCAGTAAGGCAGACACCCAGCAAGCACCTAACCCTTCGCACCATAATCAAGGCCAGCAGCGCCGCACTGCGCTGCTGGCAGAGAAAAGGGAGACAGCAATGTTGCGCAAGTTCTTCACGCTCGCCATGCTGATCACAGCGATCTTCAGCAGCTTGGCCACCGCATCGCCCGCAGCCGCCGCCCCGCGCGAGCGCTGCTTCAAAGAGACCGGCTACTGTATCACCGGCTCGATCCTCGACTACTGGGAGAAAAATGGCGGCCTCTCGGTGTTCGGCTACCCGATCACCCCGCTGCAGACCGAGTGGAACAACGACGGCTGGAACGGCCCGACCCAGTGGTTCGAGCGCGACCGCCTCGAAGACCACTCATCCGACCGGCAGGGCATCCTGGCGGGCCGCCTGGGCGCTGCCTACCTCGACATCACCGGGCGCTCGTGGCAGAACCTGCCCAAAGATGACCCCAACGCTGTAGGCACCGGCTGCCGCTACTTCGCCGAGACCGGCCACAGCCTGTGCGGCAAGTTCCTGCAGTACTGGAGCAAGAACGGCGGCCTCGAGCGCTTCGGCTACCCGATCTCGAAAGAGATGCACGAGGAGCTGCCGACCTGGGGCGGCACCGTGCAGTACTTCGAGCGGCGGCGCATGGAGATCCACCCCGAGAACGCCGGAACCCAGTACGAGGTGCTGCTGGGCCTGCTGGGCCGCGAGCTGAACACCTACTACACCGGCGGCTGCGGCGATGTGATCTCCTCGCTGCAGAAGACCGCGCAGGCCTTCGGCCAGTCCTTCGCCTGCGCCACCCCGCTGCCCATGGTGGGCGTGCAGATCGCCACCCAGCAGTTCGAGCGCGGCCAGATGGTGTGGGTGCCCGGCCAGACCAGCACCAGCGGCGGCACGATCTACGTGGTCTTCTTCGACAACGGGCGCAACCGCACGGTCTGGCAGTCGTACTACGATGGGTGGACCGAGGGCCAGCCGGTCACGATCACCGACCCGGTGCCGACAGGCAAGGTGGCCCCGACACGCGGCTTTGGCAAGCTGTGGAGCGAGATCCCCAGCGTGCGCAACACGCTCGGCTGGGCCGTGGCCACCGAGGTGGGCGAGGCGGGCCACGTGCAGTCGTTCCGCAACGGCAACACGATGATCTACCGCAGCAGCAGCGACCGCGTCTACCTGTTCTACAGCGACAACACGGTGGATGATGTGAACCGCATCAAGTAGCGTATGACCTAGCAGCTAGCGGGCAGGGGGCGAGGGCAGCATTGCCCCCGCCCCCTAGCTGTTCCGCTGCCAGATTAGTTGCCATGGCACAACTTTCTGTAGCTGTTCCTTTGCTCACAAAGAATAGCGCGCCTGCTATCATTCTAGCATCCGGCTGATGCCGGGAAAACCTGTTCTTTCTTCCAAAAACTGTTTCCTTGTTTAGTCATCCATAAGGGCAAGATCATGAGCATCGAAAAGGCATCGCGCCGCAGCTTTCTGAAAAACGCCTCGATTGGCGTGAGCGTGCCGGTCGTCACCGGCGTGCTGGCCGCATGCAACAACAGCGGCGCGCCGGCCGCCGTGGCCACACAGATCACCCAGGGCGAGGGCGGCGAGCCCACCACCGTGCCGAGCGGCCAGCTGACCGTGGATCAGATGGACCAGATGCACGTAGATGGCGTGAAGGCATTTGTGGCGGGCAAAGAGACCACCACCAAGGGCAATCAGCCATTCGAGCCTGTTATGGATGGCGATGTGAAGGTCTTCAACATCACCGCCGCCGTCACCAAGTGGGAAGTGACCAAGGGCACCTTTGTGGATGCCTGGACCTATAACGGCACCATGCCCGGCCCGCAGATCCGCGTGACCGAGGGCGACAAGGTGCGCGTGGTGCTGAAGAACGAGCTGCCCGAGAGCACCGCCATCCACTTCCACGGCCTGATCGTGCCAAACAACATGGACGGCGTGCCCGGCATCACCCAGGATCCGGTCAAGCCCGGCACATCCTTCACCTACGAGTTTACGGTCCGGAACAGCGGCTCGCACATGTACCACTCGCACCACAACTCGACCAAGCAGGTGGGCCGTGGTCTGCTGGGCGCGTTCATCGTGGAGCCGAAGGACAAGAGCAAGGAGCCTGCGGTCGATGTGGACTACGTGCTCATCCTCAACGACGCGCTGGGCGGCATGACCTTCAACGGCAAGGGCTTCCCGGCCACCGAGCCGATCGTGGCCAAGCTGGGCCAGAAGGTGCGCATCCGCTACATGAACGAGGGCGCGCTGATCCACCCGATGCACCTGCACGGCATGCCCCAGCTGGTGATCGCCAAGGACGGCTGGCCGCAGCCGCAGCCCTGGATGTGCGACACGCTGAACGTCGCCCCTGGCGAGCGCTGGGATGTGATCATCGACTGCACCGAGGAGGGCGTGTGGGCCTTCCACTGCCACATCCTCTCGCACGCCGAGAGCGACCACGGTATGTTCGGCATGGTCACGGCGCTGATCGTGCAGAAGTAGCTAGCGTATAAAAAAGCAGGCCGGTGGCATAAGCCACCGGCCTGCTTTTTTATGTGCTGTGGGGAGCCTAGCCGCCAACAGGCGAGAACAGGTAGCCCTTGCCGCGCACATTCAGCAGGTAGCGCGGGGCGCTGGGGTCCGGCTCGATCTTCTGGCGCAGGTGGTGGATGTGGGGCTTGATCAGGTCGCCCGCCTCGGCCTCGTCGGCATCGTAGCCCTGGGCGCAGCGCACCAGCTGCGAGTAGCTGAGCATGTTGCCGGCGTGCTCGGCCAGGCACAGCAGCACGCGGAACTCGGTGGGCGTCAGCGAGAGCGAGCGGCCATCGATGGTGGCGACCTGCCGCCAGGTGTCGATCTGCAGCGCGCCCGCTGTCACTAGGCGATCCGACGGCCCCGTGCGCTCGGATGACTCGCTGCGGGTCTGCTGCGAGCGCAGCTCATCCACCGCGCTGCCCACCATATCCAGCAGGGCCTTCTGGCGGGTCTGCTGCGAGTGGTGGGTGAGGGCGGCCTTCACGCGCTCGATCACCTTGGGCGGCTCGGTGGTCTTCAGCAGGTAGTCGAACACGCCCTGGTGCAGACCCTCGACCGCCGTCTCAAGCGAGCCATGCCCGGTGAGCACAATGATCTCGATCTCGGGCTGGCGGGTGCGGGCGGCGGCCACCACCTGCATGCCATCCATCCCAGGCATCTTGAGGTCGACCAGCAGCAGGTCGAAGCGCTGCTTTTCCAGCAGCACCACGGCCTCTTCGCCATTTTCTGCTGATTCCACGGTGTAGCCGCTGCGCTGGAGCAGCGCCACCAGCGTGCGCCGAATGTTCACCTCGTCATCGACCACAAGGAGACGGCTCTGTTCGGTCATAGAATCTTCCTTCAGCGTGGAGCAGTATCACAGGTTCTTTCTATAGTTGCGGCTATTATACCGTATTTGCCAAGATATTTCCGAGTTCAAATGATAGCAGCACACGCTAACGGATGCGTATCTCAAGCGGGCGGCCCAGGCCCACCACCGCGCTATCGCTGCCGTGGAAGACAGTGGGGGGCGCGCGATACTGGCCACGATGCGCGGCCTGCATCAGGTAGCTGCGCTGGTAGACGCCCGGCTGCACGCCCGCCGCACCCCAGCGCATCGCCGCCCCGCCCGCCACATCGCCGATGAGGCGAAACCCGCCCGGCAGCGCATCCTCGCCCCGCAGCACATCTAGCGGGCGGGCCACCACAAAGGTGAGGCGCACCAGCACCACGTCGCCCAGCGCCACGCCATCCAGCGCGATCGGCTGGCCAGTGCGTGGGTCCAGATATTCGCGCAGCACGTGCACGTCGTTTGAAGGGCTAGGGGACAGCGGCGCTGCGCTGTAACCCAGCAGCGCAGCGCCCTGGGCGGTAGCCGTCAGCACCAGGGTGCGCGAGAGCGGGGCGGCGGGTAGGCGCAGCAGTTCGCCGCCGGTCGGGATGATCCGCCCATCGGCCTGCAGGCTGGCCAGGCTCGCGCGCTCGGGCAGCGCACCGCGCATGGCCGCGATGGCGCGCACCGCCCGCATCCCGCCACCCCAGCCCTGCGGCCCATAGGATGCAGCCAGCCAGCGCCGCATCTCGGGCAGCACGGGTATGTCGGGCTGGGCCACCGCAAAGGCGCGGGCGGCCAGCGCGGTGGCGGCGAAGCTGCCGCCATAGCTGGCGCTGGGCACATAGCTACCAGCCGCATCGTGTGCGACCTGGGCCTGCAGCGCGCCTGCCAGCTCGGCGGCGGCGGTGGAGCCGCGCGGCAGCGACAGCAGCAGCAGCGCCATATCATTGGGGCGCAGCCCGCTGGCGGCGCTGGCGCTGGGCGCGGGGGCGGGGCCAAGCAGGCTGGCGATATAGGCGCGCGGCACCTCGCCCAGGGCAGCAGCGCCGCGCGTCAGCGCCGCATCGGGCACGGCCACGCCCGCGCGCCGCGCTACGGCCAGGCTCTCCAGCGCGAACAGGCTCAGATCTGGGTCGGCGGCCTGCGCGCCCGCCACGCGCCAGCCGCCATCCGCACCCTGCTGGGCCAGCAGCTCGGCCAGGGCCTGGTAGGCCAGATCGGCAGTGGATGTCAGCGGCGCGGCCAGCTGCAGCAGCGCGGCGCTCTCCTCGGCGGCGCGCTGCGGCGTGGCAGACAGCTGCGCCAAGGCCTGCTGCTCCAGCGCCTGGATCGACGCCGATAGCCGCACATCCAGCGGCTGCCCCACCGGGCGCTCGACCGCGCCCGACCAGATCCGATCAACCAGCGCGCCGTGGGACAGCAGGGGGGCATCGCTCGGCTGCACATCCCACGCCAGCGAGCGCAGCTCCAGCGTGCCGCCCTGGCCCAGCGCCACCACCCGCACGCTGGCCTGGGGCGAGTCGAGCGCCGACACGCGCCATGCCAGCTCGACCTGCGCGCCTGGGCCGAGCGTGATGCGCTGGCGCTCGCCCCCACCGGTCAGCTGCACCCCCGACATGCCCAGCGTGACATCCACCGCCTGCGCGGCGTGGCTCGTGCTGCGTAGCGTGGCCCGGATCTCGGCCTGATCGCCCTGGCGCATCACGCTGGGGGCCTGCACATCCAGCGACAGCGGGCTGGTGATCGTCAGCGTCTGGCGCACCTCGGCGGGGTGCTGGCCCGCACCCGCCGCCCACGCCTGCACGATCACCTCGGCGGGCGGGGCGGGCAGAGCCAGGGGGAAGGCGAGCACTCCGCCAGGGTCGGTCGGCAAATCCGGCTGCCAGCGCAGCAGCCGCGACTCGCCCGAGGGCAGCCGCTGGTACACCGACAGCGCTAGGTCGGTCGCCACCCCGCGCCCCTCAGCGTCGGCGGCGGTGATCGTGATCGGCAGCGTGGCGCGCGGTGCCACCGGCGTGCCGTGCACGAGCGAGAGCCGCAGCGCCGGGGGTTGCTCCACCGCCAGCGTCGCGCTGGCCGCGCCGCCCTGGCCAGCCAGCAGCAGTTCCACCGCCACCTCGCTTGCGCCCAGCCCGAGCGGCACCGTAATCACGCCGCCAGGGCGAACATCGCGCACCGACACATCCATGCGGTCGCCCTGCCGCGCGATCAGCAGCGCCCGCCGCGCGCGAAAGTCGGCGGGGATGAGCAGCTGGGCCACATCGCCCGCGCGGTAGCTGGCGCGGTCGGCCAGCAGCGGCAGCCGCTGGCCCGCCACCGCTGGCCATGCCGTCTCATCACCCGCAAGCCAGACATGGGCGCGCGCCGCCGAGGGGCGGCCAGCCTGATCGGCGGCGGTCACGGCGATCTCGTACAGACCGCCGCGCCCGCCGGAGAGCGTAATGCTGGCGGTCCCATCATCGCGGGTGCGGATGCTCTTGGCCAGCATGCGGGTGCGCCGCCCAGATGGAAGCTCGCCATCGGGCAGCTGCGAGAGCTCAACCGAGAGCGCGCGGTTTGGCAGCGGCTCGCCCGCCGCCCCGGTCAGCGCCAGCGCCACATCAAAGGGCTGGCCAGCGGGCACGATCCGGCGATCGAGGCGGATGCCGATCTGCGCAGCGGCGGGCGCAGCCACCCCGGCGGCCAGCGCAGGCGGGCGCGGCACGGTGGTGTTGGCAAGCCGTGCGGTCAGGGTGTAGCGCGAGCGCACATCAACCCGCACGCTGTCCGACAGCACCAGGGTTAGACGGCCATCCAGGCCCGCCGTCCCCTGCCCAGCCGCCACCACATGGCCCGGCGCATCGTCGGGCCCCAGCGCCAGGGACCAGGTCAGCGGGGCCAGCGGCAGCGGCAGGCCGCCATCCTCCACCCGCAGCGTGGCCGTCAGCGGCTGGCCCGAGGCCACCGCAGGCGGCAGCTCGATCGCCACATCGGGCGACGGCGCGTCACCCGCAATCGCCAGATCGGCGGTGAACAGCTGACTGCCCAGGCTCAGCGCCAGCATATAGCGCCCCGGCAGCGCCGCTGGCGGCAGCGCCAGGCTGGCGCTGATCACACCACCCGCGCCCACATGGGCGGCGGTGGCGGCCACCTGCTCGGTGGTAGCGCGGCTGCGCAGCGAGAGCGTGCCGCTCAGCACATCGGGCGGCGCAGCGCCCAGGCCGCTACCGCGCACAAACCCGCCCACGTAGATGCGGTCGCCCGGCACATACTCGCGCCGATCGGTCAGCAGCGTGGCGGTCAGCGGCAGCGCCTGGCTGGGCAGCACCGCCTCGCCCAGCGCCAGGCCGCCATCGCCCACCAGCGCCACCAGGCGCGCCGAGCCATCGGCGGGGGCGCGGAACACGCCATCGCCGCCGGTCGCGCCCTGGGCCACCAGCGCGCCCTCGCGGTAGAGCCACACAGGCAGCCCTTCCGACGGGGCGCCGCCCACCGTGGCCCACACCGCCGCATCGGTGCGGCTCTGCCGCAGCTGCGCATCCACATCCGACACGCTCAGCAGCAGATCGAGCCGCAGCGTGCCCACGGCGCGCAGCCGCAGGTAGTAGATCCCGGCAGGCACCGGCCCGCGCTCGCCCAGCGCCAGAATCTGCCCGCCCGCCGCATCGCGCAGCCGCGCCTCCCAGCCGCGCACCAGCGGCAGCCCGTAGCGCGCCGGGTCAAACGACTGCCAGTCGCCCTCGGCGAAACCCAGCATGCGCACCGCCGAGTCGGCATCCAGACGATACAGCGCGGCGCTGAGCGCCGTCAGATTTCGGCTGGCGATCTGTGGGCCAAGCGCGCCAGGCGGGATGCGCAGCACATGGGCCTGCGCCGCTGGGGCCGCTAGCGATGGCGGCGCCTCGGCGGTCTGGAAGCGCAGATCGTAGGCCGCACCCAGCGCCGCGCCGTTCATATCGGTGAGATCTGCCGGAAGCGTGAGCGTGTAGGCGCTGCTCGCCGCAAAGGCCGCCGAGATCCGCGCCTCGTTGCCGCTGGCGGTGATAGCCAGGCCCTCGACCGGCGGGGAGATCTGCAGGGCGCGCTCCAGCACCCGCTGGTCCACTGGCGTGCTGAAGATCACCCGTAGCGGCTGGCCCAGCGCCAGCGGCTGGCCCTGGCCGGGGTAGCGCCCAGCCACCAGCGGCCTCGGCGCGGTGCGAAACTCCCAGCGCTGGGCGGGCTGCGCCGCGTCCCCAAGGGTCAGGGCGGCGCTGTAGGCGGTATCGGGCATCCAGCCGCCCGCCGGGGTGAAGGTGATCACCTGCGTAGCATCGGGCAGGACTGCCTGCGAGAACGCGCCATCGACCGAGGGGCTGATCACCAGGGTGGCGCTGGGGCTAGGGAAGGGCACCGGCTGCGACAGTGTGAGCGAGAGCGGCGCGCCCAGCGCCACCCGCTGGGCGGCGAGTGGCGGCGCGGCGGCCAGCACACGCGGGGCGGCGGTGCTAAATCGCCACACGTAGGGCGTGGCCACGCGCTCGCCCGCCGCATCGGGAAGGCCCGCAGCCAGCGTGGCGGTGTAGGTCGTGCCCGCAGCCAGCGGCGCGGCGGGCCGAAACAGCAGGGTCTCGGCATCTAGCCACAGCGCCTCGCCGAGGGTGGCGGGGTCAAGCTGCAGCGGTGGCGAGGCCAGCGGCACGCCCACCTGCGCCTCGGACACCATCGGGCGGCTGAAGAGCAGGCTGATCGGCGCATCCGGTGTGGTGTCGCGCGCGCCGGGGGCTGGCGAGGCCAGCAGCACGCCCTGCGCCGCGGCGATCGCGAACACGGCCTGCGCCCCCTGCAGCAGCGCCATGCCACCCCGACCCTGCGCCTGCGCGCCCAGGCTCAGCGTGTAGCGCGCGCCGGGGGCCAGCGGCTCGGCAGGCGCGATGGTCAGCGCGCTGCCATCTTCGGCCCAGCGGAAACGCAGCGCGGCGGCGGGCGAGATGAGGATCGCCCGCTCGACCGACTGCCGATCCATGGGCTGGGTGAAGCGCAGCGTGATCGCGGCCTGCGGGGAGATCGTGCTGCCGGGGGCGGGGCTGATCGAGGCCAGCGCGGGGCGGGCGCGCAGCGGCGCGGGGAAGGCCGCCAGCACGCCCAGCACAAAGAAGAGCACCAGGGCTAGCGGCCCGCCGATCTGGCGGCGGCCCAGGTGTCCGAATCTATCTTTCCAGCGGCCAGCAGCGTCGTGTTCAGGCATAGCAGCGGCTAGTATAGCATGGCTTGGTGCGCGGCAAAAGAGAGCGCCCAGCAGCATTGCTGGGCGCTCTCGTGTAGGTGGCGGGGAGGGAGGGATTCGAACCCTCGAGGAGGTTACCCCCCTAGCGGTTTAGCAAACCACCGCACTAGGCCTCTATGCGACCTCCCCGTGCATTCTGTTGTACCCACTGGTGTTCAGTGGAGGAGCGAGTGGGATTCGAACCCACGAGACTTGCGTCTGGTTGTTTTCAAGACAACTGCCTTAAACCACTCGGCCATCGCTCCAGTATTCGAGTGGCAGGCGGGACAGGAATCGAACCTGCAACCTGCGGATTTGGAGGCCGCTGCTCTGCCTAATTGAGCTACCCGCCTATCGGGGCATAATATACCACACGTTTTGAATCCTTGCAAGTGGACTAGAAATGCCTGCGAACCGGCGATGGGAAGCCTTTCCCGCCGCCGGTTCGCCCGCCCACCTAGAAGATGCCCTGGCCCGGCGAGAGAATGTGGTCGGGGTCGAACATGGCCTTGGCCTGCTGGAACTGCGGCCACGCCGCGCCGAAGTGCTGCGCCCACTCGGCCTGGCTCAGCGGGATGGCCCCGATGGCGTAGCGCGTGCCGCCCAGCGCCCGCACCTGCTCGTAGAGCGCGCGGTTGGCGGCCACCATCTGCTGCGCGATCTCGGGCGTGGCCGCCGTGCGCAGGATGTCGAATAGGAAGACCACCTCCTCGTTCGGCACGCGGAAGAACGGCTTGGTGAACTTCGCGCGCTTCACGGGGTAGATCAGCACTGGCCCCTGGCCGGTGTCGGCCTCGGTCAGGCTGGCCACAATCCCGCCGACGTAGGCGTTCACCTGCGACGCGGGCACAAACACATCGTACCAGGGGTGGGGCAGGTACCACGCGCCGATCGACTTCAGGAAGGCCACCGTCGGCGCGAGCCGGTTGAGGAAGTCGAAGTACGTGACGTCGGCGATCGCCTGGCTGCCGGGGTTGAAGCTCAGGCCCGCCAGCAGCGCCGTATCGTTGGGTGTGCTAGGCGCGCTGTAGAAGCTCGCGGCCTCGATCATATACTGCCAGCCGCCGCCCGCCTTGGCCACGATCTGCCCTTCCACATAGTCAAATCGGCCATCGCCGATCAGGGCCTGCTGGTCGGCGGTGAACAGCGCGATGTCGTCGTAGGAGAGCAGGTAGGTGCGTGCCGAGGCCTTGGCCGCCACCAGTTTGACCGTGGCGCGCACGATAATGCCGAACTGGCCCAGGCCGCCCAGCACCGCGTTGAACAGCGCGGCGTTGCGCGTGGGCGTGCACGAGACCAGCTTGCCCTCGCCGGTGACCACTAGCAGCTCCAGCACGTTGTCGATCTGCAGGCCGTGCTTGTGGCTCGCGCCGCCGATGCCGCCCACGCTTAGCGTGCCGCCCACGCTCAGGTCGATGTAGTCGGTGGCCACCGGCGGGATGCGGCCCTGCGCCAGCGTGGCCTGGAACAGGTCGATCCAGCGCACGCCGCCCTCGACCACCGCGTAGGCCGGGCGGATGGAGCAGATCTGGCTGAGCGTGGACATATCGATCACGAAGCCCGCGTCGACCAGCGGCTGGCCATAGGTCGAGTGGCCCTGGCCGCGCGCCGCCACGGCGATATGGTGGCGTCGGGCGAACTTCACCATCTTCACGATGTCCTGCACCGAGCCGGGGCGCAGCACCGCCTGCGGCGTACGCGTGACGATATGGCCGTAGTCCTCGGCCACCGCCGCCAGCGAGGCCGCGTCGGTCAGCAGCTCGCCATCCAGGTGCGGGATGGCATCGGCCCGCTCGGCTGCCGCCGCCTCCGAGACCCAGCTGCGGCTCGCCAGATCGAACCCAACGATCGCAGCCCCAAGCGTCGCCTGCTTCAAAAACGTACGCCGTCCATTCGCCTGTGCCATGGGGGAGACCTTTCTACAAGAGCGAAACACAGGGCAGAAGCTACACGCTATCGGCTATATAAACGGGGTATTGGTCATTTTTAGGCTCATGGCCAGCGCCGAGCGCAGATCGCTGGTGGTGGCCAGCTCGGAAAGGTCGATTCCCAGGCTCACGATCACCTGGGCGACCTCGGGGGCGATGCCGCAGAGGATGGTGCGCCCGCCCAGCAGCCGCACGGTGCGCGCCGCCTGGATGAGCACATTAGCGATGTGAGTGTCCACCGCCGTCACGCCGGTGATGTCCAAGATCACCACGCGCGCCCGCATGGAAGAGGCCGCCTCCATCAGGCTGGAGAGCATCTGCAGGGCGCGGGCGCTGTCGAGCGCGCCGATAATCGGCAGCAGCAGCACGCCCTCGGCGACGTTCAGGGTGGGGGTGGAGATCTCGCGGATGGTGGCGATCAGGTGCTCCTGCCGCTCGTTGGCCAGCTCTAGCTCGGCCACGCGCCGCCCGATCTCCTCGCGCTGGGCCTGGTCGCGCTCGCGGCTCAGCTCTAGCTCGCGGGCCACGCGGTTGACCATGTTGGCCAGCACACCCAGCTCGTCGCGGCGATCGCTGCTGATCGACTGGTGGTCCTTGCCCTGCACGATCAGGCGCAGGCTGGTGCCAATGGCGCGGAGCAGCGTGCGGTCTTCGGGGGAAAGCTGCTTGTAGTCTGCCATGCGCTACTCTTCCCAGGTGAGCGAGAACACGCACGACTCAGCGCCGTGGCGCTGGCACTGCGCGTGCTCGGCCTTCAGCTTGCGCGCGTTGAAGGCCTCGACCGCGCCCTGAAGCGCGCCGAACTCAAAGTTGCAGTTGTAGGGCTGGGCCGCCTCGATCCGCGCGTGGCCAGGGCCGCTCTCCAGCACGCGCCAGTAGCCGCTGTTGCCGCGCGTCACCTGCTGCCAGATGTTCGGCAGGGTCTGGATCACATCCTGCGGCGTCTGGATGCCGAACGAGCGGAAGGTTGCCTGCAGCGCGTAGTAGATGGTCTTGCCGATCTCCTCGGGCAGCGAAGGGTCGGCCTCCTCGAAGCGGTTGAGCACGCTCTCAAGGGTCTGGCCCAGGTACCAAGCATCGGAGTCAACCTGATCGAGCGCCGCCAGCATCTCGGCGTCGCAGTGCTCGGAGGCAAGCGTGCCGATCATCATCAGCACAAAGCCCTGGCTCAGCGGCGGGCCGCTGCGATCGTCGCCGGGATCGGGGTAGGGGGTGAGGTCAAGCGGGAGATAGCGATCAAAATGCTCCATGGCGTGGCATCTCCTGATGATGATATATGCTTTTTACAGATTGTTCGCTTTTATTATAGCAATATTTCGAAACACAAACTAGTAGGATTTTTCTCCTGCTTTCCGCAAGTCATACCGCATCCTAGCGAAAAAAAGCCGCGTGCTATAATCAGGGCACGATGCCAGCGGGCGAGCACCCTGGCGATAACCACGAGGAGCGGAAGCATGGCCGAGCCACGTCTCTTTCAAAACTTTATCGGCGGCAAATGGGTCGCGAGCGCCAGCGGCAAGACCTTCGAGAGCCGCAACCCCGCCGACACGCGCGAGATCGTCGGCGTCTTTCAGGATAGCGGTGCGGAGGATGTGAACACCGCCGTCGCCGCCGCGCAGAAGGCCTACAAATCATGGCGGCTGGTACCCGCCCCCAAGCGCGGCGAGATTCTGCTGCGCGCCGCCCAGCTGCTGCAGGAGCGCAAGGATCGCTACAGCGAAGACCTGACCCGCGAGATGGGCAAGCCGCTGTTCGAGGCCAGCGGCGACATCGTCGAGGCGATCGGCATGGCGCAGTATGCGGCTGGCGAGGGCCGACGCATGCACGGCGTCACCACGCCGTCGGAGATGCCCAACAAATTCCAGATGTCCATCCGCCAGCCGCTGGGCGTGTGCGGCCTGATCACGCCCTGGAACTTCCCCATGGCCATCGCCTCGTGGAAGATGCTGCCCGCGCTGGTGTGCGGCAACACCATCGTGATCAAGCCCGGCGAGGACACCCCGGCCAGCACCTACAACCTCGTGGAGTGCCTGGTGGAGGCGGGCCTGCCCGAGGGCGTGGTGAACATCGTCACTGGCTACGGCACCACGGCGGGCCAGCCGCTGGTGGAGCACCCCGATGTGCCGGTGATCTCCTTCACCGGCTCGACCGCCACCGGGCGGCTGGTGAGCAAGCTGGCCGCCGACAAGATCAAGCGCGTGAGCCTGGAGCTGGGCGGCAAAAACCCCATGATCGTGCTGGACGACGCCGACCTGGATCTGGTGATGGCCGGCCTGCTGTGGGGCGCGTTCGGCACCACCGGCCAGCGCTGCACCGCCACCAGCCGCCTGATCGTGCAGAAGGGCGTGGCCAAGGAGCTGACCAAGCGGATCGTAGAGCGGGCTGCGGCGCTGCGCGTGGGCGACGGACTGCTGGCCGATACCGAGATGGGGCCGCTGATCAACGCGAAGCAGCTTGAGCGCGTGCAGAGCTACATCAAGATCGGCCAGCAGGAGGGCGCGCGGCTGCTCACCGGCGGCCAGCGCCTGACCGAGGGCAAGTACGCCAACGGCTTCTTCCTGCAGCCCACGATCTTCGGCGGCGTGACGCGCTCCATGCGCATCGCCCGCGAGGAGATCTTCGGGCCGGTGCTCAGCATCATCGAGGTCGAGGACTTCGACGAGGCGATCAGCGTGGCCAACGATGTGCCCTACGGCCTCTCGGCCTCGATCTACTCGCGCGATGTCAACGCGGCCTTCCGCGCCATGCGCGACATCGAGAGCGGCATCTGCTATATCAATGCGCCCACCATCGGCGCGGAGATCCACCTGCCGTTTGGCGGCGTGAAGGGCACCGGCAACGGCCACCGCGAGGCTGGCCCGCAGCTGATGGACGCGTTCAGCGAGTGGAAGTCGGTGTACGTGGACTACAGCGGCCAGCTGCAGCGCGCCCAGATCGACAACGAGGCATAGGCACCAGAGGCGCGGGCTTGGAATCCAAGCTCGTGCCTCTTCTTAACCCATAAAGAACCCTTTAGAACTCTTGACAGCCGTATTATACTTTCCCCATAGGCCCCTGTAGCTTAAATGGAAGAGCGCAGGACAATTGCATAACCTGGTCACGGGTGGTCAATTCCAGAGGCACCGAACGGCAAACCCAGCCTAGACGGGTGGAACTCCCGTCCGTGTAACTCGGTAGGGAAGCGCGTTGACAGCCGCCCGACCGCTGGCCAACACGCGAATGTGCGTGCAGCGTGGGTGCGGGTTCGATCCCCGCCAGGGGTGCCTATCCACCGAAAGTTGTAATCTTCCTCATCCCTTTTTCACTTGACCCAGCGCCCTTTTTTGGCTACAACATACGGTACACAGCGAGACCGTAGCCAGCTAGAGGTGCAGCATGCCAACGCAACAGACGCTCCAACAGATCACCCCCCACGTCTACTGGTTCTCGCCAGATTCGGCCACCGACCGCCCCGCGCTCGGCGTGGTGGTGGGCGAGCGCGCCACGCTGCTGGTGGATGCGGGCAACTCGCCCGCCCACGTGCAGGCGCTGCTGGCCGCCCTTGATGAGCGCGGCATTCCTAGCCCCAGCTACCTGGTGCTCACCCACTGGCACTGGGACCACGTGTTCGGCGCGGCCACGCTGAACCTGCCCACCTTCGCGCACCTAGAGACGCGGCGGATCATGCGGGCCATGGCCCGGCTCGACTGGGGCGACGAGGCGCTCGACCAGCGCGTGGAGGCGGGCCGCGAGATCGCGTTCTGCCGCGACATGATCAAGGCCGAGCTGCCCGACCGCAGCGCGCTGGTCATCCAGCCGCCCGAGATCGGCTTCGAGGGCGAGATCGAGCTGGATCTGGGCGGCATCACCTGCGTGTTCGCCCACGTGGGCGGCGACCACGCCCACGACTCGACCGTGGTGCTGGTGCGCGAGGAGGGCGTGCTGTTTTTAGGCGACTGCTTCTACGACGACATCTACCATGGCCCCAAGCGCCTGACCACCCGCCAGCTCTTCCCGCTGCTCGACCGGCTGCTGCGCTACCAGGCCGAGTGCTACATCGGCGGGCACGACCCCGAGCCGATCGCCGCCGCCCGATTCCAGGCCGATGCGGCCCAGCTGATGGGCATCGGTGCGGCGGTGGATCGGATAGGCGACAACCCCGAGATGGTGCGCTGTACCCTCCCCGAGCACCTGGGCCGCCCGCTGATGCCCGACGATCTGGAGATCGCCGACGCGTTTCTGGCGGGCCTGCGCATGCCCGAGGTGAAGCCGGTGCTCTAGGCATGCAGAAGCGGGCGGGGGAAGCCCCCGCCCGCCTGCGCCCAGCGCCAACTGTGCGCCTAGTCCTCTGCCGAGGCCAGCGCTGTGGCCCCCGGCGCGCCCGCCAGCCGGGCCTGCAGCCGATCCTGCGGCACCCGCCAGACCTGCTTCACCAGCCCCACCTTCTCCAGCAGCATAATAATGTACGAGGACAGATCGAACTGATACCAGCGCATGCCGTGGAAGGCCGAGCGCGGGAAGGCGTGGTGGTTGTTGTGCCAGCCCTCGCCAAACGCCAGCAGGCCCACCAGCCAATGGTTGCGGCTCATGTCCTTGGTCTCAAACATGCGGCTGCCGAACAGGTGGCACACCGAGTTGACGCTCCAGGTCACGTGGTTGTTCAGGAAGGTGCGCACCAGACCGCCCCACAGCAGGCCCTGCCAGCCGCCGATCAGGAAGGGGATGAGGTAGCCAAGCGCCACCCACAGCAGGAAGGTGCGCGAGAAGAACATCACCATGCGGTCTTTCTTCATCCACTTGCCGTAGTCGTCGGCGATGCTCAGGCCGTTCAGGAACAGCCAGCCGACGTGGGCGTGGAAGAAACCGGCGATCGGGCTGTGCGGGTCGTCCTCCTCATCGGTGTGGGCGTGGTGCTTGATATGGACGGCGGCCCACTGGTAGGCTGGGCCTTGCACCGCCATCGACCCGAAGGCTAGGAAGAGAAACTTGACCACCGGGTGCGGCTCGAAGCTGCGATGGGTGAGCATGCGGTGGTAGCCGACCGTGATGCCCACGCCAGTGAGCACATACAGCACCAGCATGAGAATGATATCGTTCCAGGTCACTAGCCGGTTCCACAGCTCTACAATCGCGTAGAGCGTGCCAAGCAGCGGTGCGATCACGCCGATCACCACGCCAATGCGCTCGCCAGAAAGCCCAGATTTCGCCATGTTGCGGTTTCTCCACTTTGGTTGCGACAGATACAACCATTGTAGAGAAGGCGGGGCATCTGCAGAAGTGCGCTGCTCACCGTTCTGGGCAAAAAAAAGCGCGCCCGATCGGCGCGCCCTGGGGAGAATCAACAACTGCTCCAACAATCTGCGAGAGTCAAACGATCCGATCTGCTCCTGACCGCTTGCTAAGCAGAGATGCGCTCATCTGCATGCGCCTGGGCGGCTTTCACCTCAAGCGACTCACGGTTGAGCTGATGCCAGACATTCATCCCTGCAAACACCGGCACCGCAAGCATAATGACGATCCAAATCAGCCAGAGCATCTTCCTCTCCTACACGATAGCGATGGGTTTTAGGGCCGGTAGTGCAAGCTTTGTACCACCAGAGCCGTGTACACCCTATGAATTACCGCGAATCGAAAAAGATGTCAATGGTAAATAGCTGATATTTTGCCGCCCGCAGGGCCAGCTAGCGAGCTGCGCCGCTACACCGTGCGGAAAAACCGCGCGTGCTGGGGCGGGGTGGGCTGGTAGGCCAGGCGGCCATCGGCCCAGCGGGCCAGGTCGGCGCTCACCAGCCAGGCCGCGATGGTCTGGGCGCGGCGGCGGGCCGTGCTCTCGGCCAGCGGGGCGATCTGGCGCAGCACCGCGATGACGCCGGGCAGATCGAGCGCGCGCCCCTGGGCCAGCGCCGCCAGCACCGAGCGGGTCGGCTCGCGGTCGCGCAGCAGGCGGCGCAGGGCCTGGCGCTGGCTGTCGCGGCTATAGCTGGCAAAGGCCCGCCCGTAGGGCGTGAGCCGCAGCTGGTGCGGCGCGGCCTCGCCATCCAGCAAGCCCAGGATGCGGGCAGCCTGGGCGTAGTAGTGGCCCTGGCGCGGCCCCTTGGCCCCAATGTAGCTGGCGATCGCGTCGGGCGTATCGACCCCGCGCGCCACGGCCTCGGCCACACGGGCCACATCCCAGAGCACATCGGCTTGTGGTATCTTGACGGTGTTGGCAGTCATGGCATCCGCGCTCCTTCCCCTCGCTAAGGTGCACGCTGTTCATTCTGTCTCGTTATGTTGAATAATACATATGTTCTGATCATTTTGCAAGACCTGAAGGGGCGATCTTTTATGACAATTCAACCCGAGCTTATCGCCGACTACGCCTGCGAGACCGGCGAGAACCCCATGTGGCACCCCGACGAGCAGCGCGTCTACTGGGTGGACATCCCCAGCGGCAGGCTGTTCCGCTACACGCCCGCCACCGGCCAGCACGAGCTGTGCTTCGAGTCGCCCGAGCAGCTGGGCGCGGCCACGCTGCAGTCCGATGGCTCGCTGCTGCTGTTCTTCGAGCGCGGCGTGGTGCGGCGCTGGCGCGACGGCCTGGGCGAGGTGGTGCTGGGCGGCATCGCGGGCGAGGAGACCAGCCGCTTCAACGACGCCATCGCCGACCCGAGCGGGCGGGTGTTCTGCGGCACCATGCCCACCAGCACGCGCAAGGGGCGGCTGTACCGGCTGGACCTGGATGGCGCGGTCACGCCGGTGGTGGAGGATGTGGGCTGCACCAACGGGCTGGGCTTCGCGCCCGACCGCAGCCAGCTCTACTACACCGACTCGACCACGCTGAAGGTCTACCAGTTCGACTACGACATGGCCAGCGGCGCGATCGGCGGCCAGCGCACCTTCGCCAAGGCCGAGCACGGCGGCGGGCTGCCCGACGGGCTGACGGTGGACGCCGAGGGCTACATCTGGTCGGCGCGCTGGGATGGCGGCTGCGTGGTGCGCTACGCGCCGGATGGCAGCGAGGTGGCGCGCTACCGCTTCCCCGTGCCCAAGGTGTCGAGCTGCTCGTTCGGCGGGCCGGACTACCGCGACCTCTATGTGACCACAGCGGGCGGCAACCAGAAGGATGTGGACGGCCCCACCGCGGGCGCGCTCTACGTGCTGCGCGGCGTAGGCCAGGGCGTGCCCGAGTTCCGCTCGCGCATCCTGCTCTAGCGCCACACATACAAAAGGGCGGGGTGGCCTAGTGAAGCCATCCCGCCCTTTTTTCTACCCTGCGCCCGACAGCCTAGGACTGCACCAGCCGCAGGATGCCCTGCGCGGGGATGCGCACCCAGTCCGGGCGGTTGTCGAGCTCGTACTGAAGCTCATACACAGCCTTCTCGATCAGGAAGGCATCCAGCAGCACGTCGAACTCGCCCTGCTGCTGCGGCATAAAGGCCGCGCCCTGCACGGTGCGCAGGTAGCTGCCCAGGAAGGCTGCCGCGACCCAGGCGTACCACGAGCGCCCCCAAGACTCTAGCTGGGCGTCGCCGGTGAGCGCGGTGGCGGCGGCATAGTCGAACGAGCGCAGCATACCGGCCACATCGCGCAGCGGCGAGCGCTTGGCGCGGCGCTCGGCCAGGCTGCGGGCTGGCTCGCCCTCGAAGTCAATAATCACGAAGTCGCCGTCGGGCAGGGCCAGCACCTGGCCCAGGTGGTAGTCGCCGTGGGCGCGGGTGCGCAGCGCGGTCAGCGGGCGGCTGGCCAGCGCGTCGAAGCGGGCGCGGATGGCCTGCTCGCCCGCCAGGATGGCCAGCACATCGGCGCGGTCGGCCTCGGGCTGGCGCTCCAGCCACAGGCGGGCGTTGGCAAACACGCGGTCGGCCAGGGCGTGCATGGCGGCCACATCGGCTGCGGCCACATCCGCGCCGA
Organism: Chloroflexia bacterium SDU3-3; assembly: GCA_009268125.1. Lineage (NCBI taxonomy): Bacteria > Bacillati > Chloroflexota > Chloroflexia > Chloroflexia bacterium SDU3-3. The sequence continues at coordinate 301,912 of WBOU01000002.1, read as the reverse complement.
ACGGCTCGGCGGCGAAGGCCGGGTCGTCGGTGGGGGCGGCCAGGGCCAGGTGCAGCTCGGCGGTGCGCTGGCCCAGGGTGCGCGCTGCCCCCAGGGTGGGCGCGAACAGCCGCTCGGCCTCGGGCGCGAGCGCCGCGCCGTCGCCGCTGGGCGGGGGCTGCTGCCCAGGCCCGATCTGGCCCCGCAGCTCGCCCAGCAGCTCCAGCATGCGCCCCCAGGCATCGCCCACGTTGGGCACAAACCCCATGAGCATGCCCAGCACCGCAGGCTCTGCGCCCTGCTCCTCGATCGTGATCGCCCCCGCCACCGGCGCGATCTGGCCAAACTGGCCCTGCTCGGTCAGGTAGCGCCCGATCTCCAGATCGGGGTTCTGGCCCGCCACAATGCGGCGGAACAGCTTCAGGATCAGCCTGTCGCCGTAGATAATCGAGGTGTTGCTCTGCTCGGCCTTGGAGATGCGCGGGGCCAGATCGCCCTGGCCGCGCAGCCGCGCGAAGCTGCTGGTCGGCTCGGCCACCAGCGCCAGCGAGAGGCCGGGCGCACGCGCCGCACCGCCGATAGCGTCGAGCAGGGCCTGGCAGAAGGCCGGGTCGTACACCGCATCGAAGATTGCGGGTGCGCCGAGGGTATCGCCCTGCGAACGCACCACCGCCTGGGGCATATCCTCGCGCAGCGCATCGGCCTGCAGGCCCTCGGCGCGGGCCAGCGGCAGCAGGTAGCAGTCATCCAGCCCCTCGGCGTAGGAGATCTGCACAAAGCACAGGTAGGCCAGCGGCGCGCTGGCAGGGAAGGGCACCGCATCGCGGATCTGGGCGCGCGCGATCGTGCGCGACTTGCCGCCAAACCAGCGGCGCTCGCGGATGTAGGCTGGCAGCGCCTCGGCCAGCGAAGGCTGGCGCAGCGCCTCGTGCAGCGCGTACGCCGATGTCAGTTGCGTCATTTCTGCCCCCTACACGTGGTCGCCGACATTGCGCACCAGCGGGCCGCGCTGCAGCCGGAAGATATGCACAGGCAGATCAGTCGTCAGCTCCACATAGTTCCACTCGCCGCTCCAGGTGTAGCTGGTATCGCGCAGCAGATCATGGGCAAAAAACGGGCCATCGCTGGCCAGCCCCAGCTCGCCCAGCGGCAGCTGCACCCAGCCCGCCTGGGCGCTGTGCGGGTCAAGGTTCACCACCACCAGGATCAGGTTGGAGCCGTCGGCGGACTGCTTGGTGTAGGCGATCAGCTGATCGTTCTCAGCGTAGGCCAGCTCCACGCGGTGGAAGCGGATGCCCTCGTTGCGCTGGAGCGCGCTGTTCTCGCGGCGGATGCGGTTCAGCTGCGCGATCAGCGGGCGCAGGCTATGGGGCTGATCGAGATCCCACACGCGGATCTCGTACTTCTCGTTGTCGATGTACTCCTCGCGGCCCGCCACCGGGGTGGAGAGCAGCAGCTCGTAGGCCGGGCCGTAGATGCCATAGCTGGCGCTGAGCGTGGCGGCCAGCGCCAGGCGCGCGATGAACAGCGAGCGCGGCGCACCGTAGAACTGCGGCGTGAGGATGTCGTGGGTGTTAGGCCAGAAGTTAGGGCGGAAGAACTCGCGCGCCTCGCTCTGGGTCAGCTCGGTCAGGTACTGCTGCAGCTCCCACTTGGTGGTGCGCCACGTGAAGTAGGTGTACGACTGGGTGAAGCCCAGCTTGGCCAGGCGGTACATCACCTTGGGCCGCGTGAAGGCCTCGGAGAGGAAGATCAGGTCGGGGTGCTCGCGCTTCAGCTCGGCAATGCACCACTGCCAGAACGTGAACGCCTTGGTGTGCGGGTTGTCCACGCGGAAGATCTTCACGCCCTGCGCGATCCAGAACTCGAAGTAGCTCTTCAGCTCCTGCCAGAGCGCCTGCCAATCATCCGTCTCGAAGTTGAAGGGGTAGAC
>WBOU01000001.1:525246-722675 GCA_009268125.1 Chloroflexia bacterium SDU3-3 | reverse complement strand
TACCTCCAGCGGCAGCTTCGCCAGCGTTGACCCCTACGCGGGCGACCCGGCCAGCCCCGCCAGCCTCGCGCCGTACATGTACGCGTACAACCAGCCGACCGGGTTCACCGACCCGAGCGGGCGGTGTGCTGACCCCGTTTCGGCAACGCTGTGTGCTGTTGGGGTTGTTGCGGGCACAACCCTCGCATTGGGGGCTTCTGTCCTGGTGCTGGGAGGGATAACGATCTGGCAATATACGGGGGATAGCAATGCCGAAACCTATCGTGCGAACCTCGCCCGTGGAACGGCCTATGTGTTGCATGGTGGACAAGGCTATACCCTAACGGGGAACCCCTTCTCGCTTGATGGGTTGATGGGGCCAGTCCATACAGGGAATACCGATCCCGCACCCACACTTGAGCTTCCGCCCAGCGGGCCAACGCCACTCCAACCGTCAATAAAGGATATCGTCTCGGGCTTCCCGCTGCCTGGGCCATCCTGCCCGGATCAGGAGGGCTTCAGCCTCAATGGGCCATTCGATTGGTCCTCGTTCCGCACCCCGCCAATGGACCCAGGAGAGCAGGTGCATGGGCCGCAGGTGCTGGAGGCACGTGATCCGTTTCGTGTTCGCGCAATACCAGGAGGCCAGGGGACCATAGAATGTGGATATGCTGCTACAGCATACGCTATTGGTTGTAATCCACGAGAGTATGTTAGAGGAACTAGAATTATTGATAATGATTTAGATTATCTGAGGTCTATTGGAAAATCTGGTAAGATATTTAACCCAATGAGTAAATATGGTAGACATCACTTCGCTGTTAGAAATGAAGATGGGACTATTACTGATCCTGCCTTATTTCTTAACCTTGATAACGCTCGCATGAGTCAATCTGGATTGGTTAAGTTGCCAGAATGGACTGACTTATATAGGGGATTTGATACATTCACTGAAGAAGAGTATCAGAAACTCATAGACCTATGGGGTAGTTTATTATAATCAGGTGAATAATATATAGTGGGGTGATATGAAAAAAATATCATTTTATGGATCTCGTATCGAGGCAACGGCGATCAGTAAACTAGTGTCCACACTCCTAGCTTTATCAGATCACCACGATGATTTTTATGAAACCTACGACTATGGTACTATAAGGAACATAGATGTTTATTATAACGATATAAATTTCAAGATAACATTATCGTCAGGATCTATATTAGGTGATAGGTTTATTCAAAATAAAATATTGGAGAACACAGATATATTGTGTTATGTATATTCCGGGGTTTTACCGTCAGAGGAAGGCGATTTAAGGGACGATAATATCATATCTCAGGTAAATGATTTAGTGAAATGTTTTAATATAGCAAAAGGTATGTCTTTGCTTCCGGTTGATATACCATGGTTATTTTTGAATGATACAGACACACCTGGTTATCTCTGTAAATATGATCTAGTAACAGAAAATCCTATTTTATTACAAAGGAACCAGATCAGCCGCACACTTATAGATATGATAATAAAGGAGGAGATACATTACAGTGTGTATTCTCAAGAAGATATATCAAGCATATGGAATGATATCATCAGATTGATTAAACTTTGATTGCTGAGCAGAATATATAATCGTTTATTGGCTTAGACAAACAAGCATTTTTGGCAGGCAATGCATGATTTGGACGCGTGGACGGAGGCCAAAAGCCAAAGAGCATCTCCATCAAGGTAATAACCCTCAACAGTGTGATCCATCCCACCCGCCCCCAGCGCGCCGATGAGTTGGGCAGCATGCGCCTCACCACCATCACCACCGCGCTCTCCCTCCCTTAAAACTTCACATAATCCACGGCGTTGTCATCCAAATTCTGCAAATCGTGCGCATACCGCATCGTCGTGCGCGGGTCCTTGTGGCGCGCCGCCGCCTGGGCCTGGGTGACGCTGGCCCCGCCCCAGATGGCCAGCGTGACGAAGCGGTGCCGCAGCGCGTGCGGCGCGCGGTGCTGGGCCAGGGTCTTCTCTAGCCCGGCGCTGGTGAATAGCTCGGTCAGATGGGATCGCGCCTCCAGCCAGCTACCGCTACGACACCGTGGGGCGGCCCGACACGGTGCAGCGCGGCAACGGCACGCAGACCACCTACGGCTTCGACGGGGCCGACCGGCTGCGCACGCTGACGACCACGCAGACCAGCACGAACGTGACGCTGGCCAGCTTCGGCTACACGGTCAATGCCCTGGGCCAGCGCACCCAGGTGCGCGAGACCCTGCCCGACCACAGCCGCACGATTGACTACGCCTACGACGGCCTGGGGCGTCTGGAAACAGCCGACGCCAGCACCGGGACCGACTACACCTATCGCTACGACGTGGTGGGCAACCGCACCGACGGCGGCAAGACCTACAACGCGGCCAACCAAGTCGATGGCTGGACCTATGACCTGAAGGGCCGCCTGACGAGCGACGGCACCACCACCTACGGCTACGACGACCTCGACCGCGTGATCGCGCTGAACGGCGTGACACAGCGGTACAACGGCGACGGCGTGCTGATGCAGAGCGGGACGATCACGTACACGCAGGACGTGGCGCTGGCGCTGCCGCAGGTCATACAGACGTTGGGGACGGACTACGTGTATGGCGCGGACCGCTTGGCGGAGGTGAGCACGACCGCCCGCACGTGGTACGCCGCCGACGCGCTGGGCAGCGTGCGCCTGACCACGAGCGACACCGGCGCGGCCCTGAGCAGCATCGACGACGACCCGTGGGGCCAGGTGGAGCGCGGCGCGGTCGCCCGCTTCGGCTTCACGGGCGAGCTCCAGCAGGGCAGCAGCGTGCACCTGCGCGCGCGGTGGTACAATGCCGCCAGCGGCAGCTTCGCCAGCGTCGACCCCTACGCGGGCGACCCGGCCAGCCCCGCCAGCCTCGCGCCGTACATGTACGCCTACAACCAGCCGACGGGGTTCACCGACCCGAGCGGGCGGTGTATCCTTGGTATCGTTATCGATACCATTGTATGTGCCGCGATTGGCTATACCTTACTTGCTGGTGGTCTTGCGTTGGGCGTCTATGCAACGGCGAAAGCGGTTGAGTGCGCCCAACAAAGCTGCCTTGTACCACCGGTTCAAAACCTGATCAATTCGTTCCAACCGAGCGCCCCGCCTTCAACAGATACAGGCACGAAAGATGATACGACCCTTGTTCTTATGCCTGAGGGAAATAATGAAGGTCCAGGTGAGCCTCCCTCTGGGTTGGGGCGCGGTGCGAAGATTGCAGCAGGTATCACGGCTGGGCTGATTGTTGCTTCATCGATACCTATTCCGCCATGCGCAACGGACACAACATCGGATGCGCAAGATTCTCATTTTTATTTTAGAGATGTAGGTCCATATAATGCGCCAGGGAGAAACACCAACAATATCATTGCCGACTTACAAACTTATCATTATATTCAAGGTATACAAGGTCAAATAAGCCAATTAAACAATGCTCAAACACAATCCAACACAGTTCCTTGGCGAAAATATCAGTTAATGGGCCGTAAATTCGAGGCTGAAAGAACTATATATTATGCGAGGATGGGCATGCTTAGCAGAGCTAATTCTACTGCGAAATACTTTGATCTTCAGGTGAATGGTTTTGGTACTATTAACTACATAGAAGTAAAATGGTCTGTAGGTCCTATCCCTGATAAAACCATAAATAATGTTGTCCAAGAATCAAAAGCACATCTTCCTTTAACATATCTTTTAGAATCTAATAATATAGACAATCGTGCCCGCCAAAAACTTCAGCAAAAAGGTGGGATTGAAATACCATAATACAGACCTATTATACTTTCAAACAAGGAGACTTCTATGGGTGTGACTGCTATGCTTGAAACAGATCAAGGCGAATTCATTGATATCATGTTGAATGAGAATGCGTACGCTGGCAGGGCTTTGAATTCATTTATAGTACCAATTTCGGTATTTTTTAGCGGAGATAGCGATCATGATTCGGAAGATCAAATTACTCAATGGATATATTCCATGAATATAACTATGGATATTCTTAATCAATGCACTCATCGTTTATTCCACTCTTGTTACCCTTATTTGTGGGATTATGGTAAAAACGATTATTCAAGATACATTGAAGAGAACCCACATGAAAATATTAGTGAAGATGAGTTTATTCATATGATAGATATGTTAGACAGCACATGGACAGATGCGCTATTACTATATCATGATGTGGGAATGTTGATTAATTTATTCAAGGTAAAGAAGCCTGTAAACACATGGTGGTATGAAGAGGAATCAACAATCGATGAGCTTAATGCCCTTTACAATGCAATAGGATTTGCAATAAAATCACAAGTTAAAAATGTGCGCTTGGTTTTCGATTAGCTAGTACTTCAGGGCAAACGCATTATGAATCAGCCGTTTATGGTATGATCTCGTATGAACAGCAATGAATGTGCGGTACTGAAAGGAATAGGATGATGGGCCTACCAACAACGATAAGTGTGTATTTCTCTGATCTGCCAGACCCGCGCATTGATCGTTGTAAGCGCCATCTCCTGACGGACATTTTGACGATTACGCTCTGCGCCATGGTCGCCAATGCGGATACCTGGGTTGATATTGCCGATTTTGGTACCGACAAAGCGGCTTGGCTGCGCACCTTTTGAGACCTGCCCAATGGCATCCCCTCGCATGATACGTTTGCCCGGATGTTTGCCCGCCTTGATCCGGTGGCCTTCCAAACGTGTTTTCGTGCCTGGGTCCACGCGCTTGGCCAGCACCTCCCCGATGATGTGGTCGCCATTGATGGCAAGACCTTGCGCCGGACGCATGATGCGGCCATTGCCCGGTCGCCCCTCCATCTGGTCAGCGCGTGGTCCACGGTGCAGGGCCTGGTGCTTGGACAGCTCGAGATCGACGCGAAAACGGCGAATATCCTGAGCACCTTGACCCCGATAACCCAGGCTCCTGCACCAACGGATGCGACCTAGGGGGTCCGGGAGCAATGGAACGGAAAATCCGGTTAAGCGGAATCGTGTAAAGCCCCCCCACTTTCATACCTTGCTGGGTCTGCTCACGGTTTTCTATGATCCCGCTGCGGCCACCGGGTAGATGACGGGAACATATGGCGCGCCATCTGGAGATCGCGCGCGGTGCGGTGGGTGGGCCGCCCGCCCGCCTCACTGCGCGCCCGTGCGGCCTGCAATCCTGCGCTGGTCCGCTCGCGGATGACCGCCCGCTCGAACGCGGCAAGCGCACCAAACAGGTGGAAGATGGCAGCCACCGCCGGTGGCCGTGTCGATCTGCTCGGTAAGCAACGCAGTTCGACCTGTTGCGATTGCAGCGTGTCACCCGCGCGCAGATAGTCTAGAGTGGCCTTCAGTTCAGGACGATCCCGCTGGGCACCACTGGCGTGCTCAGTGAAGATGCGCTTACAGCCCCCATGCGTTCTCGTACTAGAATTTCACATAATCCACCGCGTTATCATCCAAGTTCTGCAAGTCATGCGCATACCGCATGGTCGTGCGCGGGTCCTTGTGGCGGGCCGCCGCCTGGGCCTGGGTGACGCTGGCCCCGCCCCGGATGGCCAGCGTGACGAAGCTGTGGCGCAGCGCGTGCGGCGAGCGGCCCTGTGGCACCCTCGCGCCCACGCATCGCCCGCGTCGGGGCGACCGCAGGCAGCGCGTGGGTCGGCCTCCCGCATGGCTCCGCGCCTGTTGTAGCGTCGTTTGTCCCCTTGGTGTGTTGGCATCTTGGTGGTAAACGGTTTTCGCGCCGTGGTACGCCGCCGACGCCTTCGGCAGCGTGCGCCTCTTGTTCGTTCTTTCCTCGCAGTGCGGTTGGTGCCATTCCAGCGCCTACAGCGGTTCGCCGAAGAGCGCGACTGCCGCGCCTGGCTCGGCGGCGACCTGCTCCACCTCCTGCTGCGCCACCTGCAGGCCAAGCTGTAGCGCCTGGAACGAGTCCACGCCGCAGGCCCGCAGGTCGCGGGTCACGCCCCCCTCGCTGATGCGCACAGGGCAGCGCCAGTCGTACCCGCTCACGGTGGGCACATCCTGGATGGGCTGCCCGATCTCGACCACAAGCGTGCTGGGCGTGCCCGCCCGCGCGATCTCGTAGGTGCGCGTGGCGACTGCGGCGGTGAATGCCGTGGGGATGGGCAAATCAATGCTCATGGGGTGCTCCTCGTTTCCTGGGTGTGGGTTTGTGCCTAGTAGTATCCCAGGATGGCGGGGCGGCGTCAAGCTGGCCGCTGGCCCGCAGCTGCGGCCAGCATCCTGAGAAGCGGCGCTGCGCCGCTTTTTTATTGGGCGTACCCTCCGTCGGGCTGGTAGGCGCGGAAGTAATCGATGACGAACTCTTTGGGGTAGTCTGCCGCGCGGGTCTCGGGCGATGGATCTTGGCTGGGGATCTCGTAGATGCCCAGCATGAACTGCATGGGGTACTGCGGCGACTAGCGCAGCGTGCGGATCTTCTGGTTGTCGAGGTAGAAGTCGATGTGCGTGGGCGTCCACTCCGCCGCGTAGATGTGGAACTGTGTGGCGTCGAGCGGCAGCTCATCCTCGAAGAAGGCGTCGGTGATGCTGGCGTCGCCCCAGGGGTGCAGGCCGTAGCCGAGCGGCAGGCGCTGGGGTGCGACATGCCAGCCCTTGATCTCCATGATCGCGATCTCGGCGGAGCGCTCCGGCGCGTCCTCGTAGCCGATCATCCACAGCGCCACCAGGTTGCTGGGGTGGGCCACGGCCCGCGCGCGCAGCTCGAAGTAGCCGTACTGCGGGGTGTAGGTGCGCTGGGGCGGCTGCTCTTCGCGCACCACGCAGGCGGGGTTGAAGCGGTGCTGGCCCACGGCGCTGCCGAGCGGCCCGGCGTAGACCCCGGTCTGGATCGACGAGCAGCGGTTGGGGCCGTCGAACTCGGGGCACCAGGGGGCCTGATCGTGGGCGATCTGCAGCACCAGCGCGCCGTCGCGGATCTGGTAGCGCGGCGCGGCCTGCGCGCGGCTGCTCCACTGCGGCAGGTAGCGCGGCACCCAGCGCCGCTCATCGAGCGCGGCGTCGGCGAACTCGTCGTGGAACTCCAGCCGGTAGCCCGGCTTCTCAATCGGGTTGGCGGGGAAATCGCCGGGGGTGCTTGGGGTGTGCATGCCTATCGCCTTATGCTCTTGATATTTCCAGTAGGCCCATTGTAGCGCACCGCACAAGGCTGGGAAGCATGTTTACCACCAGGACACCAAGGGAAGAAGAGGGACGAATACCATGAAGACGCGAAGACGCGAAGCACGTTTACCACCAAGACACCAAGGGAAGAGGGAGCCTTTTCTCGCTCGGCCCATGCGGCGAAGGTGCCGCTCGCGCAAACTGGCCATGTGCACGAATATCAGCCATTAGCGAGCGGTATAGGAACGCCCAAAATTGGCCTCCAGGGGCCATCCCCGCACCTGGTGTCACTTTTTGATGGGTTTCCCATCCGTGATGGCGGTGGTAGGTGGTTGGTGGTGCATGCCCTGCGCGGGCGGCGCCTAGGGGCCAGCCCCTAGGAACCCCGCGAGGGGTTACACCCCTCACATGGTGTCACTTTTTCGAGGTGTTTCCCATCAGCGATAGCGGTGGTACGTGTTCGGTGGGTGGATGCCCTGCGCGGGCGGCGCCGAGGGGCCAGCCCCTCGGAACCCCACGAGGGGGCGTCGCCCCCTTCGAACCCCCAATTTGAAGCATTCCCATGCCGAATGCTGGCAGCTGGTGTTCGTGCATATGGCCAGCAAAACACTAGCGGCACCTTCGCCGCATGGGCCAGGTGGATGAGACTCTCAATCTCACATGCGGTGCATAGCTTGGCACCCGTTCTTTCGTCATATGCCGCATCGAGAAGCCCCGCACAAAAACGTGACACCTGTTGAGGGTGTAACCCTGCGCAAGAAAGTGACAGCATGTGAGGGCGCGTAGCTCTTGGTGCCGCCCGCACAGGGTACCCGCCCTATCGGAATCACCATCATAGGTTTGCAATGATTGTTCTGCCGAGATATACGTTTTTGTGGTAAATAATGGTGATTAAGCTTCCGGCGATGGTGATTAAGCTTCCGGCGATGGTGATTAAGCTTCCGGCGATGGTGATGACGGATATTTTTATTAGATAGCTCTGTCTTTTGAGATAGCACCGCGACTCGCTCCATATCTACCCATCGGCGCAGCCCTGCTACATATCCCTACAAGAACACTCCCTCTTTATGCCATCTTTATCCTCTCATTACGCTTCTTGATCCCTTCTTCACGCGAAAACCTCTATGATACGAGCGTGACGAGACGCCGCGAGCGGGGCGGCGCTATGAAGGGAAAGGCAGGGTCGTCGTGCAGTACCTGATGCGGCATCATGGCCTGTATTTGGGCCTGTGGATGGCCTGGACGATGGCGGTCGGCGGCACGGCGTGCTACCAGTGGTTTCAGGATGCCTCGGCCCATGTGGCTTTTAACACGCTGGCCATGGTTATCCACTGCGCGGTGGTGGGCATTCTGGGGCTGGTGGTGCTGACGGATATTGAGTTCTGGCTTGACCAGGACGTGTAGCGGGAGGCGGCTGTGGATCTTGTGTATGTTGGGCTGGCGCTAGCGTTCTTCGCTCTCTCGTGGGGGCTGGTGGCGCTGTGCGCGAAGCTGTAGAGGTGATGCGATGGTGGTTCTGATCGGCGGCGTGGTGGCGCTGGTGCTGCTGGCCTATCTGTTTGTGGCGCTTCTGCGACCGGAGCTATTCTGATGACACCGTATGGATATATGCAGCTGGTGATCTTCTTGGTCATCCTGCTGGCGCTGGTGAAGCCGCTGGGCTGGTACATGGCGCGCATCTACGCTGGCGAGCCGGCCCTGCTCAACCGGCTGCTCGGCCCGTTCGAGCGGCTGCTCTACCGTATGTTCGGCAGCGGCGAGGATGAGGAGATGGACTGGAAGCAGTATGCCGTGGCCATGCTGCTGTTCAACCTGCTGGGCTTCGTGGTGGTCTATGCGCTCCAGCGCGCGCAGGCCGCGCTGCCGCTCAACCCGCAGGCGCTGGGCGCGACCACGCCCGACCTGGCCTTCAACACGGCGGCGAGCTTTATCTCGAATACCAACTGGCAGAGCTACGGCGGCGAGGTCACGCTCTCGTACCTGACGCAGATGCTGGGGCTGGGCGTGCAGAACTTCGTGTCGGCGGCCACCGGCATGGCCGTGCTGGTGGCGCTGATCCGGGGCATCTCGCGGCGCTCGGCGCAGACGCTGGGCAGCTTCTGGGTCGACATGACCCGCTCGACGATCTACATTCTGCTGCCGCTCTCGGTCGCGCTGGCGCTCATCCAGACCTCGCAGGGTGTGGTGCAGACCTTCAGCGCCTACCAGGATGTGCCGCTGCTCCAGCAGCAGCAGGCCGCCGACGGCGCGGCGGTGACGAGCCAGACTCTGCCGCTCGGCCCGGCCTCCTCGCAGGTGGCGATCAAGCAGCTGGGCACCAACGGCGGCGGCTTCTTCAACGTGAACTCGGCGCACCCGTTCGAGAACCCCACGCCGCTGTCGAACCTGGCCGAGGTGCTCTCCATCCTGCTCATCCCGGCGGCGCTGTGCTACACCTTCGGCAAGATGGTGGGCGACACGCGGCAGGGCTGGGCAGTGTTCGCGGCCATGGCCGTGGTGTTCGTGGCGCTGCTGGGCGGCGCGGCCTGGGCCGAGCAGAGCGGCAACCCGCGCATCGCGGCGCTGGGCGTGGACGCCGCCGCCAGCGAGGAGCAGGCGGGCGGCAATATGGAGGGCAAGGAGACCCGCTTCGGCATCGCCAACTCGGCGCTGTGGACGGTGGCGACATCCGCCGCCTCGAACGGCTCGGTCAACTCGATGATCGACAGCTATACGCCGCTGGGCGGCATGGTGCCGATGTTTCTCATCCAGCTGGGCGAGGTGGTGTTCGGCGGCGCTGGGTCGGGCCTGTACGGCATGCTCACCTTCGCGATCATCGCGGTGTTCATCTCGGGCCTGATGGTCGGGCGCACGCCGGAGTACCTGGGCAAGAAGATCGAGTCCTACGAGATGAAGATGGCCTCGCTGATCATTCTCATCCCGCCTGCGGTGGTGCTGATCGGCGCGGCGGTGGCGGTGGCGACGCCCTGGGGCCGGGGCGCGCTGTACGACCAGAGCGTGGGCTACACCTCGGTCTACAACCCCGGCGCGCACGGCCTGAGCGAGGTGCTGTACGCCTTCTCATCGGCGGGCAACAACAACGGCTCGGCCTTCGCCGGGCTGGGGGCCAACAACCCCTTCTACAACGTGGCGCTGGGCCTGGCCATGCTGCTCTCGCGCTACTGGCTGGCCATCCCCACGCTGGCCATCGCGGGGGCGCTGGCGCGCAAGCAGCTGGTCCCGGCGGGGCCGGGCACGCTGCCCACGCACGGCCCGCTGTTCGTGGCCCTGCTGGTGGGCGTGGTGATCCTGGTGGGGGCGCTGACGTTTATCCCGGCCCTGGCGCTCGGGCCGATTGTTGAGCATATGCTGATGGTGGTGCAGTGATGAACGACTCTTCGCAGGCGCGGCCGCTGTTCGACCCGCCGATCGTGCGGCGCGCGGCGCTCGACGCATTCAGAAAGCTTGACCCGCGCGCCCAGGTGCGCAACCCGGTGATGTTTGTGGTGCTGATCGGGGCCGCGCTGACCACGGCGCTGTGGCTGCAGGCCCTGGTCGGCCCCGGCGAGGCCGCGCCGAGCTTCATCTTCACTATCGCGATCTGGCTATGGTTCACGGTGCTGTTCGCCAACTTCGCCGAGGCCATGGCCGAGGGGCGCGGCAAGGCCCAGGCCGACACGCTGCGGGCCGCCCGCCGCGACGTGGCGGCCAAGAAGCTGGACGAGCCGCGCCACGGCGCGCGCTACGCCAGCACCAGCGCGGCCAGCCTGCGCAAGGGCGACGTGGTGCTGGTGGAGGCAGGCGACATTGTGCCGATGGACGGCGAGGCTATCGAGGGCGTGGCGTCGGTGGACGAGAGCGCGATCACGGGCGAGTCGGCCCCGGTGATCCGCGAGAGCGGCGGCGACCGCTCGGCGGTGACGGGCGGCACGCGGGTGCTGTCGGACTGGCTGGTGGTGCAGATCACCGCCAACCCCGGCGAGACCTTCCTGGATCGCATGATCAGCATGGTCGAGGGCGCGAAGCGGCAGAAGACGCCCAACGAGATCGCGCTGAACATCCTGCTGGCCGCGCTCACCATCATCTTCCTGCTGGCGGTCTGCACGCTGCTGCCCTTCTCGCTGTTCAGCGTGGCGGCCAACGGCCAGGGCCAGCCGGTGACAGTGACGGTGCTGGTCGCACTGCTGGTCTGCCTCATCCCCACCACCATCGGCGGGCTGCTCTCGGCCATCGGCATCGCGGGGATGGACCGCATGATCCAGGCCAATGTGATCGCCATGTCGGGGCGGGCCATCGAGGCGGCGGGCGATGTGGATGTGCTGATGCTGGACAAGACCGGCACGATCACGCTGGGCAACCGCCAGGCCACCGCCTTCATCCCCGCGCCGGGGGTGAGCGAGGCCAAGCTGGCCGACGCCGCCCAGCTCTCCAGCCTGGCCGACGAGACCCCCGAGGGCCGCTCGATCGTGGTGCTGGCCAAGGACCGCTACCAGATCCGCGAGCGCGACATCCACGCGCTGAAGGCCGAGTTCGTGCCCTTCACCGCGCAGACGCGCATGAGCGGCGTGAACCTGAACGGCAACCGCATCCGCAAAGGCTCGGTCGATGCGGTCGAGCGCTACGTGGCCGAGAGCGGCGGCAGCCTGCCCGGCGAGGTGCGCGCCACCGTCGAGGAGATCGCCCGCGCCGGGGGCACGCCGCTGGTGGTGGCCGACGGCCCCAGCGTGCTGGGCACCGTGCAGCTGAAGGACATCGTGAAGGGCGGCATCAAGGATCGCTTCGCCGAGCTGCGGCGCATGGGCATCAAGACGGTGATGATCACGGGAGACAACCCGCTGACCGCCGCCGCGATCGCCGCCGAGGCCGGGGTGGATGACTTTCTGGCCCAGGCCACGCCCGAGGCCAAGCTGAAGCTCATCCGCGAGTACCAGTCGGGCGGGCGGCTGGTGGCCATGACGGGCGACGGTACCAACGACGCCCCGGCGCTGGCTCAGGCCGACGTGGCGGTGGCCATGAACAGCGGCACCCAGGCGGCCAAAGAGGCCGGAAACATGGTCGACCTGGACAGCAACCCGACCAAGCTGATCGAGGTGGTGGAGATCGGCAAGCAGCTGCTGATGACGCGCGGCGCGCTGACGACCTTCTCGATCGCCAACGATATCGCCAAGTACTTCGCGATCATCCCGGCGGCCTTCGCCAGCACCTACCCGGTGCTGAATCACCTGAACGTGATGGGCCTGACCACCCCGCAGAGCGCGATCGCGTCGGCGGTGATCTTCAACGCGCTGATCATCATCTTCCTGATCCCGCTGGCGCTGCGCGGCGTTCGCTACCGCGCGATAGGCGCGGCCCAGCTGCTGCAGCGCAATCTGCTGATCTACGGTGTGGGCGGGATCGTGGTGCCCTTCATCGGCATCAAGCTGATCGATATGCTGCTGGCCGCGCTGGGCTGGGTCTGATGGGGCTTCGGTATCGGGGTGTTCCTTTTGGGGTTGTTTCTGCGTCGGGCCGACCGGGCGCGGCTCCGATGAGGATGGCTCCTCTTGTTTGGTGGGTGGATGCCCTACGCGGGCGGCGTCAGGGGCTCCGCGCCCCTGAACCCCCGCCAGGGGAGTGGCCCCTGGACGCCAATTTTGGGCGTTCCTATGCTGTTCCCTGGCGGCTGACATTCGTGCATATGGCCAGTTTGCACGAGCGGCACCTTCGCCGCATGGGCCAGGTGGGTTTGATTTCCGTGCTGCATCAGGCACAGAGGCTCGCTCGCTGCGGCGCTCTGCCTGCGGGAGCAAGGAGCACATTGTTGTTCTATCGTTTGTATTTTCACAGATGGCATAGCTTTCTCGGAGCATTTTTAATGAATCTCACACGCCATATTCGCCCGGCCATCGTCTCGCTGGCTATCCTCACGCTGATCACGGGCGTGATCTACCCGCTGCTCATTACCGGCCTGTCGCAGGTGCTGTTTCCCTACCAGGCAAATGGCAGTATCATGCGCGATGCGCAGGGCCGCGCGCTCGGCTCGGAGCTGATCGGCCAGGAGTTTAGCGCGCCGCAGTACTTCTGGGGGCGGCTCTCGGCCACCGGCCCCGCGCCCTACACCGCGTTCAACGCCGCCACCCTCACCGGCTCGTCCGGCTCGAACTACGGCCCGCTGAACCCGGCGCTGGTGCAGGCCGCCCAGGCTCGAATTGACGCGCTGCGCGCCGCCGACCCCGGCAACAGCCAGCCCGTGCCGATAGATCTGGTCACGGCCTCGGCCAGCGGCCTCGACCCGCACATCAGCCCGGCAGCCGCCGCGTACCAGGTGGCCCGCGTGGCCCGCGCGCGCGGCCTGAGCCAGGGTGATGTGGAGGCGCTGGTGGGCCGCGCTACCGAGGGTCGCCAGCTGGGCGTGCTGGGCGAGCCGCGCGTGAACGTGCTGAAGCTCAACCTGGCGCTCGATGGCAAGATCCAGCTCTAGCCTAGCCCGACCGCGCCCTGATGGCCTGCGCTGCCTTTCTCCTCCCGCTGTGCGAGGGAGGAGATCGCTTGTGTTCTGCCCCGCGTAGGGGAGGTATGGCGAGGAATGACATGACATACGCGCGCCCCGACCCCGATGCGCTGCTGGCCCGCGTGCAGGCCGACACCCAGCGCCAGTCGCAGGGCCACCTCAAGATCTTCTTTGGCTCCTCGCCGGGGGTGGGCAAGACCTACGCCATGTTGGCCGAGGCCCACGAGCGCAGGGCCGCCGGGGCCGATGTGGTGGCGGGCGTGGTGGAGACCCATGGGCGGCGCGAGACCGAGGCCATGCTGGATGGCCTGGAGGTGCTGCCCCGCCACGATCTGGCGTATCGCGGGGTGACTCTGGCCGAGCTTGATATCGACGCGGCCCTGGCCCGCCGCCCGTCGCTCATTCTGGTGGATGAGCTGGCCCACACCAACGCGCCCGGCTCGCGCCACGCCAAGCGCTGGCAGGACGTCGAGGAGCTGCTCGATGCTGGGATCGACGTGTACACCACGGTGAATGTGCAGCATGTCGAGAGCCTGAACGACGTGGTGGCCCAGATCACCGGCGTGCAGGTGCGCGAGACGGTGCCCGACGTGGTGATCGAGCGCGCCGACAGCATCGAGCTGATCGACACCCCGCCCGACGAGGTGCTGCAGCGCATGCGCGAGGGCAAGGTCTACATCCCGCAGCAGGCCGAGCGCGCCGCCCAGAGCTTCTTCCGCAAGGGCAACCTGATCGCTCTGCGCGAGCTGGCGCTGCGCCGCACCGCCGAGCGGGTGGACGCCCAGATGCAGGACTACCGCGAGGATAAGGCCATCGCCGAGCCGTGGCCCGCCCGCGAGCGCCTGCTGGTCTGCATCAGCCCCGCGCCCGAGGCCATGCGCCTGGTGCGCGCCGGGCGGCGCATGGCCAGCCGCATGCGCGCGGCCTGGCTGGTGCTCTACGTCGAGCTGCCCGCCCACGCCCGCCTGCCCCAGGCCCGCCGCGACCACGTGCTGCAGGCCATCCGCCTGGCCGAGCAGCTGGGGGCCGAGACTGCCACCCGCAGCGCGGCCCGTGCGGGCGACGAGATCGCGGCCTACGCCCGCCAGCGCAACGTCAGCCGGATCATCGTGGGCAGGCCGCGCCGCCCGCGCTGGAAGGACGCGCTGTTTGGGTCGGTGGTGGATGACCTGCTGCGCCAGGTGAGCGGGATCGACGTGCAGGTGATCACCGACGAGGCCGAGGATACCCCGCCCATCGCCGAGGTGCCGCTTCACCCCACCAGCTCGGCCAGCGCCTACGGCTGGTCGGTGCTGGTGGTGGCGGTCTGCACCGTGCTGGCCTCCTTCACCCACCCCTTCTTCGAGTCGGCCAATCTGGTGATGATCTACCTGATGGGCGTGCTGCTGGCATCCACCAAGCTCGGGCGCGGGCCGTCGGTGCTGGCCTCGCTGCTCAGCGTGGCCGCGTTCGACTTCTTCTTCGTGCGCCCGTTCTTCACCTTCGCCGTCTCGGATGTGCAGTATATCTGGACCTTCGGGGCCATGCTGGCCGTCAGCCTAGTGTTCAGCACGCTCACCGTGCAGCTGCGCCAGCGCGCCGACTCCGCCGCCGCCCGCGAGCGCCGCACCGCCGCGCTCTACGCGCTCAGCCGCGCCCTGGTCAGCCAGCGCAGCATGGAGCAGCTGCTGCGCTCCACCGTGGTGCACGTGAGCGAGACCTTCGAGTGCCAGGCCGTGCTGCTGCTGCCGGTGGGCGGTGGGCGGCTTCAGCCCTGGGGCCAGCTGAGCGGCTGGTGGGGCGAGGGCATCACCACCCGCATGATCTTTGCGCCCGACGCATCCGAGCTGGGCGTGGCCCAGTGGGCCTTCGACCACGGCGAAATGGCTGGCCACGGCACCAACACCCTGCCGCTGGCCAGCGCGCTCTATGTGCCGCTGCGGGCCTCGCGCGGGGCGGTGGGCGTGCTGGGCGTGCGCGCGGGCGACATGCGCTCGCTGCTGGTGGCCGACCAGCGCCGCCTGCTGGAGGTGTTCTCCAACCAGATCGGCCTAGCCATCGAGCGCTTCTCCTTCGCCGACGAGGCCCGCCAAGCCCAGGTGCAGGTCGAGACCGAGCGCATCCGCGCCTCGCTGCTCTCCACCGTCTCGCACGATCTGCGCACGCCGCTGGCCACGATCACCGGCGCATCCAGCAGCCTGATCGAGGGCGGCCCCGCGCTGCCCGAGGACGTGCGCGCCGACCTGGCCCAGGCCATCCTCGCCGAGTCGGCCCGGCTCAGCCGCCTGGTCAGCAACCTGCTGGACATGACCCGCATCGAGTCGCGTGCGATCACGGTGGCCAAGGAGTGGCAGCCGCTGGAGGAGGTGGTGGGCGCTGCGCTCACCCGGCTGGATGCCCAGCTCGCCGCGCGCCCGCTGGATGTGGCCATACCCGACGATACGCCGCTGGTGCCGATCGACGGCGTGCTGATCGAGCAGGTGCTGGTCAACCTGCTGGAGAACGCGCTCAAGCACACCCCCGAGGGCACGCCGATCGCGATCGGCGTGGCACCGCAGGCGGGCGCGGTGCGGGTCGCGGTGGCCGACCGCGGGCCGGGCATCCCGACCGGCGAGGAGGCCCGCGTGTTCGAGAAGTTCTACCGCGCCTCGGGCGCGAGCCTGCACGGCTCGGGGCTGGGCCTGGCCATCTGCAAGGGCATCATCGACGCCCACGGCGGCCA
This sequence comes from Chloroflexia bacterium SDU3-3, assembly GCA_009268125.1. Lineage (NCBI taxonomy): Bacteria > Bacillati > Chloroflexota > Chloroflexia > Chloroflexia bacterium SDU3-3. The sequence goes on along the minus strand of WBOU01000001.1, from coordinate 706,370 downwards.
GATCTGGGCCGAGCAGCGCCCCGGCGGCGGCGCGGTTTTCAGCTTCACCATCCCGCTGGATGGCCAGCCGCCCGCCCTGCCCGCCGAGTGAGCTGCTGGCGCGACATACCATGAGCCGACAGGCATTTTCCATGCTGGCGCAGATGCCTAGCCCGCTGGCAGGCACAGACCACGATCTGGTACGAGAGGAGCGACCGCATGACCGAGCTAGGCAGCCAGCCGCTGGTGCTGGTGATCGAAGACGAGGCCCCCATCCGGCGCTTCCTGCGCGCCACCCTGCAGGCCCACGAGTTTCGCTACCGCGAGGCGGTGACCGGCGGCGATGGCCTGCGTGCCGCCACGCTAGAGCAGCCCGACCTGATCATCCTCGACCTCGGCCTGCCCGACATCGACGGCCTCCAGGTCATCGCCGAGCTGCGCAGCTGGGCCAGCATCCCGATCATCGTGCTCTCGGCCCGTGGGCGCGAGCAGGACAAGATCGCCGCGCTCGACGCGGGCGCGGACGACTATCTGACCAAGCCGTTTGGCACCGGCGAGCTGCTGGCCCGCATCCGCGTGTCGCTGCGCCACCACGCCCGCAGCGCCCAGCCGCTGGCCGACACCGCCTTCCGCGTCGGCGGGCTGCGCGTCGATCTGGTGCGCCGCCACGTCTGGGTCGACGACGCCGAGGTCCACCTGACGCCGATCGAGTACCGCATGCTCAGCACGCTCATCCGCCACGCGGGCCAGGTCGTCACCCACCGCCAGCTGCTCACCGAGGTCTGGGGGCCGGGCTACGGCACCGAGGCCCAGTACCTGCGCGTCTACATCGGCCAGCTGCGCCGCAAGATTGAGCGCGAGCCAGCCCGCCCCTACTACCTGATGACCGAGCTGGGCGTGGGCTACCGCCTGCGCGACGAGGAGTGACCGCGCCCGCAGGCTGCTGTTTGGGAAAAGTGAGCCAGCCTTGGCCCGCGCGGCCTCGTCGCTGCGGTGCGGATCATGGCCAGCGGCAGCCGCGCGCCCACCTCGCGTGATGGGCCAGGCCGCTGCTGTCGCTGCGCTTTTGTATTTTTGGCCGCTCATCCCCTGCGCTTAGCGCTGAATCAGTGCGCAAAGCCCCATTCTTGCCCGAAATCTCTTGGTTCAGTACGATAACCGCGCTATTCGCACAGATCCTTCGCCTGTCGTATACTACGCCTGCCAAACGAGTTTTGGCTGCGTATCATAGAGGGGTACAACGACATGCGAGCTGGACTGACCATCTCACGCTTTCTCTGGCCCGGCGGCGACGCTCAGATCGGTGCGCACCTGATCGCGATAGGCCAAGCCGCCGAAGAGGCGGGCTTCGCCAGCATCTGGGCCATGGATCATTTCTTCCAGATCGGCTATGTGGGCCAGCCTGAAGACCCCATGCTCGAAGGCTACAGCGTGCTCAATTTCCTGGCCGCCGCCACGCGGCGCGTGCGGCTGGGCACCCTCGTCACCGGCGCGGCCTACCGCCACCCCGGCGTGCTGGTGAAGACCGTGACCAGCCTGGATGTGCTCTCGGGTGGGCGGGCCTACCTGGGCATCGGCGCGGCCTGGAACGATGTCGAGGCCCGCAGCCTGGGCATCCCGTTCCCGCCGCTCAAGGAGCGCTTCGAGCGCCTGGAGGAGACCCTGCAGATCGCCCACCAGATGTGGTCGGACAACCGCACGCCCTTTCACGGCGCGCACTACACGCTCGAAGACCCACTGTGCCACCCCCAGCCGATTTCGCGGCCCCGCCCGCGCATCCTAGTGGGCGGCGGCGGCGAGCAGAAGACCCTGCGGCTGGTGGCCCGGTACGCCGATGCCTGCAACCTGTTCGCTATGCCGGGGCCGGATGTGCTGCGCCACAAGCTGGATGTGCTGCGCGGCCACTGCGAGGCCGTCGGTCGCCCTTTCGAGGAGATCGAGCTGACCGCCATGGTCAACACCTTCCCCGGCCAGTCCGCATCCGAGATCGTAGCTACATGTCGCATGCTGGCGGGGCTAGGCTTCCACCACGTGATCTTCGACATCCCCATGGCCCACGACCTGTCCACTATCGCGCAGTTTGGCCGCGAGATCCTGCCCGAGCTGGCGGCGCTTTAGCCCTTGGCGTGCGGTGCCTGGGCACTGTGTCAAGGGGCCGTCTAGCTTGACCTAGCGCCGCACGCCGGGCAGAACGCCACGCCCTGCGGCATGTCGCGCAGGCACGAGCGGCAGCGCACCGCCACCACAGCGCCCACCTCGCGCACCTCGGCGGCGATCGGCGTCAGCCAGCCGCCCGCCACAGGTGCGCCTGCTGCTGCGACGCTGGCGGCTGCCACGGGCTGTGTTCGCATGTTCAGCTTGACGCGGATGGCCTCGCGGATCTGCTGGGCGTCGTAGCTGCGCTGCCAGCGCACATGCAAAATGGGCATGCCCACCTCGCCCAGCGTGCTGTCCACAAACGCATCGCGGGCCTGGCGGTCGGGCCGGTCGTGCGAGCGGTCATCCAGCTCGATCACCAGACGCGGTGCGGTGGTGGCCGTGTCGCATAGGACAAAATCGACACACTTGGCCTGGATGCGGTAGAAATCGTACTGGTTCTGCTTGCGGTTACGCGCGGTTGGGTGCACAAGATTGGCCAGCCGCACCTGCGGGCAGATCATCATATGGTCGGGCGCGGCCTCGCGCAGCACGGCCAGGAAGGACTGCTCGGCGGGGGTGAGTAGGGTGGTGACAGCCGCGTAGGATGCGCTGCGCGGCCCTTTAGGCGGGTGGTCTGGCGGCGCGGAGAGCTGCTGGGCGAGAAACTGCTGTGGCGCAAGCTCGGCGGGTGGGCGCGCAGGTATCGCCGCCGCCTGGTGCACGGGGGCGGCAGCGGGGCGCTTGGCCTGGGTGGCTGCTGGCCGCCTGAGCTGCGGCGCTGGCTTTCTAGGCCGGGTCAGCCAGAATGCACAGAGTACGACAATGCCCAGGCTTCCGATCAGGAGCGCAACCAACAAGGTGATCTGTGAATGCATAGGTTTGTTATCTTTTTCGTATGGAACAGAGCAGATTGTACCATACCTTCTTTGGGCCGCAAACGGTAGAATTTTGCATCAGGTCACGTTTCTGCACATTTTTAATCGATAATGCGGAAACGATCTGCGGTTGCTTTGCTTCTATTTGCTCACAGAACCGCATTCATCCGTGCTTTTTTAAAGCGGGTATGCCGAGGGCCGCTTTGCTCGACCCTTGTATATACGATTGAGAAGCCGTAAAACCGTATTTACCATTATTAAATAATGTATAAATTCCCTCACAGTATTGACTATCACCATGAGCCTCCGCTATGATACACTCACGGTGTCAGGGAATCTCAAGTATTTTGCCTGACAAATATTTGTAGCCACAAAGGAAAGAGTTCATAAAGCTACCCAAATAAAGATGCGATGTCGCATGTGCTGATGGATGGCACGCTGTCGCACAGAAAGGATGCCGTAGGATGAACACCGATTGCTCAACCCCCAGCTACACACCTGCCCCAGCGTCTCTGTTCCCTATTGACGTGCCGCACTCGTGTCTTGTCGTTATTCCCACCTACAACGAGGCGCTCAATATCGAGCGATTGCTTGCCGAGGTTCTGGCCCAGGGTGCAGCCTTCGATGTGCTGGTGGTGGATGACGCCTCGCCCGATGGCACTGGCGATCTTGTGGCCGCCATGGCCGCGCAGAGCGACCGCATCCAGCTGCTGCGGCGCGCGGGTAAGCAGGGCCTTGGCACGGCCTATATCGCGGGCTTTCGCTATGGCCTTCAGCGTGGCTACCGCTTTGTGTGCGAGATGGATGCCGATTTCTCGCACCAGCCCTGCTACCTGCAGCAGATGCTGGCCCTGGCCGCCGACCGCTACGATGTGGTGCTCGGCTCGCGCAATATTCGCGGCGGCCACGCCGAAAACTGGAGCCTGATGCGCCATATCATCAGCAAGGGTGGCAGCCTCTACGCCCGGCTGGTGCTGGGCATGCCTATCCGCGACTGCACCGGCGGCTATAAGTGTTTCCGCACCGATGCCCTGCGGGCGGTGAATATCGATCGGCTTCAGTCCAGCGGCTACGCCTTCCAGGTCGAGATGAACTACCGCTGCTTCCTGGCCGGTCTGCGGATCTGCGAGATCCCGATCATCTTCCCCGACCGTGTGGCTGGCGCTTCCAAGATGTCGCGCAGCATTGTGCGCGAGGCCGCCCTGATGGTGCTTCGCCTGCGCTTCCAGTCGCTCGTTGCCCACCGCCGCAAGTCTCCGCTGCATCTTGGCACCAGCCACAAGTAGGCGCGATACAAAATTAAACGCACCTATCTCGCATACATCTACCTGATAACACGAGAAATATATGAGAAATGCACACATTTCGCGTCAGAAAAATCACTATCTTGCAAGCATCGGAATCGCCGCACTGACGATAAATACTATTGCGCTCATGCTGCTACGCGAACAAGTGCATCTTCCTATGCTTGAAGCATCGCTCATCTCCAGTGAAATCGGTCTTATCCACACCTATCTGCTGCACTGCGCCTTTATGTTTCACCACGAGGCCACCGGGGTGAAGCATCTGACGCTCTTCCACGGGATGGCATGCGCAACGATGGCGCTCACCAGCATGTTGCTGTCTGCTATCGTATCAATGCTTGGCATCGCCTACCCGGTCAGCAACCTGCTTGCGGTTGCTGTGGCGTCGGGCGTCAACTATCTGCTTTTTTCACATTGGCTCTGGCCGGGCCTGCCTGCCAGTTCCAATCAGCCAACTATGATACGAAAAAGCTTTCTTCGCAGCTGGCGAGCATGGGTGGCCTATGGTGCTGTGGGGGCTGGGATGGTGGGTGTGCTGCTGCTGATCCACTGGCTGGCCAATGGGCAGTGGCAGGCCTATGTGATCCTTGGGCTGATCTTCTTCATGCTGTTTCAGTCGCTTTCCTCGCTCTACCTGATGCTCTACACCTGGGAGAAGCCCGAGCGCCTGGCGGCGAGCGGCGGCCCCACCAGCTACGAGCCAGCTCGCACCAGCTTCGCTGTGCTGCTGCCCGCCCGCCACGAAGAGGCGGTGATCTACCAGACCATCCACAAGGTCTGGGCGGCCAGCTACCCGCACGATCTGCTTGAGGTGGTGGTGATCTGCCACAGCGATGATTTGGGCACCATCGCCGAGGCCAGGCGCGCTATCGCCGAGATCGGCTCGCCGCGCATCTGGGTCGAGGTCTTCGCCGATGGCCCGATCAACAAGCCGCACGGCCTGAACATCGGCCTGCGCCGCACGCACAATCAGGTGGTCACGATCTTCGACGCCGAGGATGATATCGACGCGCAGATCTTCAACGTGATCAACACAGTGATGCTGCGCGAGCAGGTGGGCGTGGTGCAGGCGGGCGTGCAGCTGATGAACTACACCGATCACTGGTTCAGCTGCCACAACTGCCTAGAGTACTTCTTCTGGTTCAAGAGCCGCCTGCACTTCCACGCCCACCATGGCATGGTGCCGCTGGGCGGCAACACAGTGTTCCTCCGCCGCGATCTGCTGGAGCAGGTCGGCGGCTGGGACGAGCAGTGCCTCACCGAGGATGCCGATATCGGCATCCGCCTGAGCATCCTGGGCGAGCCGATCCGCGTGGTCTATGATGCCCAGCACGTCACCCGCGAGGAGACGCCCGACACCGCCGAGCAGTTTATCAAGCAGCGCACCCGCTGGCACCAGGGCTTCCTGCAGGTGCTGGCCAAGGGCGACTGGCTGCGGCTGCCGACGCTGGCCCAGCGGCTGCTGGCGGTCTACACCCTCTCCTACCCGCTGTTCCAGGGCTTCCTGCTGCTGTTGTGGCCGGCGATGCTGCTGTCGGTGCTGTGGCTGCGGCTGCCGCTGGGCGTGACGCTGGTGTCGTTCCTGCCGCTGTACGCCTTTGTGATGCAGTTTGTGGTCTCGGTGATCGGCGCGTGGATGTTCTCGCGCGAGTTCAAGCTGCGCTTCCCGCTCTGGCTGCCCGTGCAGATGGCGCTCACCTACGTGCCCTACCAGCTGATGATGGGCCTCAGCGCGGTGCGCGCTATCTGGCGTGAGACCCGCCGCGAGACCGGCTGGGAGAAGACCCGCCACCTAGGCGCACACCGCCGCGCCTAGCCCTTTTTCCCCACGTCATAGGCTGCGATCTGGCCCATTGTCACACGCTCCCTGCTGTGGGCCGGCGCTAGCTTTGGCTTGAATAAATCGTTGGGCATAATAAATAACATCTCAAGATCATTCTAGTACAGAGGTAACGCTATGACCCCTCGCTCTCACGCAATCACTACCGTATCGGGACAGGCGGACGAAATGACCGGTGCTGCTCAGTCGGCCAGCGGCTGGCTGGCGCGCCACGCCGAGCTGCTGTGGGCGATCGCGCTGGTGCTGCTGGCGGCGCTGGCCCATGGCTACAACATGTTCCACTTCCCCTACTTTGAAAGCGATGAGGGCACCTACATGGCGCAGGCGTGGTCGCTGATCAACCACCGCCAGCTGGCCCCATACACCTACTGGTACGACCACGCGCCGGGCGGCTGGGTGCAGCTGGCGCTGTGGGTGCAGTTCACCGGCGGCATGTACAGCCTGGGTGGCCCACTGGTGACTGGCCGCCTGCTCATGTTTCTGATGCAGGTGGGCGCGGTGGCTATGGTCTATGCGATCACCCGGCGCGTCTCCGGCAGCGTGATGGCGGCCACTATCGCCACCCTGGCCTTCTCACTCTCGGGCTATGGGCTGTACTACCACCGCCGCATCCTGCTGGATAATATCGCCACGTTCTGGATGCTGGCCAGCCTGGCGCTGCTGGTCTGGCCGAAACCCTCGCTCAGCCGGATCTGGCTCAGCGCCGCGGCCCTCGGTATCTCTATTCTCTCGAAGGAGCTGACGATCTTCCTCATCCCCGCGCTGGCCTGCGTGGTGGCCTGCCAGACCAAAGGCGCGCAGCGCTGGATGGCGGTGATCGGCTGGGTGACGATCGTGTGCTGCCTGTTCTCGCTCTACCCGCTGCTGGCCTTCCTGAAGGGCGAGCTGCTGCCCAGCGGCACCACCGCTGGCGGGATCGACTCGCACGTGAGCCTGATCGGCTCGCTGGCCTACCAGTCGGCGCGCGAGCGCGATGCGGGGCTGCTCTCGCTGCACAGCGGGGTGTGGAGCGCCATCCGCACCTGGCGGCAGGAGGAGCCGCTGCTGCTGGTGGGCGGCCTGGCCGCGATGCTGGCATCGCTGGTTATGCTGCCCTGGCGGCGTACGCTGGGCATGGTGGCGCTGATGGCGCTGTCGCTGTGGCTGTTCATCGGGCGCGGCGGGGTGACGCTGCCCTTTTACCTCGTGCCGCTGCTGCCGCTGCAGGCCATCTGCCTCGGCGCGGTGCTGGGGATGGCGCTCGATGCCATGCGCCACGGCCTCGCACGCATGGGTGCCCGCGCTGCCCAGGCGGCCACGCTTGGCCGCGTGGCGGCGGTGGCCGCATGCCTGTGGTGTATCTCGCTCAGCTACCACAACCCCCACCTAGAGTTTCGCTACGACACGCTCTCGCTCTGGCGCAGCAAGCAGGCCGATGTGCACGCCGCCGCCGCCGCCTGGGTGCGCGCCAACATCCCGCACGATGCCAAGATCGTGATCGATCAGTCGATGTGGCTCGACCTGCACGCCGCGCCCGATGGTCAGGCCTTCCCCAATGCGCACTACTACTGGAAGGTGAGCGACGACCCGGCCATCCGCAACGGTGTGTTTGGCGGCGACTGGCGCTCGATCGACTATATCATCACCACCAACCAGATGCTGGGCGACGCCAGCCGCATGCACGACCCGCTGCTCGATCAGGCGCTGGCCGCCGCCATCCCGCTGAAGACCTTCGACATGGGCGCATGGCCAGTGAGCGTGTATATGATGCACAGCCCCAGTGTGCCCCAGGCCGCGAGTATCATGCGCGACTCGTGGGCGAGCTACCGCAGCGCCTTTATCGAGGGCGGGCGGGTGATCGACCGGGGCGCTGGCGGCAAGACCACATCCGAGGGCCAGTCCTACGCTATGCTGCGGGCGATATTTATCGACGACCGCGCCACCTTCGATCAGGTGTGGGGCTGGACCAAGGCCAACCTGCAGCAGCCGAATGGCCTGCTGGCCTGGCTGTGGGACAAGCTGCCCAGCGGCGAGTACGGCGTGGCCGACCGTGGCGCGGCCAGCGATGCCGATCAGGATGTCGCGCTGGCGCTGCTGTTCGCCAGCCGCCGCTGGGACGAGCCTCGCTACGCCGACGAGGCGCGGCAGATCATGCGCGGCATCTGGAGCGACCTGACGGTCGATGTGCGTGGCCAGCGCGTGCTGGCGGCTGGCGCGTGGGCCACAGCGGGTGACCCCGTGGTGAACCCCTCGTACCTCGCGCCCTACGCCTACCGCATCTTTGCGCAGGCCGACCCTGGCACGCCCTGGGATGAGCTGACTGAGAGCAGCTACCAGATCCTGGCTCAGATCCGCAGCGATGCGCGCTTTGGCAAGGGGAGCGGCACCGTGCCCAACTGGATCGCCCTAGATGCGACGACCGGCACGATCAAGCCCGCGCCACAGTTTGGCGAGTACGCCGACCAGTTCTCCTACGATGCCAGCCGCACCCCGTGGCGTGTCGCGCTCGACTGGCAGTGGTTCCACGACCCGCGCGCCGCCGAGGCCCTCGCGGGTATGGATCTGCCATCGCGGGCCTTCCAGCGCGATGGCAAGCTGGCCGCAGCCTACGATGCCGATGGCAGTGTGGCCTCGCCCTACGAGTCGATCTCGATGTACGCGGGCGCGATCGGCCAGCTGATGTTTAGCGATAGCCCCGAGCTGGCCGAGCAGGTCTACCAGCAGAAGATCGCGCGGGCCTACCATACCTCGCCCGCCGGGTCGTACTGGGGCGAGAAGGACAACTACTACGACCAGAACTGGGCCTGGTTCGCCACCGGGCTGCTGTCGCACCAGCTGGAGAACCTGTGGGCCAAGTAGCCTAGCGGCCAGCGTCGCCATGTCCAACGGCCCGGGGCGAAGGCCTCGGGCCGTTGGAGTGTAAATAGTTTCTCTTTGTTAAGAGGGTGTGATCACGCGGCGATACTATTTTCTGCTGCGCTAGGAAATAATCTGGCTGGCCTACCACCGCCTCGTATAGCCTGATACTTTTTTCACATGTCAAGAGAAAAGCGACCTATTTTGTTTACGTCGCTTTTCTGGTAGCATACGTACTAAGATGTAAGTCAGCCTTTAAGCGCCGCGTCGCCCGCCTGCTGTGAGCCATCGCAGCCCGCCGCGACCGGGCAGCGGAAGGAGTTGGTCCTATGAACGCGACCGGAAAAGTTGGTCTCGTAGGCACGGGGTTTGTCGGCGCATCCTTCGCGTACTCGCTGATGCAGCAGGGCACGGCGAACGAGCTGGTGCTGATCGATGTGGACAACGCACGCGCCGAGGGCGAGGCTATGGACCTGAACCACGGCCTGCCGTTTGTCGGCCCCATGAAGATCTACGCGGGCGACTACTCGGCGCTGGCCGGGGCCGAGGTGACGGTGATCACCGCAGGCCTGAACCAGAAGCCCGGCGAGACCCGCCTGGAGCTGCTGAGCAAGAACGCCGCGATCATGCGCTCGATCATCCCCGAGGTGGTGAAGTACAACCCCGATGGTCTGATCCTGATCGCCTCGAACCCGGTCGACATCATGACCTACATCGCCTGCGAGACGGCGGGCCTGCGCCCCGGCCAGGTGATCGGCTCGGGCACGATCTTGGACACGGCGCGCTTCCGCTACCTGCTGAGCGAGTACTACCAGGTTGACCCGCGCAGCGTGCATGCCTATATCATCGGCGAGCACGGCGACAGCGAGCTGGCGGTCTGGAGCTTGGCCAACATCGCGGGCGTGCGCCTGCGAGACTTTGTCGGCTCGAACGGGCGCGGCTACGATCAGGCCGCCATGGACGACATCCTGTTCCAGACCCGCAACGCCGCCTACGAGATCATCCGCCGCAAGAAGGCCACCTACTACGCCATCGGCCTGGGCCTGCATACGCTGGTGGAGTCCATCCTGAAGGATCGCCACAGTGTGCTCACGGTCAGCACGCCGCTACACGGCCAGTTCGGGGTCGAGGGCATGGCGATCAGCCTGCCCTCGATCGTGAGCCGCAGCGGCATGGAGGAGGTGCTGAACATCCAGCTGGCGAAGGACGAGATCGAGGCCTTCCAGCGCTCGGCGCAGACCCTGAAGGAGAACTACGCCAAGCTGTAGCGCTTGGTCTAGGCCGCCAGTGGTCGGCAGCACGCCTGCGTGGCGGGACGCACAGCAATGCCGGATGGAGTATGCTCCATCCGGCATTGCTGTGCGTCTGTCGTTGGGCTACTTGGACTTGCCCACCGGCTCCTGGCGGCGGCGCTTCTTGCCGCCGTGGCTCACGGTGGCCGCGATCAGCTCGCGGTTGAGCTTGGCGATGAAGTCGAGGCTGATCTCCTTCGGGCAGACCGCCGAGCACTCGCCGTAGTTGGTGCAGCCACCGAAGCCCTCGGCGTCCATCTGCTGCACCATGTCGAGCACGCGCTCGGCGCGCTCGGGCTGGCCCTGGGGCAGCAGCGCCAGCTGCGAGACCTTGGCCGAGGTGAACAGCATGGCCGAGGCGTTGGGGCAGGCCGCCACGCACGCGCCGCAGCCGATGCAGGCGGCGGCATCCATGGCCAGGTCGGCGTTCTCCTTGGGGATCGGGATCGCGTTGGCCTCGGGGGCGCTGCCCGTCGAGACCGAGGTGAAGCCGCCGGCCTGGATGATCCGGTCGAACGCGCTGCGGTCGACGATCAGATCCTTCAGCACCGGGAAGGAGCGCGCGCGCCACGGCTCGATGGTGAGCGTCTCGCCATCGTGGAAGCTGCGCATGTGCACCTGGCATGCCGTCACGCCCTTGCCGGGGCCGTGGGCCACGCCGTTCACCATCACACCGCACGAGCCACAGATGCCCTCGCGGCAGTCGTGGTCGAACGCGATCGGCTCCTCGCCCTTGTTGGTCAGCTCCTCGTTGACCACGTCGAGCATCTCCAAGAAGGACATCTCGGTGCTGACGTTTTTGGCCTGGTAGGTGACCATCTTCCCCGGCGAGTTGGCGTCCTTCTGTCGCCAGACGTTGAGTGTAAGATCCATGGTGTATCTCCGTGTCGGGCGGCGCGCTGGCGCGGGGCCAGCCGCGCCGCCCTGGCTCTCTACTTGTAGCTGCGCTGCGACGGGTGGACGTACTCGAACTCAAGCGGCTCCTTGTGGAGCACCGGGGTCTTGCCCACGCCGGTGAACTCCCAGGCGGCGACATACGAGAAGTTCTCGTCGTCGCGCAGCGCCTCGCCCTCGGGGGTCTGGCTCTCCTCGCGGAAGTGGCCGCCGCAGGACTCGGTGCGGTGCAGGGCGTCCACGCACATCAGCTCGGCCAGTTCCAGGAAGTCGGCCACGCGGCCCGCGCGCTCCAGCGACTGGTTGAGGTCGCTATCGCTGCCGGGCACGTTCACGTTCTCCCAGAACTCGGCGCGGATCTCGGGGATGCGCTCCAGCGCGTGCTTGAGGCTGGCGTCGGTGCGGCCCATGCCGCAGTCATCCCACATGATCTTGCCCAGCTCCTTGTGGAAGGAGTCGACAGTGCGCTTGCCCTTGATGTTGAGCAGCCGCTTCACCTGCGCGTCGGCCTCGTTCTGCACCTGGCGGACCGCCTCGTGGTTGGTGTCAACCTTCTCCTGCTTGGTCTGGGCCAGGTAGTTGCCCACGGTGTTGGGCAGCACGAAGTAGCCATCGGCCAGGCCCTGCATCAGCGCCGACGCGCCGAGGCGGTTCGCGCCGTGGTCGGAGAAGTTGGCCTCGCCCGCCACGAACAGGCCCGGGATGGTGGACATCAGCTCGTAGTCGACCCACAGGCCGCCCATGGTGTAGTGCACGGCGGGGAAGATGCGCATCGGCTGCTCGTAGGGGTTCTCGGCGGTGATGTGGTGGTACATGTCGAAGAGATTGCCGTAGCGCTCCTCGATCGTGCCCTTGCCCAGGCGGTTGATCGCCTCGGCGAAGTCCAGGTACACGCCCAGGCCGGTGGTGCCCACGCCGCGGCCCTCATCGCACACCATCTTGGCATTGCGCGAGGCCACGTCGCGCGGCACCAGGTTGCCGAACGAGGGGTAGCGGCGCTCCAGGAAGTAGTCGCGCTCGGCCTCGGGGATGTCCTGTGGGCGGCGCTTGTCGCCTGCCTGCTTGGGCACCCAGATGCGGCCGTCGTTGCGCAGCGACTCGGACATCAGGGTGAGCTTCGACTGGTAGTCGCCAGACACCGGGATGCAGGTTGGGTGGATCTGGGTGAAGCAGGGGTTGCCGAACAGCGCGCCCTTGCGGTGCGCCCGCCAGATCGCGGTGGCGTTGCAGCCCTTGGCGTTAGTCGAGAGGTAGAACACGTTGCCGTAGCCGCCGGTGCAGAGCACCACGCAGTCGCCCACGTGCGACTCGATCTTGCCGGTGACCATGTCGCGCACCACAATGCCGCGCGCCTTGCCATCCACCAGCACCAGGTCGACCATCTCGGTGCGGGGGAACATCTTCACGGTGCCCGCGCCGATCTGGCGCGAGAGCGCCTGGTACGCGCCCAGCAGCAGCTGCTGGCCGGTCTGGCCACGGGCGTAAAACGTGCGGGAGACCTGCGCGCCGCCGAACGAGCGGTTGTCGAGGGTGCCGCCGTACTCGCGGGCGAAGGGCACGCCCTGGGCCACGCACTGGTCGATGATGTTCACGCTGACCTCGGCCAGGCGGTACACGTTCGACTCGCGGGCGCGGAAGTCGCCGCCCTTGACGGTGTCGTAGAACAGGCGGTAGACGCTGTCGCCGTCGTTGCGGTAGTTCTTGGCGGCGTTGATGCCGCCCTGGGCCGCGATCGAGTGGGCGCGGCGCGGGCTATCCTGGTAGCAGAAGCACTTGACGTTGTAGCCCATCTCGCCCAGCGAGGCGGCGGCGGCGGCGCCCGCCAGGCCCGAGCCGACCACGATCACGGTGAACTTGCGGCGGTTGGCCGGGTTCACCAGCTTCATGTCGAACTTATGCTGCTCCCAGCGCTGCTCGATCGGCCCCGTGGGGATCTTCGAGTTCAGCAGCGGGTCGCGGAACTCGGTTGCTGGCCGAACATCGACCGGGTTCGTTTTCGTATCAGTAGCCATTACGTTATCTCCGTGAATTCAGGAGTATGGAGTCCGTAGGTGCGCATGCGCTGCGCGCTCGAAGCCGACGTGCTGTGCCTGAATTCTCGCTACTAGTGCACAAGGCCAAGCAGAACCGCCAGCGGCACCGAGATGAAGCCGCAGAAGCAGACGGCCGCGACCGCCACCGACAGGCCGTGCCAGAAGGTGTTGAAGCGCTTGCTGTTCAGGCCCAGGGTCTGCACCATGCTCCACACGCCGTGGTAGAGGTGCATGCCCAGCGCGCCCATGGCCAGGATGTAGAACAGGGTGGCCGGCCACGACTGGAAGGCGTTGACGACGTTCTGGTAGGTCTGGAAGCCCTCGGCGCTCTCGTGGATGAAGGGTGTGGTGGTGCTCCAGCCGACCATGCCGCCGGTGAGGTGCAGCAGGTGGTAGATCACGAAGAACAGGATGATCAGGCCGCCCCAGCGCATAGTCGAGGAGGCGAAGCTCGCCTGAAGCATCTTCTTGTTGGCGTAGTGCACGGGCCGACCCGAGAGATCGCGGCGGGTGAGCTGGTAGGCCATGGCCACGTGGACGATGATCGCGACCAGCATGACGATGCGGAAGATCCATAGCAGCAGCTCGCGCGGGAACAGCGGCTCGCCGACATCGCGCAGGAAGCCCGCGTAGGTGTTGAGCGCCTCGGGCCCAAGGAATGCCTTGAGGTTCCCGACCATGTGGGCCACCACGAAGCCCACGAGCAGGATGCCCGAGAGCGCCATGAGAACCTTTTTCCCAATCGTTGATCGATAAAATGTTGCGACAGCGGCCATATTCGATGCCTCCAAATCAAGCCAGCAACAGATTCCAAATGCCCTACCTGCTGTGGTGGGGCGGTGCTTGACACGGTATGCGGGGGCCACCTGCCCCCGCATCAGCCGATGTCGGTCCTCTCATGCGCTACGTTTGGCGCAGCGCCGACCTCCCATTGCGCAGCAGCCCAGCGGGGCCGCACGCTCTCTTGACGATAGTCTACCAGAAGAATTCGTGTTTGGAGGTAGCGAACTGTTGCCGCCCGGTCATTGGATCGCAACGACTTTGCGCGCTGGCAAGGGATGTGGCGCATCGGCATGCCATGGTAAGGCACCATGGTATGCGTCGCTCGGTCGTCGCTGATCCATATGGCGGTGATCATAGGGCGCTAGCTCCATGCGGGCGGCACGGCCACGGCGGCAGAAGGCAGGCTTGGTCGCGCCGCTTATCTCGTGACTGTTTGATCTGAGCCAGGCTCAGATCGCATGTGTGAAGCGTTTAACCTGAGGTATTATACGGCGTTGTGCCGCTCTGCGCAAGAATGGCTGGGGATGCTCTGGCGATGACTCATGGCTTCAGGATGCGGAGTTTGCCCCGCACCCTGAAGGAGGCCCCGTGCTAGCGCTCTACCACCAGCACAGCGGCGCTGCGCCCAGGGATGTGCTCGACCACGCCCTGCTGGGCGATGGCGCGCAGGCGCAGATCGACCGACCCACGCTGGATGGGGTGGGGTCGCAGCGCGCCGCGCTGCGGCGTACTGGGCGGTAGCGGTAGCGCCCCCGGCGCGGCGTTGATCGCCACGACCACCAGCGCGAACCGTGGGTCGAGCGGCGCGTCGGCGCTGTCCAAAATCGACATAACGATTAGCCCTGGCATCTCGGGGCAGGGGTGGAAGCGCACCATGCGCAGGATGTGCGCGGTGTCGGGCAGGCGCAGCAGGGGCGTGGAGGCCCGGATGCGCAGCAGCTCGCGGGCGAAGCCGACGGTGAAGGCGATGTGCTCGGGCGCGGGGCGCAGCGCAGGGTCGGCCAGCAGCCGCTGCTGCAGGATGAGGTCGCCGGGGTGCTCCACCGGCGGGATGCCGCCGCCCCAGCCGTTGGTGGTGTAGGTGAAGTCGAGCCGGTTGAACCAGTCGCCCGAGCTGTAGCTGTTGCGGTCGAGCGATTTCGAGCGCAGCATGTCCTGCCCGGCGTGCAGGAAGGGCACACCCTGGCTGAGCAGCACGATGGCGTTGGCCAGATTCTGCATCCGCACGCGCTCATCCATTGGCAGATCGCCGGGGGCCTTGTACTGAATGATGTCGAACAGCGTCTGGTTGTCGTGGGCTTCCACATAGATCACCTGCTCGTGTGGGGCCTGGGTGTAGCCAGCGGGCTGGCCGTTGTAGTCCACATCCGCGCCCAACCGCGTGCTGCCGTCGTGGGTGGCCAGCGGGTAGCGGGCCAGGTTGCCCGCCATGCCCAGGCAGATCCAGTCCTGGTAGCGCAGCAGGCGCTGGCGCTCCTCGTCGCTGCCGCTGTTGTGGCCGTTTGGCGCGGTGTAGAGGCCGGTGGCGAAGCCCTGGGCGCGGATGAGATCGACGCCGCTGTCGAAGGGCCAGCCGCCGCGTACGGCGTCGCGCAGCCGGTCGTTGAAGCTGCCGATGCCGGTGCCGCCCATGTTGTGCTGGCTGGCGTTCAGGCCCAGGCTGTTGCCCGCCACCTCGCCAAAGTCCCAGCCCTCGCCATATAGGTAGATACGCCGCCCATCCACGCCGTCGCGCTCGGGCGTGAGCGCGTCGAGCGCGGCTCGCAGCCGCACCATGTTGGCCTTCATATGGTGGCCCATCAGGTCGAAGCGGAATCCATCCACTTTATACTGCCGCGCCCAGGTCAGCACCGAGTCGATGATTAGCTTCTCCATCATCGCGTGCTCGCTGGCGGTGTTCTGGCAGCAGGTGGACCGTTCCACAAAGCCGTTTTTGTTCAGCCGGTGGTAGTATCCTGGCACGATCCGGTCGAGCACCGACTTGGGGTGCTGTCCGCTGGCATCGGTGTGGTTGTAGACCACGTCCATCACCACGCGCAGCCCGCTCTCGCTGAGCGACTGCACCATCGAGCGGAACTCGTAGATGCGGCGTGGGCCGTCGGGGTCGGTGGCGTAGCTGCCCTCGGGCGTGGTGTAGTGGTAGGGGTCGTAGCCCCAGTTGAAGCCGCTGCGCTCGCGGTGCACCACCACCAGCCGCGCCTGATCTTGGGCGTCGGGCGGCAGCGCGGCCAGGTAGGCCGGGTCTGGCTCGGCGCGCTTGCTGGCGTCTTCCTCGATCGAGGCGATGTCGAACACGGGCAGGAGGTGGATGTGGGTTAGGCCTGCTTCGGCCAGGGCGCGCAGGTGGCGCATGCCAAACGACTCGCCCTCAGTAAAGGCCATGTAGGTGCCGCGGTACTCGGGCCGCACCAGCGGGTCGCACATGCTGAAATCACGCACGTGCAGCTCGTAGATCGTGCTGTCGGTGAAGTTGGCCAGCGGCGGCTTGGCCATGCTATTCCAGCCCTGCGGCTTATGCATCGCATCGGCCAGATCGACGATCTGGCTGCGCCTGCTGTTCATCGAGAGGCTGATCGAATAGGGGTCGGTCACCAGGTTCAGCTCGACCGCGCCCGTGCCGCGCACAAACACGCTCACCTCGTAGAGGTAGTACATGCCCTTCCAGCGCGGCTCGCCTGCGATCTCCCACACGCCGCGATCGCCCCGCCGCATGGGCAGGGTGCTGGCCTCGGTCTCGGGGCGCTGGTCGGCAAACAGGTGCAGCCGCACCAGCTGCGCGGTGGGTGCCCACACCCGCAGGGTCGGCGTCTCGCCCTGCCAGTCGATGCCCAGCGGGCCGTCGTAGGCGTAGCAGTCGTCGAGCACGCCCGCGATCTGCAGCGCGGTGGCCTCGGCCAGGCTGCCGTCGGGCCGATAGGCGGCCACGCACACCTCGCCGCCGAGGATCGCATCCAGCCCCTCGGGTGCGAGGTCGATGTGCAGGGCGGGCAGTTGGGCCAGGTGCGGGAAGCGGGCCTGTGCGGCGGCGGGGGTGGGCTTGGGGGCGAGCGGGGTGGTTGCGCCGCCCACCACACCCTCGGGCGCGAGCGCCAGGCCGCCCGCGCGCGCGTGGTGCAGCACGTAGCGCCATGTCGGCTCGGCGGCGCGCCGCCACAGCAGGGTGTCGCGGGCGACCCAGTAGGCCTGGGCGAATCGCAGGTTGCTCTCAAGGTCTGTCACAGTGTGCTCTTCTTGCGGCAGCGCTGGCGCATGCCGGACATATAGCTTTCAGGAAAGCGGGAAAACGGCTCTGTCGTTATGTTTTTGAAAAGGGCTTTAGCCCGTCCTGATTGTAACTGAAAGGGTTTAGCTCGTCAACATAAAAACGTTCACCGCAGCCGCTGGCCACGGTGAACGTTTGGAAACAGCGCGCGGATACCTAGCCCTCGATCAGCAGCGACTCGGGGTCTTCGACCAGCTCCTTGACGCGCACCAGGAAGCGCACGGCCTCGGAGCCATCGACGATGCGATGGTCGTAGGAGAGCGCCAGGTACATCATGGGGCGCACGACCACCTGGCCATTCACCACCATAGCGCGCTCTTTGATCGCGTGCATGCCCAGGATGCCCACCTGCGGCGCGTTGAGGATGGGGGTCGACATCAGCGAGCCGAAGATGCCGCCGTTGGTGATGGTGAAGGTGCCGCCCTGCAGCTCAGCGATGCCTAGGGTGTTGTCGCGGGCCTTCTTGGCCAGGGCCGAGATCTCCTTCTCCAGCGCGGCGAAGCTCTTGCGGTCGGCATCGCGCACCACCGGCACCACCAGGCCCTCCTCGGCCCCCACGGCGATGCCGATATCGTAGTGCTGCTTGACGATAATGTCATCGCCCTGGATCTCGGCGTTCAGCAGCGGGATGTACTTGAGCGCGCCGACCACGGCTTTGGTGAAGAAGGACATGAAGCCCAGCTTCACGCCGTTGCGCTTCTCGAACTCGGGGTTGCGGCGCTTGCGCAGCTCCATGATCGCGGTCATGTCGGCCTCGTTGAAGGTCGTAAGCATGGCCGCGCTGCGCTGGGCCTCCACTAGGCGGCGCGCGATAGTCTGGCGGCGGCGCGACATGCGGCGGCGCTCCTCCAGCGGGGCCAGGGTGGGCGCAGGCGCGGGTGCGGCGGGCGCAGCAGGCGCGGCAGGCGCGGCGGACACAGCAGGCGCGGGTGCGGCGGGCGCAGCAGGCGCGGGCGCGGTGATCGCCGCCGCGATGTCGCTCTTCATCACCCTGCCGCTGGGGCCGCTGCCGTGCACGCTGGCCAGATCGACATTGTTGGCCTCGGCCACGCGGCGGGCCACCGGCGTGGCCACGGTGGGGCGGCCATTCTCGGCGGCGCTGGGCGTTACCACCGCCTGCTGCGGCTTGGCGATCTCGTCGGCGTCGCCGACGGAGGCGGGCTTGGGCGCGGGCACGCTCACCGTCGCGCCACCAGCGTCGATCACGCCGATCACCTGGCCCACCGCCACATCGGATCCGCTCTGTGCATCGATCCGCCCCAGCACGCCCGCCGACTCGGCGGCCACATCCACATTCACCTTGTCGGTCTCCAGCTCGACGATCGTCTCGCCTGCTGCCACCGGCTCGCCCACCTGTTTATGCCAACGCCCAACTGTCGCCTCGACAATCGACTCACCAAGAGTCGGTACCCGAATTTCAATAGCCATCTTCAGATCTCCGAATCTATGGCACCCTGTGGGTCGCTGGCGGGCCTACCTAGCCAGCGGCCCCAGGGGCCAAACTCTACGCGTGTGTTCTTGGCCGTAGCTGCGAAGGTTCTATCCATCCACCTGCTGGCTGATCGCCACCACCGCAGGCGCGGGCGACTGCTCGGCGTCGAGCGCGGCCTTGATGATCCTGGCCTGCTCGATCGTGTGCTCGGCCAGCGCGCCCTCGGCGGTGGTGGCCGACTCGGCGCGGCCAACGTAGCTGAGCGCCACGCCCTCGGGCAGCAGCTCGCGCAGCCGAGGCTCAATGTAGCGCCACGCGCCCATGTTGCGCGGCTCCTCCTGCAGCCACACGATCTCGTGCAGCGCGGGGTAGCCGCCGATCACCTCGCGCAGCTCCTCCTCGGGGAAGGAGTACAGCTCTTCGACCCTGGCGGTGGCCACGTGGCTGGCCTGCGCGTGGTCGGGCGAGCTGATCAGGTCGATGTAGACCTTGCCGGTGCAGAGCACCAGGCGGGTCACGTCGGGCGCGCGGCGCGGGCCGGTCGGGTCATCGATCACGCGCCTGAAGCCGCCGCTGGTCAGGTCGCTGAGCGACGATGCGGCCTTGGAGTGGCGCAGCAGGCTCTTGGGCGTCATGATGATCAGCGGGCGCGGGTCGCTGGTGAGCACAGCGGCCTGGCGGCGCAGCAGGTGGAAGTACTGCGCGGCGGTGGTGCAGTTGGCCACGCGGATGTTCTCGTCGGCGGCCAGCTGCAGGTAGCGCTCCAGGCGGGCCGAGGAGTGGTCGGGGCCTGCGCCCTCGTAGCCGTGCGGCAGCAGCAGCACCAGGTTTGGCATCTGGCCCCACTTCACGCGGCCACCAGCGATAAACTGATCGATGATCACCTGCGCGCCGTTGGCGAAGTCGCCGTACTGGGCCTCCCAGATCACCAGCGTGTTCGGCGCGTGCGACGAGTAGCCGTACTCGAAGCCCAGCACCGAGGTCTCGGAGAGCGGGCTGTTGAACACGCTGAACGAGGCCTTGGCCTGCGGCAGCACCTGCAGCACGTTGTACTCGTTGCCGGTGGGCGCATCGTGCAGCACCAGGTGGCGATGGCTAAACGTGCCGCGCTCGCTATCCTGCCCCGAGAGACGGATGGGCACGCCGTCGGCCAGCAGCGAGGCAAAGGCCAGCGCCTCGGCGTGCGCCCAGTCGATCGCGCCATCCTGATCCAGCGCGGTGCGGCGGCGGTCGAGGGTGCGGGCTAAGCGCGGGTTGATGCTCAGGTCGCCTGGGCGGCTGACTAGCGCGGCGTTCAGGGTGCGCAGGGTCTCCTCGGGCACGGCGGTCTGGGTGCGGCGGGTGATGCCGGGCGGCGCGGGCTTGGGCCGCCGATTCTCCCTAGGCGCAGAGTCGGCCTCTTTGCGGGCGATCTGCAGCTTCTCCATGGTCGCCTTCACGATCGCGTCGGCCTCGCCCGCGCCGATCACGCCCTCCTGCTCCAGCTTGGTGGCGTAGATCTGGCGCACCGTCGGGTGGCTATTGATCTGCTCGTAGAGGCGCGGCTGGGTGAATGCTGGCTCGTCGCCCTCGTTGTGGCCCCAGCGGCGGTAGCCCACCAGGTCGATCACAAAATCCTTGCCGAACTTCTCGCGGTAGGCGTGGGCGATGCGGGCGGCGGCGATGCAGGCCTCCACATCATCGGCGTTCACATGGGCGATCGGGATCTCGAAGCCCTTGGCTAGGTCGGATGCGAACAGCGTCGAGCGCGAGTCGCTGGGGTCGGTGGTGAAGCCGATCTGGTTGTTGGTGATGATATGGATGGTGCCGCCGGTGGTGTAGCCCGGCAGGTGCGACATGTTCAGCGTCTCGGCCACCACGCCCTGGCCGGGGAAGGCGGCGTCGCCGTGGATGAGGATGGCCAGCGATGAGCGGGCGTTCTGCTGTGGCGCGCCGGCGTGGTCGCGGCGCTCCTGGGCGGCGCGGGCACGGCCCTGCACCACGGGGTTCACGAACTCCAGGTGGCTGGGGTTCGGCACCAGGGTGATCGGCATCGAGTCGATGCCCGCATCGCGGTAGGCGCGGCGCGCGCCCAGGTGGTACTTCACATCGCCCGCCCAGCCGGTGGTGACATTGCCCGAGGTGGCGGGGGTGTCGTTGCGGCTGGCGGCGTAGAGGAACTCGGCCAGGATGGCGCTGTAGGGCTTGCCCAGCGTGTGGGCCAGCACGTTCAGGCGGCCACGGTGGGCCATGCCGATCACGATCTCCTGCACGCCACTCAGCGCCGCGTTGCGGATGATCGAGTCGAGCATCGGCACCAGCATGTCGCAGCCTTCGAGCGAGAATCGCTTCTGGCCCTGGAAGGTGGTGTGCAGGAAGCGCTCGAAGCTCTCGACCTCGGTGATCCGCTCCAGCAGCTCGCGCTTGTGGCGTGGGCTGAAGCCATACCAGAACTGGCGGCTCTCCACCGCCTCGCGGATCCAGGTGCGGTCGTCATATTTATGGATGTGGTCGGTCTCGTAGCCGATCGAGCCAGAGTAGGCCTGCAGCAGCCGCTCGACGCCATCGCGCGCGCTGTGCGAGCCTTCGACCAGCGGCCCGCGCACGATGCTGGCGGGCAGCGATTCGAGCAGGGCGTCATCCACATCGTGGGTGCTGGGGTCGAGCCCTGGGTCGCCGGGCGGCGTACTGCCCAGCGGGTCGATCTTGGCCTGCAGGTGGCCGCGCTCGCGGATGTAGCGGATGTAGCGAGCCGCGCCGATGGTGCGGGTCACGTCGGGGGTGCTGGGGGCTGGGCTGGCGGCGGGGGCCGCGCCCGCATATGCCTGGGGCGTGTTGCTGCGCGCGCCTGCGCCGATCTCAGCGAGCTCGGCTGGGGTCAGCTGGGCGAAGAAGCTGCGGGTATCGGGGTCGATCGAGTCTGGGTTCTGCTGGTAGCGCTCAAGCAGCTCAAGCACGTAGCCAGCGTTTGGCCCATAGAAAACATCTAGTTTGCTCATAGCCAGTTCCTCACTGTCTCCCTGTGTGCATCATTGCTCAGCCTTTTGGCTATGACTTGGCATACAACCGCCATTGACGTGCTCTGCTGTGTGCCTATGGTCTTGGCCAGAACGTGAGCAGATCTACGTGCATTGTATCACTAAGTTTGTAATCGTGTGACAACATTTGTTACTATATCGCTATGATTCGGGTATGGCCGCATCATAGTGGGGGGAACCCCTAACTATGGCCGAGATGCTCCAGGCTGAGCTGGAACAGCAGCGCCACATGCTCGTCGTCGAGCGCGTAGTAGACCAGCTTGCCATCGCGGCGCGAGCGCACCACCCGCAGGCTGCGCAGCAGCCGCAGCTGGTGCGAGATGGCTGGCTCCTTCATGCCCAGCGCCGCCGCGATGTCGCTCACGCACAGCTCGGCGTGGGTCAGCGCGTGGAGGATGCGCACCCGCGTCGGGTCGGCCATGGCCTTGAAGACGGCGGCCACATCGGATGTGATTGCCGGTGAGAGCTGGTGGTCGCGCACGCGCCGCACCGCCTCGGGGTCGATAAGTATCTCGGTCGCCTCTGCCAGATGTTGGGCCATACACCTTTCCTTCGCATCCGCGCGTTCGTCCGATCAGTATAGCATGTTCGTCCACGCCTACGATCCGGCGGAGGTATATTTGCCCACCCCAAAGCGCCAGAAGGCCAGCGCCGCGCCGAAGAACGCCGCCGCCACCAGCGGCGAGGCCCAGGCCAGCTGGGCCGGAAAGCCGTGCGGGTCGGTCTTGCTCAGCAGGGTCAGCGCCAACGGGTAGTTGATGAAGGCCAGCGGCACCACGAAGGTGAAGATCGCGCGGATCGGGCGGCTGTAGATGCTCAGCGGGTAGCTCAGCATAAAATCGCCGCCGAAGGTGAACACGTTGATTACCTCGGGCGTCTTGATCGTCCAGAAGCAGAAGGTCGCGCCCAGCACGATCAGGCCCATGTAGATGGTGACGCCAGCGCCCTGGCCCAGCAGCAGCAGTGCCGCGTGCCCCACATCCCAGCGGATGGGCGCGTGCAGCAGGCCGTAGGCCAGGGCCAGCCAGCCCTGCACGACGCGGCCCAGGCGGCGCAGCTGGAACTCGGCGGTGAGCACCTGGAAGAAGGTCCCCAGCGGCCTGGTGAGCACCATGTCGAATCTGCCGGTCTGCATCAGCTGCTCGAAAGGGGCATCGAAGCCGCGCCCGATCATCTCGGCGAGGCCAAACGATGAGGACGACATACCATAGAGGATGGCGACCTCGGGCAGGGTCCAGCCGTGGACGCTGTGGAACGCCTGAAACAGCAGCACCACGGCCACAAACTCCAGCCCGGTGGTGAGCGCGAATCCGATCAGCTCGGCCAGGAAGGCCACGGGGTACTGCATCTGCGCCCGCAGCCGCGAGCCGATCAGCCGAAAGTAGAGTGCCATAGTTATTTCGCTTTCATGCCTTACGATCCGGCGGAGGTGTATCTGCCCACCCCAAAGCGCCAGAAGGCCAGCGTCATGCCGAAGAACACCGCCGCCACCAGCGGCGAGGCCCAGGCCAGCTGGGCCGGGAAGCCGTGCGGGTCGGCCTTGCCCAGCAGGGTCAGCGCCAGCGGGTAGTTGATAAAGGCCAGCGGCACCACAAAGGTGAAGATCGCGCGGATCGGGCGGCTGTAGATGCTCAGCGGGTAGCTCAGCAGAACGTTGCCGCCATCGGTGAACATATGCATCACATCGGGCGTCCTGATCGTCCAGAAACAGATCGTCGCGCCGATCACGATCAGGCTCAGGTAGATGGCCACGCCCGAGATCTGGCCGATCGGCAGCAGCAGCACGCGCGCTACATCCCAGCGGATGGGCGCGTGCAGCAGGCCGTAGGCCAGGGCCAGCCAGCCCTGCACGACGCGGCCCAGGCGGCGCAGCTGGAACTCGGTGGCCAGCACCTGGAAGAAGGCCCCCAGCGGCCTGGTGAGCACCATGTCGAAGCGCCCGGTCTGCATCAGCTGCTCGAATGGAGCGTCGAAGCCGCGCCCGATCAGCTCGGCGATGCCCAGCGACGAGGACGATATGCCATAGAGGATAGCGATCTCGGGCAGCGCCCAGCCGTGGACGCTGTGGAAGCTGCGCAGCAGCAGCACTACCGCCATGAACTCTAGCGCGGTGACAGTGCCGAAGCCCACCAGCTCGGCCAGGAAGGCCACAGGGTACTGGGTCTGCGCCCGCAGCCGCGCGCCGATCAGCCGAAGGTAGAGCATCATAGGCACCGTCTCCCTTCCATCCATAGAAAGGGTGCCCTAGCCACCCTGCACCACCACCTTGCGCATCGCCACCCGCGTGAGCAGCATGGCCGCGCCCGTCATCGCCACCGCCCACAGCGCCTGCTGGCCGATCGCCCAGGCCAGTGCCGCCCCGCCGATCTTGCCCTGGAGGATCTGGGCTGGCACGCCCGCCACCGACTCGAAGGGCAGCGCGTGGGCCAGCGCCGCCAGCCAGGGCGGGAAGAAGGCGATGGGTACCAGGAAGCCCGAGAAGAACGCCTGGAGCGAGTTGGCGATCAGCTGGATGCCGGCGATCTCCAGCGTCCAGAAGGCCACAAGGTTGATCATGAAGCCGTAGGCGAAGGTGATCACCAGCGCCAGCAGCGCCGAGAGCAGGAAGGCCAGCGCATCCTGCGGCCTGGGCACCAGCGCGCCGAAGTAGAGGACGCCCAGCAGGTAGGTGATCGAGCCACGCACCAGGAAGTTGAACAGCCGCTCGCCCGCCGTGCGGCTCATCCAGTAGCCATAGAAGCTCCACGGCCTGCTCATGTCGGTCACCACGTCGCCGCTGCGGATAGTGCCGGCCATCTCGGTGGAGATCCAGCCAGCGCCGAGCGAGATCATGGCTTGGGTGGTCCAGTTGTAGGTGATCGCCTGGGCCAGCGAGAACCCGGCCACGGTGCCGCCCGCCTGGAACAGGGCGATGTACATGAGCGACTGGATGGCGGCGAAGAATGAGTTGGTTAGGATCCCTGCGATGAACGCGGTGCGGTACTGGGTGGCTCGGCGGAACGAGCGGATGGCGATCTCAACATACACACGCATGGGCACCTCCTTGGCTGGAAACAGCGGGCCGCAACGCCGAAAGGCACCTGGGCCACCCACATGGGGTGTGCCGAGGCGCGTCTGCGGGCGCTATCATAGGCGCTGGGGCACTCAGGCGCATCGGGCTGCGGATGGAGTTTTGCGCCCTGGCTGTTTTTGCGAAAGATAGGGCCGATACGCTACCGATATTGCAAATAAAGATCGACACCCTGCATGTTTGATAGAGATCAAAAGACGATGTCCGATGCGGCGGAATCGCTATGATATACTGAAACCTCGTATATCCTGACATGGAGTGGAGATAGAGCATGATCACTATCGATTCCGTACGCTTTGATCTTCGCGGTTGGGATGTCCAGCATGTCTCCGCAGCGCGCAAGATCTGGACGAACGACGATGGGGATATGATCATCCAAGATTTTATCGAGGCCCCGCCCGAATACCCCTACTCGCTGGATAATGCTATGGGCCTGCGCCGATACATGCGCGCTCTGTTCGGGCACGATCTCGATATCGTCAGATTCGATATCATCCCGCTGGAGCGCACTAGGGCCATTCGCATGCTGCTGTGTGGGCCGAATAAAGACATGCCCGGCAACTACTATGGCGGCGGCCTGTTCATGCCCTTCCGCGATTGCGAGTATGTCGTGCACGTGATCTGCCGCGAGGGGCAGCTGACTGGCCTGCGCGAGGCGGTGGCGCTCGATACGGTGCTGGCCGAGCACCAGGGTGCGCCGCTGCCCGACCTGATGGAGCAGGCCCGCCGCCTCGCCTACGATGAGCGCTACGACGAGCAGTTCCCCGACCACGCGCTCTCGCGCTGGCGGCGGCATCTGCGCGCTATCGAGCAGAGCCTGGCGCTCGACGCCGAGGCGCGGCAGCTTGCGCCCTTCACCGCCGAGCGCGAGCTGCGCAAGCGCCACGATCAGCCCTTCGAGCGGTCGCCGCTCACCCGGATCGGCTACTGGCTGATGGTGGCGGCCTCGTGCCTCTGCGTGCTGGCTTCGCTGTTCTCCTGGGCCACGCTTGGCGGGCGCACCATGGGCATCCCCGCCCTGGTGCTTCAGGGCGCGCCGATCTGGCTGCTGGCCATCCCTCTGCTCTCGGTCGCGATCTTGCTGCTGCTGGGCTTGTGCAACCGGCTGGATCGCTACTGGATTATTCTGAGCTGCTCGCTGCCCTTGATCGGCCTGAGCATCCTGGGCGCACAGGTGCTGGGCGGGAACACGCTCAGCGGCCCGGGGGTGTATGCTCTTTTTTTCTCGATTGTGATGCATGGCATCCTGGGGCTGTGCATGGCGCTGGCCGCGCCGATCCCCGTGCTGTCGTTGTTTGCGAACTTTAACGCGCTGGGCGCGGCCTCGGTCTTTCGCCAGCTGCACGTGCTTGCGCAGCGGCGGCAGTGGACATATATCGACCCTATCGCGCTGCCGCCGTGTGTGCGGGTCGATGGCGAGTGGGGCGAGCGCCCGATCAAGATAATGGCGGGCCGTGGGCTGCTGCAAGCGCCGAGCCAGCCCAATAGCATTTCTATCGAGCTGGTGTGGCGCGCGCCGCTCGCGCCACTTTTCGTTGGGAACGGCATCTCGGAGCATAAGCCGAGCCGCGCTGAGGCCGATCTGGCCCAGCGGATCGCATGCCGTGTCCGATTTGGCTTCCCCAAGCCGATCTTTGTCTGGCCGAGCGATGGCACCACGTGCTCGGATGCCGCGCTTGAGGCGCTGCGCGATGTGGTCGAGTCGCAGCGCCAGTTTTTGCGCCTGCACAGCGGGGTCATTATCCAAGGCTCGAAACTCACCTATCTGCATGAGGCAGATCTGATGCATTTTGATGCGCAGTCGGTGCAGGATGTGCTGGCCTGGCTCTGCCAGATCGCAAAGACTATGGAGCACCATGGCCTTATGGGCAGCTCAACGCGTGCGGCCTACCCTAACGAAAACATCACGCCCTCGCAGGAACCCGGATGATAGACTGGCCGCGCTTTCTCATCGCCTAGCCCGATGCGCCGCGCGAGTGTGCCGTGCTACACTAGCCGCCGTTCCATTCTGACATAATTGACAGAGGCACGCCAATGACCTACCCGATCCTTGAGTTCGACCCCTCCCGCGAGGCCTATATCGACCCCGTGCGGACGCTGCAGCGGCTGGATGTGCCCGAGCACTGTGTGATCTGCTTTTTTCGCGAGGTGCTGGATGCGATTGTGGCCACCCACCCTGTGCGGCTGCTGGCCGAGCACCCCTGGGAAGATAGCGTGCACCGCTTCTACGAGCTAGAGCACCAGGGGCGGCGGCTGGCCTTCTTCCACCCCGGCGTGGGTGCGCCCATGAGCGCGGGCCTGCTGGAGGAGGCGATCGCGCTGGGCTGCGGCAAGTTCATCGCGTGCGGCGGGGCGGGCGTGCTGAACAAGGGCATGGCCGTGGGCCACCTGGTGGTGGTCTCCGCCGCCGTGCGCGACGAGGGTCTCTCGTACCACTACCTCGCGCCCTCGCGCGAGGTGCAGGCCCAGCCCGAGGGCGTGCGCGCGCTGACCGCGACGCTGGAGGGGCGCGGCCTGCCCTATGTGGTGGGCAAGACCTGGACGACCGACGCGCCCTACCGCGAGACCTTTGGCAAGGTGGCCCGCCGTCGCGACGAGGACGGCTGCCTGACGGTGGAGATGGAGAGCGCCTCGCTGATGGCGGTGGCGCAGTTCCGGGGCGTCGCGTTCGGCCAGGTGCTCTACGGCGGCGACGACCTGAGCGGCGAGGCCTGGGACAACCGCGCGTGGCAGTCGCGCCGCGAGGTGCGCGAGCAGCTGTTCTGGCTGGCCGCCGACGCGTGCCTAGCGATGTGAGCGTGGTTTGGCCTGGGTGTAGTGTTGTTTACTGCGAGAATCAGGCTGGTGCGCTGCCGCTCAGCGGCAGCGCACGTGGGGGGAAACACAGGTTGGATCGTATTGCTATCATCTCCGACATCCACGGCAATATCACCGCGCTAGAGGCGGTGCTCAAAGACATTCGGCAGCGCAAGATCGAGCGGATTTTCTGCCTGGGCGATCTGGTCGGCAAAGGCCCGCGCTCGGATCAGGCGGTCGACATGTGCCGCGAGGTCTGCGAGGTGATCGTTCGGGGCAACTGGGATGACTTTCTCCTCGCCGAGACCGACATTCCGACCCTGAAGTGGCATCGCCAGCAGCTTGGTGCGGAGCGCCTGGCCTACCTGGCCACGCTGCCAAACACCATCGAGTTCGCAATGAGCGGGAAACTGGTGCGCCTCTTCCACGCATCCCAGGAGGGGGTCTACCACCGCGTTCATATGAATGACACCGATGAGAGACACGCAGCCATGTTCGACAGCACGACCTTCACGGGCCACGCGATGCAGCCCGATGTGGTGGGCTACGGCGATATCCATAGCGCCTATATGAAGACGTTCCAGAATCGCATCTTATTTAATGTCGGCAGCGTGGGCAACCCGCTGGATATGCTGCAGGCTTCCTATGCCATACTGGAGGGTGCCTATGCCAGCAGCGCCGCCGACACCTTTGCGATCCAGTTTATCCGCGTTCCCTACGATATCGAGGGGGAGATCGCCCAGGCTGAGGCCATGCACATGCCCGAGTGCGAGGCGTACGCCATCGAGCTGCGCACCGGGCGCTATCGCGGCGCGCCAGCGGCCACGGCCTAGGGCGGGGCGAGCGAGGCCGATAGGCCAGGCGGCTCGCATATGCTGGAGCGCCCGCTCGCAGCGGCGACCTATATTGGCCCCGGCAAGGTGCGCGAGCTGTCCGCGCTGGTGCAGGATCTTCGCGCCGACGCGGTGGTGTTTGCCAACCCGCTGCGCGGCGGGCAGCGCGCCAGGCTGGAGTCCGCGCTGGGCGTGCCGGTGGTGATCTGGTATGGGGCGGAGCTGCGCTGAGATTGGTTAGGGGCTGCGCTGATGGAGCAAGAAACTGCCAGCCGCGCCGCTGCATAGGGCGGCGCGGCCTGCGGGCAAGCTCAGCGCGTTATCAGCGGCAGGTAGCTGGTGAACGAGGGGATGCTGTCGTTATCGCCGATCTGGAGCGTGGCGCTGCCCTGAGCGCCGATCTTGGCGTTGGACAAGCTCGTCACCATCAGCTTGATGGTCTCGGCTGGCTCGATGTCATCATCGTCGATCAGGCCGATGCTCACGGTTTGGCTGCTTTCCCCGCTGCCAAAGCTGATGGTCATGGGGAAATCGGCACCGCTGTAGTCCGCGCCGCTGGTGGCCGTCCCGCCGCCGATGCTGACCCACACCTGCGAGGCGGCTGCCAGCGAGCCGCTGCGCGTGAGGGTGATCACATGGCTTGTGCCATCGCCCTCGGCTGCGCTGAACGTGGCTTGGCTGAACTGCACGGTGGGCACGGAAGGGTCGAGCGGCGCTTCGAATGCGCCAATGTCGCAGATGGCTCCCGGCGTGGTATCGCCATCGATGGGCCGCGCCACCCCGCGCTGGTCGCGGTTGGCCGCGCCTGGCTCGGCGGCGCAGTACGCGGCGTCGCCCGCGTCGATGGCGGGCGAGCCGACCAGCAGCGCGTGGGTCTTGGTTGGGCCACCGTTGTCGGCGAGCGGGCCGAGCATGGGGTCAACAGGGGTCGCGGTGCCGCAGGAGCCGTCCTGCACCAGATTCGCCTGGTTGGTGGAGATGCTGCCCGCGCCAATGTTCGCGCAGTTGCCGTTCGTCGAGCTGGCGATGATCGTATTGACCATGCTAAGCGTGCCCTGGTTGGCCAGCCCGCCGATGCCGCCGACATTTGGCGACTGGTTGCCCGCCATGGTCACGCTGCTCAGGCTCACGCTGCCCCCCGCCGCGCTCTGGATGCCCCCGCCGTACCCCGCCGCATTGCCCGAGATGGTGCTGTTGACGACGGTGGTGGTTGCGCCGGGTCGGCTCAAGATCGCCCCGCCGTAGGAGCTAACACCGGCCTGGTTGCCGGAGAGCGTGCTGCCCGATATATAAAGCGTGCGGTTATCGCGCAGATAGATGCCCCCGCCATCGCCAGCCGCGCTGTTGTCGGCGATGGTGCTGTCGGCGATGCTGGCGTTCCATGTATGCAGCCCGCCGCCGCTGCTGGCCAATGTTTGATTCCCAACGACCGCGCTGCCGCGTAGCGTGACGCTGCCGTAGATGCCGCCGCCCTGCGCGCCGGTGGCGGTGTTGCCCGAGATGCTGCTGTCGGCGATCGTCAGCTTGGGCGAGGCGTCGTTGTAGATGCCGCCGCCCGCGCCCAGCGCCATGTTATCGGCGATGGTGCTGCGGGTGATTGCGATGGTGTCTGCATTGCCAGGCCCGATCCAGATGCCGCCGCCGTCGCTAAACGCCACCGTGTTATCGGCGATCGTGCTGTCGGTGATGCTCAGCGCCCCCGCGTACGAGGCGATGCCGCCGCCCTGCTGATCGGACTGGTTGTGCGAGACGGTGCTGTTGATCAGTGTGAGCGGCCCGGTGGAGGCGATCCCGCCGCCTTTGTCGGCAGACGAGGTATTCTCCGACACGGTGCAATCTACCAGGGTCAGCGCGCCGCTGTTGGAGATGCCGCCGCCCGCCGCCGCGATATTGCCCTTGGCGATGGCCAGCCCCTTCAGCGTTACGGTGGCGCTGTCGATGACCAGCACACGGATGTCGCCGTCGCCATTGTTATCGGTGTCGCCGCTGATTGTGATCTTCGCAGCCAGCGCTGAGCCGTCGATCGTCAGGTCTTTGTTGATGGTTAGGCTGTCAGTCAGGTTTTGCAGCCGGATGGTTGCGCCTGAGAGGCTGGGGTCGAAGATAATGGTATCGCCCGCCGCCGCATCGGCGATCGCCTGGCGCAGCGAGCCAACCCCGCTGTCGTTGGTGTTGAGCACGGTCAATGTGCTAGCGGCATGTGCGGGCGTGCTGATGCAGCCCAGAGGCATTGCGATGAGCAGGAATAATGCGGCGCAGTTAAAGATAGAAGCGATGGGATGCCTCATGGGTTTCCTTTTGCTGTGAGTGGCATACATGCCAGCCTTTGCGCTTGTGGGCATACCAGCATAAACGGCAAATAGGGGGTGATTCATCGCGCCGCTGCCGGGTAGGGCTAGGGCCTATGCGTTCCGCTTGATGCCGCTTCGTAGGTTGGTAGCTTGGTCATGAATCCGTTTTCCTTCATGTTTTTGCGCCTTCATAGGAGTTGTTCTCTTTTCTTCCCAAGGCGCTTTCGAGTCTTGGTGGTAGAACGTTCTGGTGAACGCGAATGCATAGGCCCCGATCATAGCGCAGGCCTTTGCGCCTTCGCGTGTTGTTCTGTATGCTGAAATGACGCGCTATGAGAGCCTGACCACAATGCTATCTGCCATCTTAGAGTGCTATGAAACAGGTGCCTATACTATCAAAAATGGCGATGTTGTAGTGGATGAGGAAAATCTGGCTGCGATCAAGGCTAAATGGAATCCACGCCGCTTGAATGGTGACGGGACAACGTTACATGATCATCCATGATGCTTCTATCACATATAAATGAAATCCTATGGTTCCAACAAGCCCATAGCTGTTTTCAGTCTTCTATTGATGCTAACGAGGCCCTATGAAAGCTCGCGCCAAGAAACAGCTGCCGCCGCAGCCATGCATCGTGCTTCAAGTTATCCTCACACAGTGGTCGAAGGCGTCGCGCGGCGGGCAGCGCGCGGGCGTGCGCAATCAGGTGCCCGAGGCGCTGGAGCTATCTGCGCTCAAGCAGCCGCTTGCCGCCCCATCGTTGATCGTTGATGGCGCGAATTACATGATCGATTTTGTGCTGCACCCCGGCGGAGCGCCATCGGATGCGGTGCTGCCGATAGATACGCCCTTCGAATGTGACTGTGTGCGCCTGCGGTTTCAGGATGAGGTGGCTCATATTGACTTCAGATGGAACGGCAAGGGAATGCCGGAGCGCCCCGCTCGCTCGGATGCGCTCATCCTTCAGCCGGGCCAGTGGGGGCGGGTTCGCTACAATGCCCGCCGCAGCCCGCAGTTCACGCCGCACTCGTGGGACTGGCCGTGGTGGTGGTACGAGAAGTGGTGCATGAACATCGGCTACTTCGCAGATTTCTCGCCGCGCGTGTTTCTGGATACCAAGCCGCTGCTGATCTACTCGCAGATGGCCGATCTGTGGTGATCGGGCGGGTGGCCGCAGTGTGTTTGATATGGCGACATGGGCATGGCTATATGCCCTAGCGCTCAGCCCAGCAGCTGGCGGTAGAGCGCATCCCACTTGCGGTCGCTCATCGAGCGGCGCGCGCTGGCGAGCTGCTCGGCCTCGGCCCCCACCTTGTAGCGCGTCTCCGGCTGCGCCGCCGATACCGCATCGACGATCACCTGGGCCACTAGGTCGGGGGTGAGCACCTCGGCGCTATCGCCGTCGGCGTTGGCCGCCAGGAAGCGGCGGAAGGCATCCAGCTGCGCCGCGTAGGGGCTGTCCTCACTGGTGCGGATGCTGGCCTGGGCGCGCGCCCCGAATGGCGTCTGCACCACGCCCGGCTGGATGACGATCACACCCACGCCGAAGGGCTGCACCTCGAACCGCAGCGCGTCGGAGAGCGACTCGACGGCGTACTTGCTGGCGTGGTACGCCCCGCTGAACGGCGTGGTGAACTCGCCGCCCATCGAGCTGACGTTCACGATCCGCCCGCCGCCTCGGCGGCGCATGCCGGGCAGAGCCAGCTGGCACAGCCGTAGCATGCCGAAGACGTTGGTCTCGAAGAGGTGGCGCACGCGCGCTAGCTCGATCTCTTCGAGCGGCCCCATCTCGCTGGCACCGGCGTTGTTGACGAGCACATCGATCGCGCCGTGCGCGGCCTCGATGCGCTGCACGGCTGCGGCCATGCTGCGCTCGTCGGTCACATCGAGCGGCAGCGCGTGTAGCCCAGCCCGCTCAAGCGCGGCGAGCGCGTGGGGCTGCCGTGCGGTGGCGTAGGCCACATACCCCGCGCTGGCCAGCGCGAGCGCGGTGGCGCGCCCGATCCCCGATGATGCGCCGGTGATGAGGGCTACTTTTGCGATCTGCGTGGACATACCATGTCTCCTTAATGCGAGTGACTCGCGATAGATGCGCGCCACTGTAGCACACCCGATTTGATAATGCAAGCCACTTGCATTAAGATACGAATATGAGCGTGAGATGCGAGGCAACCTATGGATAAGAGACAGCCGCAGCAGCCCGCCCCGCCCAGCGCGCCAAAGCGGCGGACCGGCGGGC
Organism: Chloroflexia bacterium SDU3-3; assembly: GCA_009268125.1. Taxonomy (NCBI): domain Bacteria; kingdom Bacillati; phylum Chloroflexota; class Chloroflexia; species Chloroflexia bacterium SDU3-3. Next base: position 673,455 of record WBOU01000001.1, on the reverse strand, counting down.
GCAGCGCGCGCATCCGCCAAGCGGTGATGGATGCGACGATGGATATGCTGCGCGATGAGGATATCGAGAGCTTTAACGTCGCTGAGATCGCGAGCCAGGTGGGCGTGCACGAGTCGACCATCTACCGGCGCTGGGGCAGCCGCGACGGCCTGATCATCGAGACGGTGCTGACACGCATGAACGAGACCATACCGCTGCCAGACACGGGCAACTTTCGCGGCGACATCCAGGCATTTCTTCAATCCAGCGCCAGCTTTCTCGAGTCGCCGCTGGGCAGGCTGCTCACGCGGTCGGCATTTTCGACCATGAGCCAGCAGGACTCGCAGGCCCGGCAGCTGTACTGGGCGGCGCGGTTTAGCCACACCGGCCTGCTGATCGAGCGCGCGGTCGCGCGGGGCGAGATCGCGGCGGGAGTCGTGCCGGAGGCGGTGTTCACCACGCTGATCGGGGCGCTGTATGTGCGCATGCTGTTCTTCCAGGCTCCGCTTGATGCGGCCTTCCTTGATCAGCTCGCGCAGATCGTGCTGGATGGGGTGATGCTCAGGTAGTAATGCGCTGGCGCAGCTCTGGCATATGCCAGAGCTTGGCGTGCTGACCGCCAGCGATGCCAGCCCCCGCCTATCTTGTGCTATACTCAGGGACATCGAGCGATACTGCGGAAAGGTTTTCGAGGTATGTCACTACTACCGACGGCAACGATTGCCGAGATCGCCAAGCACGAGGGCCAGGAGGTAACGCTGGCTGGGTGGGTGGCGAATAAAACAGCCAAGGGCAAGCTGATCTTCATCCGGCTGCGCGACGGCAGCGGTGTGATGCAGTGCGTGGTGTTCCGCAAGAATGTGGAGGAGGCCGTGTTCGAGGCGGCCCAGCGCCTGACGCTGGAGAGCTCGTGCCGGATCACGGGCAAGGTGCGCGCCGACGAGCGAGCGGCGGGCGGCTACGAGCTGGATGTGACCGGCGTCGAGGTGGTGCACGTGCCCGAGCAGGAGTACCCCATCCAGCCCAAGGATCACGGCGTCGAGTTCCTGATGGAGCACCGCCACCTGTGGGTGCGCTCCTCCAAGCAGAACGCCCTGCTGCGCATCCGCGCCGAGGTGATCGCCGCCGCCCAGGAGTGGCTCAACGCCCAGGGCTTCATCCGCTACGACTCGCCCATCCTCACGCCCACCGCCGCCGAGGGCACATCGAACCTGTTCGCGATCGAGTACTTCGACCTGGGCCAGGCCTACCTAGCGCAGACCGGCCAGCTCTACGTCGAGTCGGGCATGATGAGCTTCGGCAAGGTCTACTGCTTCGGCCCGACCTTCCGCGCCGAGAAGTCGAAGACCCGCCGCCACCTCACCGAGTTCTGGATGATCGAGCCGGAGGTGGCCTTCGCCACGCATGAGGACAACATGCGGCTCCAGGAGAACTTCGTGAGCGCGATCGTGCAGCGCTGCCTGGAGCGCCGCGCCGAAGATCTGAAGGTGCTGGAGCGCGACACCACCACGCTGGAGAACTGCCTCGCGCCGTTCCCGCGCATCACCTACGACGAGGCGCTCAAGCTGGTGGCGGACAACCAGGGCCTGGTCGAGGGCGCGACGCCGCTGCCCTGGGGCGAGGATCTGGGCGCGCCCCACGAGACGCTGATCGCCAGCAAGTTCGACCGCCCGGTGTTCGTGGAGAAGTACCCCACCTCGGTGAAGGCCTTCTACATGCAGCCCGACCACGACCGCCCCGAGGTGGTGCTCTGCGCCGACCTGCTGGCCCCCGAGGGCTACGGCGAGATCATCGGCGGCTCGCAGCGCATCCACGATGCGGCCCTGCTGGAGCAGCGGATCGTGGAGCAGGGCCTGAAGCTGGAGGACTACCAGTGGTACCTCGACTTGCGCCGCTACGGCAGCGTGCCGCACTCGGGCTTCGGCATGGGCATCGAGCGCTGCACGGCCTGGATCGCGGGCACCCACCACATCCGCGAGACCATCCCCTTCCCCCGTATGCTCTACCGCATGTACCCGTAGGTTTTTGAACCACGAAGACACGAAGACGCCAAGATCGTTTAACGATCTTGGCGTCTTCTGTTTGCTCGGCTCAACCAGCTTTATCACGCCCCGTCCGCCATCCCTATCGATGCCGATAGCGGGGGCTAGGCGCGCAGCATCTCGGGTTGAGCGCTTGCTTCATGGGGCTGGGCTGCCTTCGCTGCCGCGCTCCGCCCGCGCCTGGAGGGTGCGCCGCCAGCTGCCGGAGAGCTGTGGGCAGTCGGCCAGGGCCGCCGCCGCCGCCAGATCGTGCCTGCGGTGGTGCATGATCTGGTTCGCGTGCGCGATGCTCCACTCTGGGTAGGGGCGCTCGATCAGCTGCATCTGGGCATCTGGCCCCACCAGCCCCTCGTCGAGCACGCGCAGGTACCAGCCGGTCCGCCCGCTGCGCTGCACCTGCGCGGCCAGATCCCTCAGGTGCCAGCGGCGCGCTAGCTTCCAGCAGGGCTGGCGCGGCTGCGACACTTGCACGCGGGCATCCCCAAGCGTGAAGATGTCGCCGATGCACACGTCGGCCTCGGTCTGGCCGCCCACCGTGATATTCTCGCCAAAGGCCCCGAAGGGGAAATCGGGCTGGCCCAGCGCTGCGCGCCAGGATGGGTAGTGCTCGCCTGGGTACACGCATACGGCTTTCTCTGGCCCGCCGTGGTTCTCAAGATCGGCCTGCGCATCGCCCGCGAGGTTGGTGCGCCCCAGCCAGATGGGGCCGCTCACCGCAGCCTTGACGATGCCCGATGTCCACGGGCGATCCAGCGGGTCGCTGGCCCCCTCGCGGCCATACGTGTGCGGATGCCCGATAAACAGCCCAAGTACCTGCGGTATCATCCAGCATTCTCCCTCTGCGCTGCAGATCGGTAGCGACGACTCTCGATAGTTCGGGTGCTCTCGACCTCTCTATCATAGCCCCTCAGGAGAGCACTGCAACGAGTTGATCGTATCCGGCAGGGTCAGCGCTACATGGTCGTAGCCGATCTGGCGCAGGATGGCGACCAACTCAGGGTTGGTCGGCTCGGTGATGACCACCTTCTCCTTGCCCTGGCCGATCAGCAGCGTCGGCGTGCTGCGGTAGCCGCCGTTCACCACGGTGACAAAGCTGGTGGCGATCGGATCATCGTCGATCCGGATCTCCTTGAATGGGATGCCCAGCTGGATGAGCTGCTGGCGCGTTCGCTGGGTGTCATAGCAGTCGTCGGCCCCAAAGAGGGTGATCGGCTCTTCTCGCATGGACATGGATCTTCCTTATCTCAGTGTAGCTTGCCTGCTGGGCGCGCTGCTTTAGCCATTGCGAACGTCGGGGTCTACATCATCCCGCGCGAGCCGATGCGGCGTGCCAGCCTGGTCGGGCGGGGTGTGCTCTGGGCAGTCCTTTCGCGCCTCCTCCTCGGGCAGAAACTGCTGGATGAGGCGGCAGTAGTGCGGCTCTGGCTGCCCCGGCGCGGCATCTTCCGCGAAGTAGATGCAGCCTCGGCACGGCTCGGCCACGGTGAGATGTCCGCTGGTCCGCAGGCTCCAGATCACCGCCCCCAGCCCGCTCTCCAGTGCCTGCCGCTGCTCGGCGGTGAGCTGCTGGAGGGCGGCTTGCAGCTGGTGCCCCCACTGCCCCAGCCGCTTGCAGGCCTGCTGGCCCTCGGCGGTGAGGCGCAGGAGGGTGATGCGGCGGTCGTGCTCGCCCGGCTCGCGCCGGAGCAGGCCCTTGGCCACAAGGGCGTCGATCACGCCTACGGTGCTTGCGTTGGTTGCGCCGAGGGTTGCCGCCAGCTGGCGGACGGTGGTGGCGAAGCTCTTAGTGTTGCTGACGAAGAGCAGCGTCTGCGCCTGTACCGGCGTTAGCCCGACCGCGCGCGCTTCGTCAAGGGCGATGGTGCGGGTGGCCTGGCCGATCCGCAGCAATGCCTGTGTTAGGTTGTCCATACGGCTCCTGTGCCACCGCCCGCCGCGCTATCGGCTGCCTACCAGCCGCCCTCCTGAATGTAGGGGTGCGACCACAGGGTCACCTGCAGCAGCACCGATTTGAGCCACGCCTGGTGCATGGCCTCTACATCGGCTGCGTCGTGCCCGCCGCGCTCTAGGAATGGCCGGACGGTGGCGTAGATTGGGTAGATCAGGGCGTTGACATAGCGCCAGTGGATGATCGGCGGGGTGCCTGCCGCCGCCGCACCATCCGCCTCATTCTTGTGCGTGAAATGCCGCCGCCCGATCTCGTGCTGATAGGCCAGCCAGGCATCATCGTACTCGGCGCGGCAGGTGTCGTCAATCCATTGACCGAAGCGCGCCCGCACCCGCGCTAGGTACTCGGCGCTGGGGCCGTCGGGCCGCGAGAAATAGGCCAGCAGCGCAGGGGTCGATCCGACAAAGCCGTACCAGACGTCCAGAATAGCATCCATCTGCGAGATCAGAAGAGGCCGCGCCCGGCGGAGCGCGCTCACATCAGCGTCGCCGAACAGCAGCGCCGCCTTCAGGTCGGCAAATGCTTGCGCGGTGAGCGGGGATGGCGAGAGGCTCTGGTCGCCCAGGCGATATCCAGGGATCATGTTCGCAGCCATGGCTACATCTCCTTCATAAGTAGGTATCCTACGAATAATATGTAGGATACCTACTTATTAGGATTTGTCAAGATCCAATATGGCCTTGATGCTGCGCCTAGTCGATCCGCTCGTAGGCCGGGATGGTGAGGAACTCGACGAAGGATGGCGCGCTGACGAGCTGATCGAAGAGGGCGGCGGCGGTGGCGAACTGGCCTGCGGCGTAGCGCTCGGCCCCCAGCGCGGCCTCGACCTTGGCCAGCTCCTCGGCGGTGAGCTGGCGCACCAGGGCCAGCGTCACCTTGCGCCCGTCGGCCAGCGCGCCCTCGGGGTGGTTGATCCACTGCCACACCTGCGCGCGCGAGATCTCGGCGGTGGCGGCGTCCTCCATCAGATTGAAGATCGGCACCGCGCCCTGGCCGCGCAGCCACGCCTCGATGTACTGGATGCCCACGCTGATGTTGGTGCGCAGCCCCGCCTCGGTGATCGGCCCACGCGCGAAGTCGAGCAGGTCGGCGGCGCGCACCTGCACATCTTCGCGGGCGCGCGCGATCTGGTTGGGCTGGGGCATCACGCGGTTGAACACATCCAGCGCCACCGGCACGAGGCCGGGGTGGGCCACCCACGTGCCGTCGTGGCCATCGGTGGCCTCGCGCTCCTTGTCGGCGCGCACCTGGGCGAAGGCGCGCTCGTTGGCCTCGGCATCGCCGCGCACCGGGATGAAGGCCGACATGCCGCCGATGGCCGGGGCCTGGCGGCGGTGGCATGTTTTGATCGCCAGCAGCGAGTACGAGCGCATGAAGTGGCTGGTCATGGTCACCTGGGCGCGGTCGGGGAACAGGAAGTCGCGGCGGCTGCGCAGCTTCTTGATGCACGAGAAGATGTAGTCCCAGCGCCCGCAGTTCAGCCCCGCCGAGTGCTCGCGCAGCTCGTAGAGGATCTCGTCCATCTCGAACGCGGCCAGGATGGTCTCGATCAGCACGGTGGCCTTGATCGTGCCCTGGGGTAGCCCCAGCAGCTGCTGGGCCAGCACGAACACCTCGTTCCACAGCCGCGCCTCTAGGTGGCCCTCTAGCTTGGGCAGGTAGAAGTACGGCCCGCTGCCTTTGGCCAGTAGCGCGCGGGCGTTGTGGAAGAGGTAGAGGCCGAAGTCGAGCAGGCCGCCGGGGATGGGCGCGCCGTCCACCAGCACGTGCTTCTCATCCAGGTGCCAGCCGCGCGGGCGCACCAGCAGCACCGCCGTCTTCTCGGCCAGCCGGTATGCGCGCCCGTCGGGGCTGGTGAAGGCGATGTCGCCCGCCACCGCGTCGCGCATGTTGATCTGGCCCTGGATGGTGTTCTGCCAGCTGGGCGTGTTGGCATCCTCGAAGTCGGCCATGAACACATATGCGCCCGAGTTCAGCGCGTTGATCACCATCTTGCGGTCGGAGGCCGGGCCGGTGATCTCCACCCGCCGGTCGAGCAGGTCGGCGGGCATGGGCGCGATCTGCCAGTCGGCCTCGCGGATGCCCGCCGTCTCGGGCAGGAAGTCGGGCAGCGCGCCGCCGTCGATGGCCGCCTGCCGCTCGGCACGACGGGCCAGCAGCGCCTGCCGCCCTGGCCGCGCGGCCCGCACCAGTGCGGCCACAAAACCCAGCGCCTCGGGCGTGAGGATCGCGGCGAACTCCGCCGGAATGGGGGCCAGCACCTCGACACCGCTATGCTCTGTCATCGTCAGCCTCTTTCTTCTCGTGGCGCATGCGCACCCACGCGCCGCATCTCCTTCTGGGAGCGCACCCAGCGCCCCAGCTACGCCTATGATACACGAAGCGGTCGGGCGGTGGAGCGCTAGAACGGGCTGAATGCTGCCCCGCTGATGTTGGGGTAGACGATCTTCGGCTCGTGGGCATCGATCTTGATCGGGAGCTGCGCGCCGGGCTGGATGAGCGGTCTGGCGGACAGGTCGACATTCCAGCGTGTGCGGGTGGTGTACGGCGCACCCTGGGGCGGCTGGATCTGCAGCAGCAGCTCCATGGTAGCGCTGCCGTGCTCGGCGTGCTGGTGGGGGTCGGAGATAATGCTGACCACGGTTGCGCCCGCCCACACGGCGCAGGCCTCGCGCTCGCGCATGGCGGCGATGTGGCTTGTGGTTTCCAGTGCCCAACTGCGCATCGATTGGCGGATGGTGAGCACGATCACCCCGGCGATTGCCAGAATACCCAGGCTGATGATGAGTGCCTCCATGGGTTTATCTCCTGCGAAAATAGTCTATAAATGTCGTGAATCGCTATCACAAGATCTTCGTGTCTACCTATAACTGTGTAAATGAACGACATGTCACACTTTATTGTATGGCGATAGTGTGATAGATACACCTATTTTTGTGCAAGAAAGATGAAATTGAGAGCGTAGAGAAATAAAACGGGTAGGTATGATGGTTTAAAATGAGTAAAAATAGGCAGGATTGCCGTATACCTAGGCGGCGGCGTGGCGTAGACTGCGCACAATCTACGCCATCATCATGACCCGTGGCGGCGGCAATCGCGCCCCGCCAGAACAACGAAGGAGTACGGAATGCAAAGCTCTCGCAGCTTCGGCACCTGGTTCCAACGGCAAGTAAGCACGCGTGTAGCACTGGCGCTAGGCGTAACGCTTCTCTCCTCGCATATAGCAGCGTTCAGCCCCCAGACCGCCTACGCCGCCTCCACGGTGGGCGCAGGCAGCTACACCACCACCAAGCCAGCCAGCATCCAGCTGCCGTCCAACTCGGCGGGCGCGGCGGTGACGCCCAAGCGCACCGCGAATGTGACCGGCCCCATGCCCACCAGCGACTGGTGGTCGTCGCTGGGCTTTCAGCGCTACGCGGGCAACCCCTACTCGGATGCGATGTTCGCCTACCCGCTGGGCATGCAGGCGGCGGCCAACGGCCTGCAGGTGGGCTACGCTACCAGCCCCGGCGTGGGCAACGAGTTCCACTACGGCACGGGCAACGCGCTGACCATCGGCGTGGCGGGTCTCAGCTCGCCGGACGCCAAGGTCGACGCCTTCTCGGACTGGACGGTGACAGGCTACTGGTCGGGCGGCGGCAGCACGCTGCGCGCCACCTTCGGCCACGGCCTGCCCTTTGTGTACGCCACCAAGACCGGCGGCAACGCCCAGATCACCACAGTGGCCACGCCCACGGTGTTCGCGGGCGCTGGCACCAACGCCGTGGGCATCACGGTGAACGGCCAGAACTACGGCCTGTTCGCCCCCACCGGCGCGGCCTGGTCGCAGAGCGGCACCACCTTCACATCCGGCCTGAATGGCAAGGACTACTTCTCGGTGGCCGTGCTGCCCGACAGCAGCGCCGCCACGCTGGCCGCCTTTAAGACCTACGCCTACGCGTTTGTGACCAACACGCGGGTGACCTGGTCCTACGACCAGGCCAGCGCCAAGCTGAACACCACCTACACCGCCACTACCACCGCCAAGGAGGGCAGCACCACGGGCACGATCATGGCCCTGCTGCGCCACCAGTGGATCAACTCATCCAGCGTGAACACGAGCTACACCTACGGCTCGGCGCGCGGCCAGATGAAGGTGGTGACCGGCAGCAGCTTCAGTACCAGCATGGCCTTCAACGGCGTGCTGCCCTCGCTGCCCGACAAGGGCAGCTACGACCGCAACCAGCTGAACGCCTATGTGAATCAGGTGTACAACGGCGGCAGCGTGAGCGTGGGCGCTGGCCTGGACACCTACAACACCGGCAAGCAGCTCTGGCGGCTGGCCGCGCTGGTGCCGATCGCCGACCAGCTCGGCAACACGGCGGCCAAGAACGCCTTCCTCGCGGCGCTCAAGACCCGCCTGCAGGATTGGCTTCAGGGCCCCGACGGCAAGGCCAGCGACGTGTTCTACTACAACAGCACCTGGGGCACCCTGATCGGCGCGCCGGCGGGCTTTGGCTCGGACAGCGAGCTGAACGACCACCACTTCCACTACGGCTACTACATCCTGGCCGCCGCTATTGTGGCGCAGTACGATCAGTCGTGGGCCTCGGACAGCCAGTGGGGCGGCATGATCAAGCTGCTCATCCGCGACTCGAACAGCTGGGATCACAGCGACAGCATGTTCCCGTTCCTGCGCACCTTCGACCCGTATGCGGGCCACTCGTGGGCCTCGGGCCACGCCGGGTTCGGCGCGGGCAACAACCAGGAGTCCTCGTCCGAGGCGATGATGTTCAATACGGCGGTGCTGCTGTTCGGCGCGAACACCGGCAACACCACCATCCGCGATCTGGGCATCTACCTCTACACCACCGAGATGAACGCCATCGAGCAGTACTGGATGGACGTTGACAACACGGTGTTCCCCAGCGCGTTCAGCCACAACGCGGTGGGTATGGTCTGGGGCGACGGCGGCGCGCACGCCACCTGGTTCAGCGGCGAGCCGGAGATGATCCACGGCATCAACTTCCTGCCGATCACCGGCGGCTCGCTCTACCTGGGCCGCAGGCCATCCTACGTGACGGCCAACTACAACGAGATCGTCAGCGAGAACGGCGGCACCGAGAACGACTGGGTGGATGTGATGTGGTCGTACCAGGCGCTGGCCAACCCCAGCGCGGCGCTCGCGAAGTTCGGCAGCGGCGGCTACACGCCCTTCGACGGCGAGACCAAGGCTCACACCTACCACTGGCTGCACAACCTGAACGCCATGGGTCAGGTTGATACGACTGTGACGGCCAACATCCCGACCTACGCGGTGTTCAACAAGGGCGGCACGCGCACCTACGTGGCCTACAATCCCAGTGGCAGCGCTACCACCGTCACCTTCTCCAACGGCGTGACGCTGGCGGTGTCCGCCTGGGGCTACGCCACCAGCAACGGCTCGGGCGGCCCCACCGCCACGCCGGTGACGCCGACCCCGGTGACGCCCACGCCCGTGACGCCGACGGCCACCCCGGTCACGCCCACGCCGGTGACACCCACCCCGGTGACGCCGACCACCACGCCCACCACCGGCTCGAACCTGCTGTACCTGATCGATGGCGCATCGACCAGCGTGAATGGCGCACTCTCGCTCACCCCCGGCGGCGGCGCGTCGAGCGACAGCATCCCCTCGGCGGGCGGCACCAACCACGACGGCACGCCCACCAACGCGCTGACCTACGTGGCCAGCGGCCTGAGCGGCAGCTACGACAGCAGCAAGGCCACCGGCTTCGCGCTGTACCTGGATGCGGGCACGGGCGTGGGCAACGGCACGCAGGCGCGGGTGTCGTACGACTTCACGGGCGATGGCAGCTACGACCGCGTGGAGACCTACAACTACTTCGCGCTCGACCCCGTCAGCGGCGATGAGCAGTACACCCAGGGCCTCGGCCTGAAGTCGGCCAGCGGCTCGTTTGCCAACCTGAGCGGCGGCAAGGTCAAGGTCGAGATTTGGAACGCGATCGGCAGCAGCGCGGTGAACATCCGCACCAGCGCGACCTCGGCCCAGGGCTACCTGTCCAACCTGCTGCTGCCCTACGGCAGCCTCTCGACCGGCTCGACGGGCGGCACTGCCCGCAGCAACCTGGTGTATGTGATCGACGGCGCGGCCAATGGCGTGACGGGCAGCCTGTCCTTCAGCCCCGGCGGCGGTGCATCGAGCGACAGCATCCCCTCGGCGGGCGGCACCAACCACGACGGCACGCCCACCAACGCGCTGACCTATGTGGTGAGCGGTGTGACTGGCACCTACGACAGCAGCAAGGCCACGGGCTTCGCGCTGTATGTGGATGCGGGCACGGGCGTGGGCGTGGGCACGCAGGCGCGGGTCTCGTACGACTTCACCGGCGACGGCAGCTACGACCGCGTGGAGACCTACTACTATTTCGCGCTGAATGCGGCCAGCGGCGACGAGGAGTACACCCAGGGTGTCGGCCTGAAGTCGGCCACTGGCTCGTTCGCCAACCTGAGCGGCGGCAAGATCAAGCTGGAGGTCTGGAATGCGATCGGCGGCGCTGCGGCCAGCATCCGCACCAGCGCGAGCTCGGCGCAGGGCTACCTGTCCAATGTGCTGATCCCGTTCACCAGTATCTATCAGTAGTTTCTAGGGCATAGCAAAGCGGGGGCTGGCAGCAATGCCAGCCCCCGCTTTGCTATGTGAAAGATTGCCTTACGATCGCGTGAGCTGGGCCTGAATGGCGCTTGCGGTCGCGGGGAAATCGCCCAGCAGCGCCCGCGCGGCCTGCTCGCCGGGGCTGGGCGGCTCGCCCGCTGGCCCCTCGGCTACGGCGCGCCAGCCGGGGGCTAGGCCCAGCCAGGCCGCGATAGCGTCGGTGCTGGCCGGGGCTGCGGCCAGGGCGGCCCGCGCCGCCTGCTCCTGCGGGGTGCTGGCGGCCTGCGGCTGGGCGGCGGCCTGCGGCTGGGCCAGCTCCATCCACTGCGGCTGCCAGCCCGCCAGCTGCGCCAGCGCGCCGGGGAACACCGCCGCCGCCTCCTTCACCAGCGGCTGCAGCACCTGGGGGTGCTCGCGCAGCTGCATGATCAGGCTGGGCATCATGGGGATGAGGTGCGCGTCGGGCAGCGTGCCGAACACCTCGCTCAGCAGCTCGACCACGAAGCGCCCGATGCCCGGCGCGAAGCCCAGCGCCAGCATGTAGCCGCTGATGTAGCCGGGGATGGTCGGCAGCAGCAGGTCGTCGTCCATCAGGCTGTGGAAGCGCTTGCGCATGTCGGCGACGCTGCGCATGCCCAGCAGCCACTCGGCCACCGACAGCAGGCCCACCTTGTCGGGCGGAACCTCGCCGCTGGCGGCCTGCTGCACGCCCACTACCAGCTGGTTGCGCTGCGACCCCAGCGCCAGCGCGAAGCTCTCCAGCGTGAAGATGAAGCCCAGCATGCCCGCGATCTGCCTAGGCGAGCTGCCGCGGTCGGCGAAGACCTTGGGCAGCAGCGAGGCGTAGTGGGCGTAGCCTGTGGCCACGAACTGCTGGAGCCAGTGCGGCAGGCCATCCGGGCTGGCGCGGTAGAAATGGACCAGCCGCCGCGCGCGCTGGAAGATCTCGGGGGCGTCCTGCGCGCCCGCCTCGTCGGCCAGCAGCCGCGTGGCCTGCTCGCCCAGCTCGCGCACTAGGCGCGGGCTGCCCATGAAGATCTGGGCGTCCTCCGCTGTCTCCAGCGCCTTGGAAGCGCTGGCGTGCTCGCCGAAGGCGGCCAGCTTCAGGCGCTGCTCCAGCACGTGCTCAAGCGTCACGCCCTCGTAGCCCAGCTGGATGAGCGCCGCCTGATTCTTGCCGATCCGCAGCTCCCACGACTCCTGGATGGCCACCAGCCCCAGCCCGCGCTCGCCCATGATCGGGTGCACTAGGTGGTCGCCCAGCAGGTAGCGCAGCTTCCACAGCACATCCGAGCAGGGCCGCAGCTCGGGGTGCGCCTTCAGATCCATCAGGGCGCGCTGGTTGGTCTTGGCGGTGAGGTTTACCCCCAGCGGCGCGAGCCGGTCGTACACATCCTGGGCCAGCGGCGGCAGCGAGGCGTAGCCCACCGTGCCCACCTTGTCGCCGCCCAGGATGATCTGGCAGATCTGCGCGATGGTGCGCTTCTTGGGCGTTCGGTCCTTCTCCAGACATGTGACGGCGGCATCCTGGAAGTCGGACGGCGCGGGGTGCGGGCGTCCGCGCATCTGGCCCAGCATCAGCGCGGTCTGGAAGATCGCGATCGAGTCGGCGGTGCTGGCCAGGTAGCCGTTCTTGCGGGCCTCGGCCACCACCCGGGCGCTCCAGCCCAGCAGCTGGTCGGTGTCGGCCACGGCCTGGGGCGGCTGGGTGAGCAGCGCGGCCTGGGCGCGCGGGCCGCTGGGCTTGCTGGCGCGGGGCGGCTTGCCCTCGGCCTTCTTCAGGCTGAAGGGCCGCACGCCAGCGCTCTTCAGCGCCTTCTGCCAGGTCTCGTTGGCCAGCCCCACCGTGCCCACCGGGTGCGAGAACTGGTACTCGATGGCGGCGTAGCTGGATGGGATGATGCCGAACAGCCAGCGCGTGGCGCTGAGCGGCGGGATGTCCCACACGGCGTCGCTGGCCGTGCCGAACTCGGGCACGTCGCTGGCGGTGTGGGCCGCGCCGCAGATGTAGATCGCGTCCTCGGGGGCGATGCCGTGCTCGCGCATGTGCTGCTTCATGCGCGTCCACATGTAGCGCTCGCGCCGCCGATCCTCATCGAGCGCATCGTGCCGCGACCCCAGGTGGCGGATGAGGCTGCCGATCAGGAACATAGCCTCGCGGTAGCTGTCGTAGCTGGCGTGGAGGATGGGCTGATCGACATACTGATCCCACCACTCCGAGAAGTTGCGCGTGTTCGAGTTGCGCAGCAGGAAGCTCAGAAACTCCTCGAACGTCGGCTCTAGCGCGCCGATGGTGACGCCCACGGCGGAGCCGTGCATGCCAGCCTCGTCGCTGTCGGGCGGGGCGTCGTCGCCGCTGTGGGTCTTGGCGCGCCAGTTGTCATCCCACTGGAACACGAAGTCCACCGCGCGGTCGACGAACACCAGCTGGGTCTCGGGGGTGCTGAGCGCGAAGGCCATGGCCTGGTACTCCGCTGAGGCCTCGGTGAGCGGGGCCACCACGGTCACGGGCAGGGTCTCGGCGGGCAGCACGTCGCTCTCGGATGCGAAGGCCTGGAACGCGACCGGCAGCGTGCAGTCGCTCAGGTTCTCGACCAGGGGCCGCATGTCCTCGCACATTTCGATGTAGATGGCCTTGGGCGGGCGCTCGCGCAGCCGCTGGGCCATGTGCAGCGCCGAGGCGGGCGAGTGGTGGCACACCGGGAAGATCTCCAGCGGCTCGGCCATGCCGCGCCGGATGTCCTGCGCGAAGCGGCTGAGCAGGCCCGAGAAGCCCTGGGCGTCGTCCGCGAAGGTGGCGGCGGCGGCTAGCAGCTGCTCGTTCAGCGCACCGAGGTTGTTGGTGTTGCTTTCGGCCATAGCGCTACGACCGGATGGACTGCATGACGTCCTGCCCACCGGCCAGAAACTCCTTCCACTCGCCCTCGTCCTTGTGCTGCTCGCTGCGTTTGGCCACCACGCTGTTCCAGAACTTGCTCATCACCGACACATCCTCGGGCACGCGGCGCACCAGGGTGCCCACCAGCGAGCGCGCCAGGGTGCGGGCGTCCAGCCCTTTCTGGCCAAAGTAGGTCGAGTGCAGGATGGCATCCTCCAGCACGCCGATCTGCTCGGCGGTGGAGAGCGAGGACTCAAGCCGCGCGTCGTCCGACCCGGCGGCGCTGCTGCTCTCGCGCAGGTCCGAGAAGGTCTGCAGCAGCACATCCAGCAGCGCGGGCGGCACATCGCTGCTGAAGCCCTGGCGCTGGAGCAGCTCCTGGGTGCGGAACAGGATGATCTCGCGCTCCTGCTTCTTGTTGGTGACAACCGGGATGTGGATGAAGTTGAAGCGCCGCTTCAGCGCGCTGGAGAGGTCGTTCACGCCACGGTCGCGGCTGTTGGCGGTGGCGATGATGTTGAAGCCCGAGGTGGCGAACACGGTGTTGTCGCTCTTCAGCTCGGGGATGGACACGTACTTCTCGCTGAGGATGGAGATCAGGGCGTCCTGCACATCGCTGGTGCAGCGGGTCAGCTCCTCGAAGCGCCCGATCGCGCCCTGCTGCATCGCGCTCATGATCGGGGATGGGATCATCGAGTCGCGCGACTGCCCGGCGGCGATCACCAGCGCCACGTTCCACGAGTACTTGATCTGATCCTCGGTGGTGCCTGCGGTGCCCTGCACCACCAGCGTGGAGTTGCCGCAGATCGCGGCGGCCAGTAGCTCGGCCAGCCAGCTTTTGCCGGTGCCGGGGTCGCCGATCAGCAGCAGGCCGCGGTCGGAGACCAGCGTGACGATGGCGCGCTCGACGATCGACGCGTCGCCGTACCACTTCTGGTCGATGGTGCGGTCCAGCTTGTCCGAGGGCACGCTGCCCAGCACGAAGGTGCGCACCATCTGGGGCGAGAGCCGCCAGCTGGCGGGGCGCTGGCCCTTGTCGACCGATGCGAGGTAGGCGAGCTCCTCGGCGTATTTGGCTTCGGCGGGCAGGCGGAGAACGGTATCGCTCATTGGTACACCTCTATAGTACGACGACTTTTTTCAGTTCTTCGATCAGTTTCTTGGGGCTGCCGGTGAGGATGGGCATGCCGTGATCTTTCAGCCGCGTGCGGAACCACTCGCTGACGCTGAAGTAGCCCGAGCTGGTGACCGAGCCGACCGGTATGAAGTGGACGCCCGACTGCTTCAGCGACAGGATGGTGTTGAGCAGCTCTTGGTCGCTGCCGCCCTCGTAGAAGTCGCTGATCAGCACCACCGAGGTGCGGCGCGGGTCTTCGATCTTTTCGGCGGCCTGCTTGAGCGCCTTGTTGATGTGGGTGCCGCCGCCCAGGTCGGTGCGCATCAGCACCTCGAAGGGGTCGCTGACCCAGGGCGTTAGGTCGAGCACCACGGTGTCGAAGGCCAGCAGGTGCACATCCACATGCGGCAGCCCGGCGAAGATCGAGGCCAAGATGGTGCACTGCACCATCGCATCCACCATCGAGCCAGACTGGTCGACCACCACGATCATGCGGGTCGGCAGCTTCTTGCGGGCGGTCTGGCGGTAGTAGAGCCGGTCGACGTAGAGCCGCTGCTCCTGCTCGTTCCAGTTCGTCAGGTTTTTCCAGAGCGTGCGGTCGAGGTCGAGGTTGCGGAACACGCGCTTGGGCGGCACCGAGCGGTCGATCTTGGGCGAGACGGCCTTTTCGACCTGGATGCGCAGCACCTCGGCCAGCTCGTCCACATACTGCTGGATCAGGCGCTTGGCGTTCACCAGCGCGTTGCCCGAGAGGTGGGCCTTGTCGCGCAGCAGCTGCTCTAGCAGGGCCATGGAAGGCTGGAGCTGGGCGGCTAGGCGGTTGTCCTGCAGCACCTCGCGCAGGGCCATACGCTTGATCAGGTCGCCGTCCATGGCCACCAGGGTGCGCTGCAGCTCGTCGAGCGGCAGGTCGAAGCCGCCGTGGCCGCCGCCCGTGCTAGCGCCGCCGCCGCCCGCGCCCGCACCGCGCCCGCGCAGCGCACCAGGGGTGAGGCCCATGGCCCGCTCAAGGTGGCCCACGTCCTGCATCCACTGGGCGTACTGCGCCGCCGTGATCGGTGTGCCCATGGTGTTGGGGCCGAAGGCATTCAGCAGCAGCTTAGAGAGCATCAGCGCGCGGGCCAGGGTGGCCTCGGGCTGCTCGTCATCCTTGGGCTGCAGATCGATCTGCGCATCCAGCTCGGGGAAGCGCTGCAGCAGCGTGTCGATGCCCATGCGCGTGTCGAGCAGCGCCTCGGGCATGCCCAGCTCCTGGGCGATCTCGCCGGTCATGCGCTCGATGTTCTGGGCCTGCTCGTTGGGGCCGAACAGGCTGGCCAGCAGCCGCCAGTAGAGCACCTGGCGGCGCGGCAGAATGTCGTGGTTTTCCATATTATTTGCGCAGCAGGCGACTGGCCCGCTCTTCAAGGATGGCCACGGGGTTGCTCTTCGGCGGCTTCTTGTACAGCTTCACTGCGCTCTGCCCAGCGAAGGACAGCTTGCCCGCCGCCGTGGCCGCCGACAGCGGCTGGAAGGCCCAGCGCCCGGCATCCCAGCGCAGCAGCCCAAACAGCTTGGCCGCCTTGCCGATCTCCTCGGCGGGCAGCTGGGCGGTGTCCCAGCGCGGGTCGAGCGGCAGCGCCGCGCCGTCGGCTAGGGCCAGGCCCTGCTCGCCCAGCGCATGGCCCGCCAGCACCACCGGCTCGGCCAGCAGCACGGGGTGGCGCTCCAGCGCGGGCGCGGGGCGGCTGGCCACGGCCTGCGCGGCCTGCGGGGCCAGCAGCGGCTCGGCCACATCTAGCAGGCGGCACTTGCCGCCTAGGCTGGCGCGCTGCGCATCCCACAGCAGGTCGCCGTTTGGCAACTGGGGCATGTCGGCCAGCGCGAGCGACTGGCCCTGGCCCAGCGCCTCGATCAGCAGGGCCAGCTCGGGGAAGAGCAGCCAGATCATGTCGCCGCCGACCGCCATTACCTTGAAGCGCGAGCGCGTGACCCGCACCGCGCTGGTGCTGCCGCCCGCATCCAGCAGCGCGTAGAACACCACGCTGATCAGCTGGTCGTGCTCGCGCAGCTCCAGCCCCAGCGGGTAGAGCGTGCCGCTCACGGGCTGCGGCTCGGCGGGCTGGGCCGCACCGGCGGCGCGCAGCATGGCCCCAGCCCACAGATCGGCCCAGCGCTGCAGCGGCACATCCTCGGCCTTGGCCACGGGCAGCGCGCCCAGCAGCTCGCTGGTGAAGCCGGTGAGCAGGTAGGCCAGGCCAGCCAGCTCGGGCTGCTCGCGCAGCTGGGCCAGGCTGGGCAGGAAGCTGCGGATGGTGCTCGGCTCCAGCCGCGCGAAGCCGGTGATCGCCAGCTCCATCAGCCAGTGGCGCACACCCTCAAGCATGGGCGTGGGTGCGGCGGGTGCGGCGGGCGCTTCATCGGTGGCGCTGGCGCGGCCTAGCGCGGCCAGCGCCTGCTGGTGCAGCGCATCGTGCTGCGCGCCCTGCAGGGCGGCGCGGGCGGCGGCCAGCGCCACAAAGTGCCGCTCCTGCAGCTCGCCGCGCGCTAGGGCGGGCAGGCTCTCGACCAGCAGCGGCTCCAGCGGCGACCCGGCGAAGATCCGCCCGAGCGCCGCGAGCGGCCCCTGGACTGGCCCGCCCACAAATCCGCCGAGGAACATCCCGTCGATCTGCGCGATGGCGTCGCTGGTCTCAGCCAGGCCATCCGGCAGACTCTGGAGACTCTCTAGCATCATAGCTTCTCCTAAAACCAGGCTGCCGTATGCAGCGGGGCGCTATCGGCGGGCAGCTCTAGCAGGGCCAGGTCGCCCAGGAAGCGGCTGAAGATCGTGCCGCTGTCGGCCCGCGTGCTGGTGCCCAGCGCCCGCAGGATATCGTGGAGCTGCTGGTACTGGCCCAGGTCGCCGGGCATGCCCAGGAAGGCCGCCACGCGCGCGATGCCGTACTGCTCGATGGCCTCGTCCAGCAGCTCGCGCAGGTGGTTGCAGGGGTAGCTGCCGCCCAGCCCGCCGCATGGGCGGTTGTTGTTGGTGCTGCACGAGAAATCGCGCGTTCCGGCCTCGAAGAACGACACATACACGCGCTGGATGTCGGAGCCGCTGGAGACCACGCCCTGCAGGCGTCCGTCGTACAGCTCGACGAAGGGCACTTTCTTGACATCGCGCGCCCCTGGACGAGCTGCGGTAGCGCTGCGAAGTGAGGATTGTGTCATGAGGCTGCCTTCCATTTTTTGATCTCGTATTTGCAACAGTTATCACCCATCACATGATGAGTATAGACGCCGCATGTGACAGATAGTGTCACAAAAAAGCGGGGAGTGCGATCAGCTGACGGGGATTTTCTGGCTGGTGGGGAGCAGCGGCGCGCCGCTATATGGCTCGCACAGCTCAAGCGTGAAGGTGCTCCCCACGCCATAGACGCTGTCGAGCGTGATATGCCCGCCCAGCAGCTCGGCCAGCTTCTGCGAGATCCGCAGCCCCAGGCCGGTGCCCTCGCGGCTGCGCACCTCGGGCGAGTTGACCCGCCCGAACTCCTGAAACAGGCGCTGCTGGTCTTCGGGCTTGATGCCGATGCCGCTGTCGATCACGCGGATGGCCGTGCGGAGCTGGCCGTCGGCGATCTGCTGCTGCACCAGCACCTGCACGCTGCCTTGGTCGGTGAACTTGATCGCGTTGTTGACCAGGTTGATGATGATCTGCCGCAGCACGCGCTCGTCGCTGTGGATGGGGGCGATCGGCAGGCTGGGCTGGAGGAAGAGCGCGATCTGCTTTTTGCTGGCCAGCGGCAGCAGGCTGGCCAGCACATCATCGATGATCGACTGGCATGCGACCGTGGTGAGATGCAGGTCGATCCGGCCCGACTCGGCCTTGGCGAGGTCGAGGATATCGCCGATCATGGCCAGCAGGTGGTGTGCGCTGCGCTGGATGATGCCGAGCTGCTTCTCCTGATCGGCGGTCAGCGGGCCGGGCAGGCGCATCAGCAGCGTGCCGGTGAAGCCGATGATCGCGTTGAGCGGGGTGCGCAGCTCGTGGGTGATGGTGGTGAGGAAGCTGCTCTTGGCCTGGTTGGCGCGCTCGGCCTCGTCGCGGGCGCGGCGCTCGGCCTCGTGGGCGCGCTCGGCGGCCCGCCGCGCCTGGATGAGCGCCTGCTCGAACTCCTGGCGCTGGCGCATGATCACCACCACGCAGTGGCTGATCGTGTCGGCGGTGTCGCCCTGGCGCACGCCGTTGAGCAGCACGGGCACATCGCCGCCGCCGCTGTCGTGCAGGCGGATGTAGATCTCCTCGACCGCGCCGTCGAGCCGCAGGTGGGGCAGAATATAGCTCTGGAAGTAGAAGCGGCTGCCAGGTGTGAGCAGCTGCTCGATCGGCATGCCCGCCAGCGTGCCGGGGGGGTAGCGCAGCATCTGGTGGAGTGTGGCGTTGGCATACTGCACATGCCCATCGGCAGACAGCACAAAGAAGCCGCAGGGCGCGCTGTCAAGGAGCGATTCCACTGCCTACGCCTACTGCTAATGGTGAATCGAGGTATGCCTGGATGAGCTGCGCAGTCTGCTGGGGGTTGCTGAGCTGTGGGAAGTGGCCGATTGAGTGGATCTGCTGCAGGGAGCTGTGTGCGATGTGGCTGTGCATATATTCGGCCACCGACGTGGGGACGATTGGGTCGTCAAGGCATTGGAGGATGAGCGTTGGGCATGTGATCTGCCCCAGCATGGTGCGATTATCGCTCATAAACGTGACCTCGGCAAACTGCCGCGCGATAGCTGGGTCGGCGGCGTTGAAGGTCTGCTCGATCTCGTAGGCCAGATCGGGGCGCTGCGGGTCTTTGATCGCCAGCGGGGCCATGAAGTTGGCCCAGCCGCCATAGTTGCGCTCCATCAGGTCGAGCAGCTCTTCGATGGCCTGCTGCTCGAAGCCGCCGGTGTAGTTTTCTTCATTTACATAACATGGAGAGGTGCCGATCATCACCAGCCGCTGGAAGCGGCCTGGCTGCTGCAAGGACGCGCGCGCGCCGATCATCCCGCTGATCGAATGGCCGACAAAAATGCACGAGGGCAGCTCGAGCGCATCGCAGATCTCCAGCACATCGGCCGCATAGCCATCGAGCGTCGCATAGCGCCGCGCGTCATAGGCCTGGCGTTCGGATCGGCCCGCGCCGACATAGTCGAACAGGATGATCTGGTGCGCGGGCGCGAACAGCGGGGCAAGCAGCCGCCAGGTGTCCTGGTTGCAGCCAAACCCATGGGCGAAGAGAATAGGAGGTGACCCATAGCCAAGGATCTGGACATGGTTACGTGTGCAGATAGTCTGGCTCATAGTGTACCTAGTGGCATATCGGGGCCGATACGTTGTGGCCTTTCCGCCCTTAGCTATTATACTATGCTCTGGCTGGTTTGTGCACAGCGAAGATATTGAACCAGGGCCTATGCGTTTTCGGTAGAGCACCGATTCTTTACCACCAAGACTCCAAGACCCCAAGGAACATACAAGAACGAATACCACGAAGCACGCGAAGGGGAAGAATCGCGCTGTTTTATCACCAAGATCCCAAGGGGTAAACGGATCGTTTTACCGTTAAGACCTAAGGAAATCGGCTGTGGTGTGTTTTCGCAGCGGGCTTGGCTGCTAGTGCCATCCAGGGTGGCGGTACGGCGGGCTGGGAGGGTCACTCGGGGAAAAGAAGGTTGATCGAGGCCTCGCCCTCGGCCTCGCTGTGGGGGTTGGCGCGCACCTGCATCAGGATATCGCGCGCCACCTCGGCGGGGATCTGCAGGTCTTGGCGCAGCCGCTCAAGCTTGCTGGCCTCCTCGGGGGTGATGATGTGGTCGCTGAGGGCCTGCTTAATGCTGGCGCGGAAGGTCTCCTCGGCATTGGGGTGCTGGCGGAGCCTGGTGGCGTAGCCGAGCAGCTCGCTGGCGACTGGGTTCGCCCTGGCCTCCTGCCCGAGGATGTACTTGAGGATGTTCCACGACGCATCATCCATGGTGCGCACGCTGCTGTCGAGCACGGCCTTGGCCTGCGGCCCAGGGCGCAGCATCAGCTGCTGCACCGTGAGGCTGATAGTGTGGACGTTGTCGGCGAAGAGCAGCAGCTTGAAGGCGTAGTCGCTCTGCTCGGCGCGCTGGTGGAAGTGCTGGAAGAAGATCTGCCAGGTCTCCTGCTCCATACGCGGCACCTCGCGGATGAGGAACTGTACGGCGTGCTGGATGGGCTGGGCCATGATCTGGTTGATAAATGCGTCTCGCGTCTTGATAATTGCGTCGGCTACATTCCCAACGACCGAAAGCTGAGCGACTCCCCCGAGCAGGTTTGTCCAGTCATTCTCTGGTTGCATCGGCGTGTACCTTCAGTTGTGTGGCAAGCAATATGCTGGGTAGTGTAGCAGCACTTCTGGCATTTTGCGATACGGCTGTGGTACTGTATCACCCTGGGCAATGGGCGCAGCGATCTCGGGCATTGCGGGCCTGCTGGTGTCCTAGAGCCAGCTACGCAGATCGTTCGTATAGGTAGGCAGCGCTGCGCCGCCGCTGCGAGAGATGCGCTACTCTTCTTTTTATGAGGTTGGAACGATGACAAGCATTTTGCCAGGCGACCCCTACCCGCTGGGCGCCACCTGGGATGGCCAGGGCGTGAACTTTGCGCTGTTCGCCGAGCACGCCACTGGCGTGGAGCTCTGTCTGTTCGACTCGCCCGAATCGCCCACCGAGACGGTCCGTATCCCGATCGGCTCGCAGACCGATCAGGTGTGGCATGTGTATGTACCCGGCATCGGCCCAGGCCAGCTGTACGGCTACCGCGTCTCCGGCCCCTACGATCCATTTCACGGCCTGCGCTTCAACCAGCACAAGCTGCTGGTCGACCCCTACGCCAAGGCGCTCACCGGCGATATCGCCTGGCACGACGCGGTGTTCGCCTACCCCATCGGCGCGCCCGAGGGCGACATGCTGCCCGACCAGCGCGAGAGCGCGCCGCACATGCCGCGCTGCGTGGTGGTCGACCCGGCCTTCGATTGGGGCAACGATGCCGCGCCGCGCACGCCGCTGCACGAGTCGATCATCTACGAGCTGCACGTCAAGGGCTTCACCAAGCTGCACCCCGAGGTGCCCGCCAACCTGCGCGGTACCTACGCCGGGCTGGGCCACGCCGCCGCCATCGCCTACCTGAAAGAGCTGGGCGTGACCGCCGTGGAGCTGCTGCCGGTCCATCAGTTCGTCGACGACCGCAGCCTCGTGGAGCGCGGCCTGCGCAACTACTGGGGCTACAACACCCTGGCCTACCTGGCCCCCGACTTCCGCTACAGCAGCAGCGGCGTGCGCGGCGAGCAGGTGCGCGAGTTCAAGGCCATGGTCAAGGCCATGCACGCCGCAGGCATCGAGGTCATTCTGGATGTGGTCTACAACCACACCTGCGAGGGCAACCACCTCGGCCCCACGCTCTCTATGAAAGGCGTGGACAACGCGGTCTACTACCGCCTGGTGGGCGACCAGCCGCGCTACTATATGGACTACACCGGCTGCGGCAACAGCCTGAACATGCTGCACCCGCGCACGCTCCAGCTGGTGATGGACAGCCTGCGCTACTGGGTGCAGGAGATGCACGTGGATGGTTTCCGCTTCGACCTGGCCTCCACGCTGGCGCGCGGCCTCTACAACGGCGATCGGCTTTCGGCCTTCTTCGATACCATCCACCAAGATCCGGTGCTCTCGCAGGTGAAGCTGATCGCCGAGCCGTGGGACATCGGGCCGGGCGGCTACCAGGTGGGCAACTTCCCAGTGCTGTGGGCCGAGTGGAACGGCAAGTACCGCGACACCGTGCGCCGCTACTGGAAGGGCGACGAGGCCCAGGTGGCCGAGCTTGCCTATCGGCTCAGCGGGTCAAGCGACCTCTACCAGCGCAACGGGCGCAGCCCCTACGCCAGCGTGAACTTCATCACCGCGCACGACGGCTTCACGCTGCGCGACCTGGTGAGCTACAACGAGAAGCACAACGATGCCAACGGCGAGGGCAACCGCGACGGCGAGAGCCACAACAACTCGTGGAACTGCGGGGCCGAGGGCGAGACCGACGACGCGGGTATCAATGCCCTGCGCGCCCGCCAGCAGCGCAACATGCTGGCCACCCTGCTGCTCTCGCAGGGCGTGCCCATGCTGGTGGCTGGGGACGAGTTCAGCCGCAGCCAGGGCGGCAACAACAACGCCTACTGCCAGGACAACGATGTCTCGTGGGTGCACTGGGACCACGCGCCCGAGGCCGCCGACTTGCTCAGCTTTACCAAGCGGCTCATCCAGATGCGCAAGGCCCACCCGGTGCTAGCCCGCCGCAGCTTCTTCCAGGGCCGCTCCATCCGTGGCGAGAACGTGCGCGATATCGAGTGGTACAGCCTGGATGGCACGCAGATGGGCGATGGCCAGTGGGCCGAGGGCTACGTGCGCTGCCTGGGCATGCTGCTCAATGGCCAGCTGATGGATGAGCTGGATGAGCGCGGCGCGGCGATCAGCGACGACGTGCTGATCATCCTGCTCAACGCCCACTATGATCCGCTGCCCTTCACTTTGCCGGGCGCGGCCAGCGGCCCCCGCTGGGAGCTGGAGCTAGACACATCCAACCCCGCCACATCCTGCGAGCCGATAGCCCCCGGCGGCAGCTACCTGCTCCAGGGGCGCTCGCTTGCGGTGCTGTGCCAGCGCGGCCAGGAGTGGGCCGCCGTGCATGGGGCCACCCCCGTGCAGGTCGACGCGGTGGAGCCGCCTACCGAGGTGCTCCAGGCCGCCCAGGACGCGCAGCGCACCGTGGTGGGCAACCTGATGACCATCGCGGCCTTCTGGAGCCCCCAGCTCGGCAACGCCCGCGACATCCTGATCTACCTCCCGCCCAACTACGCCGACGACGACCGCCGCTACCCGGTGATCTACATGCACGACGGCCAGAACCTTTTCGACGACCGCACCAGCTACGCGGGCGAGTGGCGGGTCGACGAGACCATGCAGATCCTCAGCCAGCAGGGCGTTGAGGCGATCGTAGTGGGCATCCCCAACGTGGGCGAGCGCCGCATGGATGAGTACAGCCCCTTCGTCGATGCCCACTACGGCGGCGGCTGGGGCGAGCAGTATGTCGATTTCATCGCCGATACGCTCAAGAGCTATATCGACCAGTCGTTCCGCACCCGCCCCGACCGCGAGCATACCGGAATCATGGGCTCCTCGCTGGGCGGGCTGGCCAGCCTGTACGCCTTCTTCTACCGCCCCGAGGCCTTCGGCTTCGTGGGTGCCATGAGCCCCGAGCTGTGGTTTGCCGACCGCGCGATCTTCCCTATGGTCGAGACCGTGTCCGCCCCGCAGGGCGCGATCTACTTGGATGTGGGCACCGCCGAGGGCGAGGAGCGTGGGCAGGATGCCCGCCGCATGCGCGATCTGCTGGCCCAGAAGGGCTACACGCCCGAGCAGCTGCGCTATGTGGAGGCCGCAGGTGCCGAGCACAGCGAGGACGCTTGGTCGTCGCGCCTGCACGACGCGCTGCTGTTTCTGCTGTCTGGTCGATAGGTTCAGCCGCCGTTCAAGCGATGCACGTGCAAATCGCTTGAACGGCGGCTGTTGGTTTGAAAAGGGCCTGTCGCCCGCATTCCCACGCCTTCGTTGTGGGCAGATCATGGCCAGCGGCGGCGGGCGGCCCCTGCGCGCGGATGGGCGAGGCCGCTGGTTTTTTTGACATACTGTTGCTGTACACAACCTTTTACCACCATCAACCAAAATTTCCCCTTGGAGTCTTGGTGGTAAAGCGGTTCTTTCCTGCCTTCGCGCCTTCGCGGGAAAACCGTTGCTCGGTCGAAAGGCCGACTTGACGCCCACCGCGCCGCCGTGGTACCCTGCCCCTACCGAATCGCACCATGGAGGTACCCCAATGACACACATCTCCCACAATCTGTCGCTTCAGGCCTCGCTTCTTTGCGCTGCCTGCTTGCTTGTGGGGTGCGCCTCCTAACCAATCGAGATCCTGCACATCCTGACGAGCGGCTCGTGATCCATCGCTGATCACGGGCGGGCGCGCCTGCGCCCGCCGCATGCCTGCTCGCCTGGGTGCAGTCCATATCAGCGGCCATGGGTGTGCACCACACCTGTGGCCGCTTTTTCATACCCCCATAGTCCCTCGCCACAGGTGCTCGCCCTGGCCGCCTCGGCTCCCCCACTGAATCCACCTTTTTTACCCCTTTGCCGAGCGCGCCCGCCGCGCCGCACCACGAGGAGATCGTGCATGAGTCCGCGTGTCCGCAAGTTCTTTTCCTACTACCGCCCCCACTGGCGGCTGCTGCTGGCCGACCTAGCCTGCGCCATGGTGGTGGCGGCCATCGCCCTGGTTCTGCCGCTGTGCGCCCGCCACATCACCAGCGTGCTGCTGGCCGCGCCCACACCCGACGCGCCGCGCCAGATCGCCATGGTCGGCCTGCTGATGCTGGCGCTGATCGCGGTCTACGCGATCTGCAACATGTTTGTGGACTACCAGGGCCACATGATGGGCACCATGATGGAGCGCGATCTGCGCGCCGAGCTGTTCGCCCACTACCAGCGGCTCTCGTTCCGCTTCTACGACGAGCAGCGCACCGGGCAGCTGATGACGCGCCTCACCAGCGACACCTTCGCCATGGGCGAGCTGTACCACCACGGGCCGGAGGATGTGGTGCTGTCGCTGATCAAGTTTGTGGGCACCTTTGTCATCCTGCTCGCGATCAACGTGCCGCTGACGATCATCCTGTTCCTGTTTCTGCCGCCGATGGCCGCCTACGCCTTCTATTTCAACCGCAGGGCTGGCCGCGCGCTGCGGGCCTGCAGCGACCGCGTGGGCGACATCAACGCCCAGGCCGAGGATACGCTGTCGGGCATTCGCGTGGTGCAGTCGTTCACCAACGAGCCGCTAGAGCAGCAGAAGTTCGAGCAGCATAACCAGCGCTTTGTGGCCAGCTACCGCCTGGCTCACCGCGAGGATGGCTATCTCTACAACGGCATGGTCGCCTTCACCCAGATCCTCACCGCCGCCGTGATCGTGCTGGGCGGCGTGTGGGTGGCGAGCGGCGCGCTGGCCCTGGCCGACCTGCTGACCTACCTGCTGTATGTGGGCATCATCATCGAGCCGATCCGCACCGCGCTGAACTTCGCGCGGCTCTACCAGGAGGGCATGGCGGGCTTCCGCCGCGTGATGGAGGCGCTGGAGGTGCAGCCCGACATCCAGAGCCCGCCCGGCGCGGCGCGGCCCCACGCGGTGCGCGGCCAGATCTCGCTGCGCGATGTGAGCTTCGGCTACCGCGCGGGCGGGCTGGTGCTGTCGGGTGTCTCGCTCGATATCGGCGCGGGCGAGTACGTGGCGCTGGTCGGCCCCTCGGGCGCGGGCAAGACCACGCTCTGCTCGCTCATCCCGCGCTTCTACGACGTGACGGCGGGCGCGGTCACGCTCGACGGGCGCGACATCCGCACGCTCGACCTGCGGGCGCTGCGCGAGAGCATCGGCATCGTGGCGCAGGATGGCTACCTGTTCGCCGGGACAGTGGCCGACAACATCCGCTACGGGCGGCTCGACGCCACGCTAGATGAGGTGGTGGCGGCGGCGCGGCAGGCTGGCGCGCACGATTTTATCATGGGGCTGCCGCAGGGCTACCAGACGGATGTAGGCCAGCGCGGCGTGCGGCTCTCGGGCGGGCAGAAGCAGCGCATCAGCATCGCCCGCGTGTTCCTGAAAAACCCGCCGATCATCATCTTCGACGAGGCCACCAGCGCGCTGGACAGCGAGAGCGAGCGGGCCGTGCAGGAGTCGCTGGAGCGGCTGGCCCGCAACCGCACCACCCTGGTGATCGCCCACCGCCTCTCGACCATCCGCAACGCCCAGCGCATCGTGGTGCTGACCGAGGGCGGCATTCGCGAGCAGGGCACCCACGAGGAGCTCGTGGATGCCGACGGCCTCTACGCCAGCCTCTACCACACGCCGCTGCGGCTGTGAGGCCAGCCTCGCGCGGTAAACAAGCTCGCCTTCGGCCCCTCCGCTGCGTGGGGCCGAAGGCGAGCTGTCCTCATGCGGGCCTCGCACCGCTGCTGCGCAGGCCTCCGCATCAGTGGCCATGCCACAGCGGCAGCAGCACGCGGAAGGTGCTGCCCTGGCCCTCGCTGCTGCGCACTTCCACCGCACCGCCGTGGGCCTGCACGATCTCCTTCACCACATACAGCCCGATCCCCGCGCCGCCCACCTTGTCGCGCTCGACGTTCTCGGCGCGGTAGTAGCGCTCGAACAGGTGGGCCTGGGCCTCGGGCGGGATGCCGATGCCCTGGTCGTGCACCGCTAGGCACGCCTGCGCCCCCTCGCGCGTGACCGAGATCGCGATGGGGCTGTTGTCCGAGCTGTACTTGATGGCGTTCTGCAGCAGGTTGCGCAGCACCTGCTCCAGTCTGGCCCAGTCGCCCAGCACCACCAGCGGCGGCTCGTTGTCGGCCCGCAGCGTCGCCGCGCGCGTGCCCAGCAGGGGCTGCAGCTCCTCCAGCACGCGGGCGGCCAGCGCGGGAAGGGCCACGGGGCCGCGCTCCATCTTCACCTGGCCGCTCTCCAGCAGCGAGAGATCGAGCAGGTGTTCGATCATATGGCTGAGCCGCTGGGCCTGCTCGACCACACGTCCCAGCGTCAGCTGCTCGCGGTCGGCCAGCACGCCCTGGGCGCGGCGCTCAAGCAGCTGGGCGTAGCCGAGCAGCGCGGTGAGCGGCGTCTTTAGCTCGTGCGAGGCGATCGAGAGGAAGGCGTCGCGGGTGCGCACGGCCTCCTCGGCCTGCCGCCGCGCCTCCTGCTCGCTGGCCAGCAGCTGCTGGCGCTCCTGCTCGGCCTGCCGCCGCGCCGTGATGTCGCGGAAGTAGACCGAGATGCCCGCAGGCGATGGGTAGATCGTTACCTCGATCCAGCTATCGATGATCGGCGAGCGCGTCTCCAGCGTGATCGCGCGCTGCTCGCCCATGGCCTGGAGCTGGGCTTGGTGCGAGTCGCTGCCCACCGCATGGGGGAAGGCCTGCCAGATGTTCTGCCCCAGCAGCTCGCGGCGGTCGCGCCGCCACAGCGCCTCGGCGCGCCGGTTGATGTAGCTGAAGCGCCACTCGGTGTCGAGCGCGTAGAAGGCGTCGCTGATGCTCTCTAGGATCTCGATGGTGCGCTGGTGGGCCTGCTGCAGATCGCGCTCGGCCTGCTTGCGCGCCGTGATGTCCTCCACCACGGCGATGAAGTAGCTCGGCTGGCCATCGCTGTCGCGCACCATCGAGGCGGTGAGGTTCACCCAGATGAGCGCGCCACCCTCGCGGATGTAGCGCTTCTCCATCGTGTAGGTGCTGATCTCGCCGCGCAGCAGCAGCTGCATCTTGCTCAGATCGGCGTCGAGGTCATCGGGGTGGGTGATCTCCTGAAAGGTCTTGTGCCGCAGCTCCTCGGCGCTGGCCCCCACGATCTCGCACAGCTTCTGGTTCACCCGCACCCAACGGCCATCCAGCCCCACGTGCGCGATCCCAACGGCGGCCTGCTCGAAGGTGGCGCGGAAGCGCTCCTCGCTCTCCCACAGGGCCTCCTCCACCTGCTTGCGCGCCGTCGCGTCGTGGATGACCTTGGCGAAGCCGCGCAGCTGCCTTCGGTCATCCCATAGCGGCAGGGTGAGACCAGAGGCCCACAGGCGGCTGCCGTCCTTGCGCACCAGCCAGGTGTCGCCAGCGGCCCGCCCGCTCTCCAGCGCCTGGGCGATATGCCGCTGGGGCAGGCCGCGCGCCTGATCCTCGGGGCTGAAGAACAGCGCGATGGGCCTGCCAAGCACCTCGTCGGCGCGGTAGCCCAGCAGCTGCTGCGCGCCGGGGTTCCACCCGGCCACCGCCCCATGGGCGTCGAGCAGTATGAGCGCGAGGTCGCGCATGTTGTTCATCAGCAGGGTCGATAGGTCGTCGGGCGCGGGGAGGGGGGCGTGCCCCATATGGCTAGCTCTTTCTGTGTGTGCGATGCCGAACCCGTCGTGCCCGCTCGCGTGCGCTGGATGCTTCCTCTGGTCTGCAGGCATTATACAGGGAAAGGGGCTGCCCGCAGCGCGTAGGCAGGAGCGCGCTGGAATCAGTGACGTAGCGGCGGGTCGCGTGCCCGCCAGCGCCGCGTGGCATCGCATGCATCGCCGGTACGATGCCACGCGGATCGCATCGCCACGCATTGAGGGCATTGCGATACGAGCAATGCAAGCAATATGCGCGCTGCGCGGTGTTCTATCCCCTCGCGAGGATGAGGCTATTCCGAGCCAGCGTTATGTGCCACACCAACACTCCCGTGCGGTTTTCCTTACCCTAACTAAGAGCTGCTCTCATTCTATGACGTGTTGCGCCGCAGCTTGGCAGCGCCTGCTGCCGGGTCGCGGGTGGCTTTTGTGGGGTGAGTAGGTGCCCCTTCGAACTCCAAAGGTGCGGCAGGACCAGCGTCCGGGCGGCGCATGCCCGGGGGCGACCTGTGCGGCGGGTTACTGGTGTCTGCCCGCATCACCCTGCGAATCATGCGTGCCATCCCCCATGACGTCGGGGCGCTGGTGTCTACCCGCATCGCCCCGCGCCACCAATGCGATCCCTGCCATCCCGCCGCCGTATGGGCAGATCGCGTATCCGCCCGCATCGTGGGCATCGCGGCCATCGTGTGCCCCACCGATGCGGGCGATGCGGGCGATGAACACGATGGGTTGCAACGGGCCACTGTAGGGGCGGGCTTTATGCCCGCCCGCAACGAATACCACGTGATCATCGTAATGCACCGCATCGCCCGCGCCGTTTCAATCCCCTCGCGAGGATTAGGTTATTCCGAGTTTATGCGGAAATGGGCCGGGTGGGCATCTGCTGGATTACGGTTTCAATCCCCTCGCGAGGATTAGGTTATTCCGAGGCAGACATCGCGACGTATATTGTGTACGCCACAATCATGTTTCAATCCCCTCGCGAGGATTAGGTTATTCCGATTTATGGGAGTCGGCTTTATAGCTGCCCTGTACGGTTTTATGTTTCAATCCCCTCGCGAGGATTAGGTTATTCCGAGGCCTCTACGAGCGGCCCTATCAACACCCGCTCATGGTCACGTTTCAATCCCCTCGCGAGGATTAGGTTATTCCGAGGCCTCTACGAGCGGCCCTATCAACACCCGCTCATGGTCACGTTTCAATCCCCTCGCGAGGATTAGGTTATTCCGAGCGCCCAGCGCCTACCCACCCAGCTCCAGACCCGTATCCTGAGGTTTCAATCCCCTCGCGAGGATTAGGTTATTCCGAGGAGTATGCTGATTGGATGTTAACCCATCTTATCCAAGGTTTCAATCCCCTCACGAGGATTAGGTTATTCCAAGTCCAAGAGGATCTGCTGGGCCTACTATAACATGGCCTAGACGTTTCAATCCCCTCGCGAGGATTAGGTTATTCCGAGCCGGATGTATCGCCCTCGCCTGCCCATCCTACGCATCCGTTTCAATCCCCTCGCGAGGATTAGGTTATTCCGAGATTTGCGGTGTTCACCGGATCGCCGTCATTAACAGACTGTTTCAATCCCCTCGCGAGGATTAGGTTATTCCGAGCAGGTACAAACGCCTGAGCTTTCGAGCTTTCACCGAAACGTTTCAATCCCCTCGCGAGGATTAGGTTATTCCGAGAATTGGTCCTGGCGTCAACTACAACATCGTCAACAGCGGAGTTTCAATCCCCTCGCGAGGATTAGGTTATTCCGAGCTATGTTGTTGATGTAGGATCTACTGTTACAGTAGATTGTTTCAATCCCCTCGCGAGGATTAGGTTATTCCGAGCAAACCAGGTGATGTGGTCTTCGATATCGGTGCAAACGTTTCAATCCCCTCGCGAGGATTAGGTTATTCCGAGGCCATCGAATGCGGGGCTATCGACAAACGTTGAAAATGAGTTTCAATCCCCTCGCGAGGATTAGGTTATTCCGAGCGGCTCGGAGCGTACAGGATCTCTCTGCGAAGATGGAGCGTTTCAATCCCCTCGCGAGGATTAGGTTATTCCGAGTTGGGAGCTGGAGCTGGAGCCGATAGGCCATAAAAATCCGTTTCAATCCCCTCGCGAGGATTAGGTTATTCCGAGGATGGAGTCGCTGACGGGCTCGGTCGAGACCTTCCAGTTTCAATCCCCTCGCGAGGATTAGGTTATTCCGAGCAGGCCCGTATTGCTGTTTCAGCAACGGCCACAGGAAAGGTTTCAATCCCCTCGCGAGGATTAGGTTATTCCGAGCAAACCACGATCTTGCGCGTCCTAATCACGTATAATTTTTGTTTCAATCCCCTCGCGAGGATTAGGTTATTCCGAGCGGGGGATGCCCGCGCCCCGTGGGGCGTGGCGGGGGGGTTCAATCCCCTCGCGAGGATTAGGTTATTCCGAGGAAGGTCGGCGACAAGATCGAGGCCCCGAGCGGCGATGTGTTTCAATCCCCTCGCGAGGATTAGGTTATTCCGAGCCTGCTGGCCATCCTGCCCCTGCTGGCCGTTGCCTGGTTTCAATCCCCTCGCGAGGATTAGGTTATTCCGAGCTGACATGTATTTTACGGATAGTGCTGGTATTTACGTTTCAATCCCCTCGCGAGGATTAGGTTATTCCAAGGGCCTGAAATGCGCTCTTGCTGGCATCTGCGCTGTAGCCGTTTCAATCCCCTCGCGAGGATTAGGTTATTCCAAGCCTGAGTAGCCTCATGAAGAGCAAAGACATTCATGCACTGGGTTTCAATCCCCTCGCGAGGATTAGGTTATTCCAAGGATCGTAGCTACACCACCCGCCGCCAGTCGCGCTCTATCTGGGTTTCAATCCCCTCGCGAGGATTAGGTTATTCCAAGCGGCAACACCACGGGCAACCGCTACGCCTACTTCGACCGTTTCAATCCCCTCGCGAGGATTAGGTTATTCCAAGTGCGGGTGCGGCGGCTCAAGGGCGGCCACATGGTGCGGGTTTCAATCCCCTCGCGAGGATTAGGTTATTCCAAGCCCGAGGGTCGCACCTTCTACGTGCGCGAGGACTTCCAGGTTTCAATCCCCTCGCGAGGATTAGGTTATTCCAAGTGCGCGAGGTGCGCCGCCTGAATGAGCGAGATCGCCAGCGTTTCAATCCCCTCGCGAGGATTAGGTTATTCCAAGCCAGATCGAGCTGATCGCATCGGTCCTCGGACCAATCGGTTTCAATCCCCTCGCGAGGATTAGGTTATTCCGAGCCTTTCAGCCTCGCCAAGCACCGCCCGCTCTATCTGGGTTTCAATCCCCTCGCGAGGATTAGGTTATTCCGAGGGCCAGGGCCGCGTAGTCGGGCCGCGCGGCGAACATGTGCGTTTCAATCCCCTCGCGAGGATTAGGTTATTCCGAGCGAAAGTTTGCCGAGCATGGTTATAATATTCCCCTACGTTTCAATCCCCTCGCGAGGATTAGGTTATTCCGAGAAGATCCTGCCACTGCGTCTAAACGATCTGGGCTTATAGGTTTCAATCCCCTCGCGAGGATTAGGTTATTCCGAGTGTCGGCATCACGCCAAAGGTGATGCTTTTCATGAGCCAGTTTCAATCCCCTCGCGAGGATTAGGTTATTCCGAGCGAGGTAGATATCGTTTGCGACCTGCAGGCGGTTGCCGTTTCAATCCCCTCGCGAGGATTAGGTTATTCCGAGGAACTCTTCCCCGAGGAAGACAGCGAAGACGAAGAGTAGGTTTCAATCCCCTCGCGAGGATTAGGTTATTCCGAGGCCGCAAAGCTCGGCTTCGCACACTGTGTGTTGTTTGAGTTTCAATCCCCTCGCGAGGATTAGGTTATTCCGAGCGCGGCCAGCGGCCCACAGGCCGACGACCGCAACTTCGGTTTCAATCCCCTCGCGAGGATTAGGTTATTCCGAGAGAGAATCGCTCGGGCTATCTCTCCACCGGGCAGCGCTTGTTTCAATCCCCTCGCGAGGATTAGGTTATTCCGAGCTGCCATGCCGCTGCGCTCTGCATCTCCAGTGCGAAGTTTCAATCCCCTCGCGAGGATTAGGTTATTCCGAGGGCTCATCTGGAGGATCTGGACGAGCGCATGCTGCTGGGGTTTCAATACCCTCGCGAGGATTAGGTTATTCCGAGTCTATATCAGAAGGCTGCCGAACAGCTGGCTGTTATGAAAGTTTCAATCCCCTCGCGAGGATTAGGTTATTCCGAGTCAGCAATCATTTTGGCCAATTGCTGACCACCATAGGACTGTTTCAATCCCCTCGCGAGGATTAGGTTATTCCGAGATTAGTACTGCCTATGATTATTTAAAAAATCTTGGTGTTTCAATCCCCTCGCGAGGATTAGGTTATTCCGAGCAACTCGTACACTGCATGTGAACGGTATCGAGGTGGGAAAGTTTCAATCCCCTCGCGAGGATTAGGTTATTCCGAGGCCTAAATGGGCACCCCGGACGAACACGTACACCCAGTTTCAATCCCCTCGCGAGGATTAGGTTATTCCGAGGAACTCGGGGTGGATTCTTTCAAGGCTTACCTTCCAATGCGTTTCAATCCCCTCGCGAGGATTAGGTTATTCCGAGCTACAAACTCTGATTTCTCCACCAAGTCGGAAAAGTGAAGTTTCAATCCCCTCGCGAGGATTAGGTTATTCCGAGCTCTATACACAGCGCAGCGGCGCAAATTGATTCAGTACGTTTCAATCCCCTCGCGAGGATTAGGTTATTCCGAGCTACGATAATTTTAACACGGAAGTTCTGATAGACCTTATGTTTCAATCCCCTCGCGAGGATTAGGTTATTCCGAGGATACACGACGGCAGGGAGCTTGGCAGCCCTTCAAGTCGTTTCGTTTCAATCCCCTCGCGAGGATTAGGTTATTCCGAGATTGTAGCTGAGATCGGCCAGAGCGTTAGTTAACGTTTCAATCCCCTCGCGAGGATTAGGTTATTCCGAGCATCTCCGCAACAACGGAACGCATCGCCGCAATCATTACGTTTCAATCCCCTCGCGAGGATTAGGTTATTCCGAGGCCATCTAGAGCAGATCTACATCCCGGCGGCGCTGGCCAGTTTCAATCCCCTCGCGAGGATTAGGTTATTCCGAGAGGAGAGCGGTGACACGACGGATTACTCGGCTGCATGGTTTCAATCCCCTCGCGAGGATTAGGTTATTCCGAGAGCATTCGCGCGAGCGCGGGCAGCGTCTCGGTTGCGATGTTTCAATCCCCTCGCGAGGATTAGGTTATTCCGAGCAAATCTATGCGATGGTCGCCAAACTTTACGAAGTTTCAATCCCCTCGCGAGGATTAGGTTATTCCGAGACACCGTATGCGACGGTGTAAAACGTACGCTCCAACTTTGTTTCAATCCCCTCGCGAGGATTAGGTTATTCCGAGGGAGTTACTGTATCCGATGAACACCAGAGTTGTATCTGGTAGTTTCAATCCCCTCGCGAGGATTAGGTTATTCCGAGAAAATGCAGGTGTGTGGGTAGTGGTATGGGCGAATGAGTTTCAATCCCCTCGCGAGGATTAGGTTATTCCGAGATTGTTCGTGCGCTGTCCAATGTTGAGAAGCGCAATGGTTTCAATCCCCTCGCGAGGATTAGGTTATTCCGAGATTAAGCGTTACGTTGACGTAGATGATGAGTTTGATGATTGTTTCAATCCCCTCGCGAGGATTAGGTTATTCCGAGAGCGCCCCTATTCTAGCGCATTGGGACGCCCTTGGCAAGTCGATTTGCGCGGCATGGCCAAAATTGGCCGATTTTTCCTAACGTCAGTCAAAGAAAACGGTGTTATCAGGCATTGCAGAGCCAAGCGCGGCATATTGGCCTAGGTCACATGTGGTATTGTGGGCACTTTTCCGCATCCCAATGCGCTTTTGAGCCTATTCAGACAATGTACACATCCTGGCGCTGCTCGACCGCCGGGCCGCTGCCGATGATCGCCGTCTGCTGGGCGCAGGTGGCGCACAGGCGGTAGATCCGCAGGTTGTCGCCCTCCTTCTCGCGCACAACCTTCTTCAGCTTTTTGGCCAGAAGGCCATACTCGCGCTGGTCGAGATCGCACTCGAACACGCTCCACTGCACCCGCTGGCCGAAGCCCTCCAGCAGCTTGGCCAGCTTCTGCCGCCGCCGGTCGTTCGAGATGTCGTAGGAGATGAGATAGAGCATGGTGGTGGGGTACGCCACGGCCATCGCCCCGGCGCACGGTAGGTCTAGCGGGCGGTAAACGGCGTATAGTCGCCACCCTCGCGCACGCAGCGGGCCATGCGCCGCGCCTGCAGATCCAGGCAGCGCATGTAGCTCACCTTGCCCGGGCTGCCGTCGGCCCCCTCGGGGTGGGTCAGCATGGTGCGCATGCGCTCCTCGAAGGCGGCC
Organism: Chloroflexia bacterium SDU3-3; assembly: GCA_009268125.1. NCBI lineage: Bacteria > Bacillati > Chloroflexota > Chloroflexia > Chloroflexia bacterium SDU3-3. The sequence goes on along the minus strand of WBOU01000001.1, from coordinate 638,513 downwards.
ACGAAGCGGCGCTTGCCCGCATCCAGCAGCACGATCGGGTGGTCGGGGTCGTCGCTGGGCTGGAAGTCTTCCCGCGTGATCCGGCCATCGCCGCAGCAGCGCAGCACCAGCGAATCGACCAGCAGCGGGCGGAACTCCTCCATCAGATCCAGCGCCAGCGACGGGCGGTTGTACTCGTTGGCGTGCAGGAAGCCCTGGTAGGGGTCGAAGCCCGCCGCCTCCACCGCACCCAGCACCTTGTGGCTCAGCAGCGTGTAGCCCAGCGAGAGCAGCACGTTGATCGGGTCGGTGGGCGGGCGGCGGTTGCGGCTGTTGAAGGCCCAGCTTTCATCCAGCAGGGCGCGCAGGCCGCCGAAGTAGCAGGCTGTGGCGCTGCCCTCCACCCCCAGCAGGCTGGAGAGCTTGGTGGTGCGCTCGACGCGCGCCAGCCACTGCTCGATCTGCTGGCTGGCCTGCTCGGTGGCCTCGGGCGGGCTGGCGCGGCCACGGGCGAAGCGCTGCAGCAGCGCGCGGCAGTTGCGCAGCTTGCCCGCCACGCACTGCTGGGCGGCATGCAGCGCCCAGGCCGCGTCGTCGGCGCGGCGGTACTGGGCGCGGCGCAGCTCGACATGGGCCGAGGCGCGGCCCACCAGCCGCCCGTGGTAGCGGCCATGCACCGTCAGAAACGTGACGGTGGCCGAGGCGTCGAGCAGGCGCTTGAGCGCGGGCGTGGTGATGCCGACATTGCCGAACACCACCACGTCCTCCAGCCGAGCCAGCGGCAGGCTCTGCAGCACCGCCTCGCCGCTGCTCACGATCAGGCGCTCCCCATCGCAGTGGAGCGCGGCCCCCTGCTCGACCAGGTAGAGCGTGGACATAACGTTCTGGCTCCTTTCTGCTAGCCCTCGCGCAGGCGGGCCTGGCCCAGCCCGCGTGTGGTGGCCGCGCCCACCCCGCTGTAGAAGGCCAGATGGGCCAGCACATCCACGCAGGCCATCCAGTAGTGGTCGCGGTTGACGGCGGTGTAGCTGCACAGTCCCACTGCGCCCACCTGCATGGCCCCGGCCTTGGCGGGCACCGGGGCCGAGCGCAGCTCGAAGCGGCTGACGGCCATGCACTCGCTGGCGAAGCGCCGCACCTCCTCGGGCAGGGCCAGCGGCGCGAAGGCGTTCCACTTCTCCAGCAGGCTGCCGAACACCAGGTCGGGCGTGGGCAGCGGGGCGTTCATGCCGCGCTGGCGGAAGGTGACGGGCGCGGCGAACTCGATGTCCCAGCGGCGCGGCGGGTCGGCGGCGCGGGCCAGCGCGGGGCCGGCCAGCTGCTCGTAGCTGGCGCTGCCCGCCCAGGGGTGCTGCTCGGGCGTGCGCGCCACGGCCTCTACCTGCCACAGGTGGCCATCCAGGTCGATGGGCGGCAGCGCGGCGGCCTCCCACCCGGCGGCGGCCTGCTCCAGCTCGGGGGTGAGCAGGGTGACGCGCAGGCTGTGGGCCTGGGCGGGGCTGACGCGGGCGGTGGGGCTGCGCCCGGCCAGCCCGCTGACGCTGGAGACGGTGAGCGGCTTGGGGCCAAGCTCGTCGTGGATGCGGGCGGCCAGCGGCGGGCTGTGCTGGCCGATCAGGCGCAGCACGGCGGCGTGGGCGGCGCGGCCCAGGTGGGCGGGCACATCCGCCGCCACCTGCGGGCGGATGCTGAGGACGAGTGCGGTGGGCATGGTGTTCCCCCTTTCGAGGATTCATGTGATGGTAGGCAAAGGGTATGGGAAAAGAAGACGTTCTGGTACGGCGGGCCTGCCGTGAACAAGCTTGATTATGGCCAGTTTGCACGCGCGGCACCTTCGCCGCATGGGATGGGTGGGCGTGGGGCGGTGCGGCATTCTGCCACGCAATACCGCCCCACCCGATGGGGGCGGGCACAAAGCCTGCCCGCGCCGTGATGCCGCGCCGCGACATCGGATCGTCTATACATTCTGTGCTGTTAAGGTGCAAGCCTACCGCGACCGCTAGGCCTCGGTCAGCAGCCTGCCGACCAGCGCGTTGACCCGCTGGAACGGCGTGGTGGCGCTGGGCGTGCGCCCAGTCAGGGCCGTGAGGCATGCCGCCAGGTGCGGCAGGATCTGGGCGGCTTGCCTGCCGCCAAACGCCTGCGCCAGGTCGCTCTCGTGCACGCCCCGTAGCGAGTGGGTGAGGCCGTTGCGCAGCCGCGCCAGCCCCTCTAGCTCGCCCAGCAGCGCCATGGTTGGGCGGATGTTCTCGCCGCTGCGGCGGGCCAGGTGCTCGATCAGGCGCTCCATGCCCGTGCGGCCCAGCATGTCGGAACGAGGGCTAAAGCCCACCTGTGCGGCCCACGCCATATCGAGTTTTGCCCCATCGTCTACGGGGTTGCCAGAGAAATCAAGGAACCGAACGCCGCGCTGCAGGCACATGGTGCGAAACGCGTTCTCCTGAAAGCGCACCACCTGGGTCAAGAAGTCGGCCCAGGCGCAGGTGTCGAAGCGCGCCGCCGCGCCGTAGAAGACCTCGGCCAGCGTGGTCTCGCGGTCGGGGCGGGCCACCTCGTGGTGCAGCGCCAGCAGCTCGGCCCGCCAGCGGCCATCGCCCGCGCGGTCGACCCCGCCGCCCAGCGCCGCGTGCGCCCCTGGGAAGTCGAAGTTGAAGCGGCAGGATGCGTAGCCCAGCAGCGCCTCCAGCGCCTCGGCGGCGCCGGTGTGAAGCCTATCGGTGATGCTGCCCCGGTGCTCCTTCAGCAGCGCCAGCGCCGCGCTGTAGTCGTAGCTGCGGGCGTGGCTGCGCAGCGCCGAGCGCAGCGGCCCGGCGGCCAGGCGGCGGCTGGTGTTCAGCGTGGCGGGCTGCTCGTAGCGCTCTTGGATGTACAGCGCGGTGGCGCGGTCGCCGAACACCGCGCTGCCCGCGATCAGCAGGCCGATGCTCATGGCCGGGGTGCCGCCCGTCACCTCTAGGTACACCGGCCCCTCGGGGTGCTGCTGCGCCAGGGCGGGCAGCTGCGCCTCTAGGAATCGGCGCACGCCGTCGTAGTCCGACGGGTCGCGGCCCTCGTCGCCCGCGCCGATCAGCCACACCGCGATGCGCTCGGGCACGATCGGCGCGCAGCCATCCACGCCCATGGCCAGCAGCCGCGCCAGCGCCTGCGCGATAAAAATGGTGTCCGACTCCCAGGCCTTCCGGTCGCCCTCGCTGGCAGGCGCGTCGCCCTGGTCGGACGCGATCAGGATGACCTGGTCAATGGCTCCTTTTCCCTGGATAGAGCGCAGCGCCTTGCCAACCATGGGTAGCCGCACGCGCGCGGCCAGCGCGTCGAGCTGCGCCAGGAGCTGCTGGCCGCTTGCTCGCGAGCTTCTGCCGGTGATCTCGGGCAGCTTGTTCCACGCGATGTCGCGGCTGCCGATATTGCAGAGAAGGATGGTCATAGCATCGCCTCGATCAGCTCCCTACAGAGCGCATTGACTTGCCCATAGGCGAAAGTCATATCATCATGTGCGTTAAAAGCCGCATGGTAGGCTGTGTGCATTGCCTGGATGAGATCTTCGATAGCGCACTCAGCCTTCTGCTCGATCTCCTTCTGCGAGACTGGCGCGAAGCGGTGGACAATGTTATGCCGTAGCCCGATTGGTCGCCCGACTACATCCAGCGCCGCAATCAGCGTATCGGCCCGCCCGGCATCGGTGGCGAAGAGCTGCACTACCACTTTCAAAACCTCGCGGTCGATTTCGCGCTCCTCGTTTGTGAAGGAGCTTTTGGTCTCAACCTGTTCGCTATGTTCTTTCCACCAGCTTTTGTGGAACTTCTTGCGGCCTTTATCATGCCACCGAACCCCAGCAGCCTCGGCGGCAAGCTGAAGGCTGCCCTCGGAGAAGCGGTGCAGCCGCGCCAGCAGGCTGGCCCAGTCGCCAGTCTGCTTGGCGATCTCGGCAAGGTAGATGGTCTCGCGCAGGCAGACCCGCTCGTCATTGCTATCGATCGCATTCTGTAGATGCTCAAGCGCGGGGCGATGTTTCGGCAGAGCCTTGATCGGCTCTCTCAGTTTTTTGATAGCCTCATGGAAGGCAAAGTTTCGGCGCAGATCGGCGTATTCGAGCACATCGATCAAATATCTGGCCTCGGGCTGGGCAAGCTGCGCCGACACCACCAGATCGCGGGCGCTAGTGTAGGCATAGGTTTCAAGCAGCGAAAGGAGGTTGCGGCGCAGTGTTGCCCCCATAATCTGGCGGGCGATGTCAAGCTCAATGGCGCGATTGCTCTCCTCGGAGACATACAGCGGGTGTGCCTGGGCCTCGAACTGCTGGCTGCCCAGAAAGAGCAGCATCGTGTTCATCTGCTGAGTGCCGCCCACCACCAACAGAAAGACAGCATCCCCAGCGTGGATGTTTTTCGCGATCTTCGGCAGGCTGGTGCTGTAGAAGGCGTGCATAAGATCATAATCTGAAGGCCGTTCCTGCGCAGTCTCGATAAAGATATCTTTCTTCTTGGCGAGCGTGTACCGATCAAACAGCAGTTCGCGCATAAGGTGCGCAAAGGGTAGCGTGTCGTTGTTGCGGTAGTGATCTTGTACGGTCTCGGGCTGATCGGTGGCGAACAGCACGATTTTGAGGTCGCTCCCCTCGCCCTTCTCTGCCCTGCGCGGCACATCAAGGTAGCGCAGGGCCTTTTCGATCATGGGCATGGTGATCTGTCCCTGGGATGCTTTGTAGATCTCAGGTTTGAGGAGATAATCGCCTAGCTTCCTCGCCCAGAAGGTTTTGCCATTACGCAGATCATCGGGAAGCTCCGTGTCGTGCACCTGCACATCGCGGGTGCCAACATTGGCCAGCAGCCATGTGGTCATCGCGCCACCTCCGCCACATCCACGCGCACCCAGCCGAGGGGTTCGCTAAGCACGTTAGCATCGTTTTTAATCAGCTTGCGGCTGATGGGGAAGATATCACCTGGCTTAATCGCTTTTCCTCGTTTGAGCTTATAGTCCTTATAGTTGGCAATCTCGTTAAACTCCTCTGTATGTTCGGTGAGTCGTTCATCGAGTGTTTTGCTATGCCATCCTGTACCCCAGCCGATTTGAAGCATAAAGCTGTTTGGATCAAGGCGTTGTGCTTTTTGTGAAAGATCCTGATAGAAGCTGGCAACGTTTGGCAACGTTTGCTTTCTCTCATTATAAAAAGCAAGCTCATGCTCAATAAGTTGCATGCCTCGTTCTCGACAAGCTGCGACAAAGTTTGTGAGAAGCTCGGCTTTGCTGCTGAAATCTTGCCTTGTACCATGTGGGAGAAGGGCATAGCGATCAAATTGAAGATGCATGGTGCATTCAGCCAGCTTGGGAATGGTCTCGATGTCGGGCAGCGGGATTGGCTTTCGGTGATTTTGTACGTTGGTGCTGCTCCTCCACCGGTTGCCGAGCTCGGTAGGTTGGGAGCTGTCGGTGGTACTCCCAACCTGCCGAAGAAGGAGTTCTTTGGTGATCGGTGTGCTATCGCTGATGCGCATTGCGCGTAGCACATCGGTGTGCGCATCGCTTGGTGATCCGTTGCTGCTTTCGCTATGAAATAGCTGCTGCTCATAGTTCTGCGCTGCAAACTTTGCAATAGGCAACGTCCCGTTCACTCTTAGCGCGGCAAGAGATACATCCAGATTGCTGTTTGGAAACGCACTCCAGGCCAGCGCGGTACGGATCGCGCCTTTCAGTGATGATCCGGGGATGTAGGCACGGTCAAACACATCCTTGATTTGCTCAAGGAGCGGCTGAAACGGCGAGTTTGTCTTGCTAGAAGGTGCTCCCGTCAGCATGTAGCGAACAAGTGGGAGGCCTTCAACTTCGAGCGTTGGTGCGTTTTGCCGTGTTGGTTTGATACCTGCCTTTTTCAGGATGTCGCTCAGTGATAGCCATTCTGGATGCTCCTCATCCTCTAGCAGATAGGCAACAGCGTTATCGTTGAGTACAAAGGATGTCTTATTGCTCGATGCATCATAGAGAAAATCGACATCTCGTGTGAGCGTATTGCCGCTGCTGATATGTACATGAGAAAGAGCGGTGATCGTGAGCTTGAACGTGGGATCCCTTTTATCGTCGGCCACGTTTTTTCTCCTTACTCTTGCTTGCCCCCCCAGCGGTGTTATTGTTTTGAGATGAGTTTGTCGTTCCAGCGCGGTTATTGGTTGTAGGTGGCACAACAGGCACGGTGAGCGCTAGACCGCTGCGTAGCACCGGATGTGATGGGTATTCTGGTGAGATCCGCACATCCACCACCTGCCCTCGTACTCGTTTGGCAAGCACAGAGCCTTCAGAGAGCATGGTTATAGGTTTTCGGAGAAATGATGCCCCTTCGTGTGTTAGCGCCCAGCCATCAATATCGCTGAGCTGGTAGCTTGAGTTAGGGTCTTGGATGGTGGCAATTTCGTTGTCTTGTGGCAGAAAGCGAGAGAGGGTTACCACACGTCCCCCGTTGAAGTCAGGAAAAGTTAATAATGGCCCTCGTGCCCACGAAAACTGACCATAGCCGATGGAGCGCCGTCCGCCTATCCCGCTGTTTCCCAGCAGATCCAGTAGTTGTTCGAAGAAGGCTTCCCACTCTTGGCGTAGACTGATGATAAGGCCCAGCCCGCATTGGTCTGCAAAGCTGAATCGGCCTGTTTCATAATAAGCCGATGTGCTACTGCTGCGGTCAACAGCTACATGTGGTATAGACTCTTGTTTCCATAGCTCTTTTGCTCGGATTGTGGCTTGTTGTTCTTTGCTATTGGGATCTTGCACCTTCCAATCTTTTGGAAGCTGTGCAGTCTCTTCTGCACTGATCCATACTTCGCCATGTTGGAGTGTGATATGGTTAAATGCATTGAGTTCCTGTTGCATGCATACTGCATTGAACAGTATGGGTGAGAGCCAGCGCACTTTCTTAAATCCCTTGCCGATGTTGTTAATTGTCTCCTTGTCTTTATCATCAAATGGGAGCTTTATCATAGGACGTGGTAGCAGAATCATGGTGCCGATGCGTGGAAACAGCGAGCTGTGGCGTAGCGGTGGATTTGCCCCTTTCATTTCATCAATGAAATGTATTCCTTGGCTGCCCATCAGCGCGGCCTGAGCAACCAGCGCAGCAAACAGCGAGTCCGATGGCCATGTGCCTCTGGCGTTTTCTAACCCTATTCCTGTGATGCCAAAGTGAGGAGATAGGGGGAGTTGGTTTGTGGGGCCTGAGAGCAGGTATGTCTTGAGCGTTGGCATAACCAGCTCCTACTATGATTGGCTGTCGGTATCGGCAAAATGCTTCGCAAGCCTTTGTGCGAGTTTGGTTCGATCAATCTGGTGTATTTCGAGCGTATTAGAATCAATGTCTTCGGAGAGTGGGATAATGGTTTCGCGGCCATATCCTTCGTTCCCTATTTTGCGGGTGGTTAGTTTCAAATTGATAAGTTTCACCCTCCCATTGCCTCGCGTGCCCATGCCGCCCAGATAATCATCCTCCAGGTGCTCAAGCGCTTCGATGACGTGCTCGAACCAACTTGCTACCTCTGGAGCTTTCTCATCATTACCGACATACACGCTGTAGATCAGTTTGGCTGGTCCAAACACCATGCCTGCAGGTACGCGCTCGATCTGGCGTGGCGACGCAGCAGATGTCACGCGGTCGATGCTGGCTTCCCATTTCACTTCGCTGTAGGGCAGATCCGTAGCGACGCGCTTGGGGTCGAACATTTTGACACTATCTTCGCTTAATGCGATATCACACACAACAAGTCGTGTAGGCGTACCGATGCTAAACTCAGTTTTTCCCTCGGTGCGAGGTTTGACTGTGGGTAGGCTCCCAAAGATCTTGCTGATAGGAAAATCCTTGTATTCTTCCGGCGAGGTGGCAAGGTGCATAAAGACACCGTTTGCCTCATTGATGGGGAAATTCTGGGGCGCATGGCGTGCCTTCTCCATCAGTGAGCGCATTTTGCCTTTGAGCGAGGAGCCAGGGATATAGGGTTGGTTGTTGAGTGGATTCCGGATGACGGGTTTGTCGAGTCCGCCGATCTCCATTGCCGTTGCCGCGCCGCCAATGTGGAGGCCTGAGAGGAGCTGTATATCGAACGACAGGAAGATTCGGCCTGCAAGCTGGATCTCTTTGATAGTCATAGCATTCTCCTAACTATTCTTGCCACCGTAGTATCGATGGTAGGCGAGGATCGCTTCAAAAAAGCTCACGAACCGCTGAAATGCTGCTGCATCGTCATTGACAATGGCGACAGCATTGGAGAGGACTTGCTGGAGGATACCCATCGCGACTTTTTGATTGTCTTTCTCTTTTCCGCGCTTATCCTCGCCTCCGGTTCGCCCATATTGATAGGCGAGCTTGGGACGCAGCAGGCGGAGTTCTGTATAAACCGGAAGCGATAGCTTGGATTTGATGGACTCCTCGCTTGAACCATTTTTTGTATCAACATCTGGTACATTAACCATCTGCTCAATGGTTCGAACGCGTCCAAAAACGGCCCTGATTTGTGATGTTGTAAAGTTGAGACTGTGTAGTTCCTGGCCAATGATCTCGGCAGTCTGATCCAATAGCTCTATTGCTTTGGATGATTCCTCAGTCAAGATCTGCTTAAGTGTTGTATCTGAGACTTTCGTTTTTACCCATTGAGAGCTTGCAGCTCGTTCATCGGACATGCTTTTCTCCTTATCTTTTATCTTCGCCTCGGAGCAGGAGCTGCGCCCAGCGCGCAGCCATGCCTGCGAGGATGATGGGCTGATTGGCCGAATGTTCCTTCAGCGGGTGGCGGATGTAGTGGATGAGATCTTCGATCTCTTTTCTCGACTTCTCTCCCCCTTCGCGCTTGCCGACGCGCTCGGCCAGCCGCGTGAGCATGTAGGCACCGCGCCACATCCACGGGCCGTGGCTGGCCTGCGGCCTACCGTCGCGGTTGAAGCGCTTGGGCCGCGCCTGCTGGGCCAGGGATTGCAGCGTGATCAGCAGGGCGGTAGGTGCGCCCTGTTGCACCAGGTCGTAGAGCTGCCGCTGTCGCTGCTGCAGCTCGGCGTAGTCCTCCCAGCCGATGGTGATGCCCAAGAAGGTCAGCGCGTCCTTCGGTCGGCCCTTCTTCTCACCCTTTTGGGCTGGCCGCGTGAATGCCTTAGCGGCCTCCAGCGCCTCGTGGGCCATGTCGGCGGCCTGGTAGATCGGGAACTTGCTGGTGTGCAGGGTGATGCCAGCCGAGAGCGTGATGGTCGACTCGATGTATGCGCCGCCCTCGCTGGTTTTCCCCGTCACATAGCGGGCAAATTCCTGCCGGATGGTATAGGCCAGATCGGGCAGCAGGTGCCACGACCCGACGATAAACAGGTCGTCGCCGCCGCTGTAGACAGTGTAGATGCCGCCATCTGGCTCTTCCTTGCGGCTGATCGCACTGTTGATGTTGCGGCAGAGCGTGCCCACATAGCCCTCGAAGAAGCGGCCCAGCGCCGCCGAGAGCGCCGCCGTCTCGGCCAGATCGGCGATGCTGCGCTCGGCCTTCTCGCGCCCACCAAACAGCGCGCCCAGGTCATCCACATCCATGCGCAGCACGCCCAGCCGCTTGATGCCCTGGCTCTGCTCGGCCAGCATGCCGAAGGGCTTTGGCTCGCCCTCGCGCGGCTCATCGCCGGGGATGTACGCCTGCTCGTCGTGGGTCTGCGCGAGGTCGATGGCCGTCACCAGCGGCACCTCGTTGACCGTGTAGCGCCGCCCGAGGGTGCCGCTTTGGCCGAGCTTGTTTCTTGCCACCTCCTCCTCTTCTGGTGTGAGATCGCGCATGGCTCGTAGGCGTGAGGGTCGATCATCAGGCGTACGCTGCTTAAGCTGCTCCTGGCTCTCTGTGCGGAGGCCGCTGCGAAAGGCGTTCAGCACGTGATGCCAGTGCGTTGGTACGCGCTGCATTTCAGGGTGTTCGTAGCGATTGATTTTCCAATCCCGAAGATAGAGCGCCTGGCCGACTTTTCCGCCCATTTCTGCGATGGATCGTCCAAAAGCATCCGTTTCAGCCTCGCCGAGATCGGGCTGTGGCTGGTGCTGCTCGCGCGGGGTGAACAGCAGATTTTGCAGCGTTTCTGTCTCTAGGTCGGCGAACTTGCGCTGCTTGGCCTGGTTGATCTGCTCATGCAGCTTCTCCCAGAGCTTGCTGTAGTCGCCTGCAAGCGGCTGCCAGCCCAGCGCCAGGTAGGGCGCGACGCCGTGACGCTCCAGCAGCACTTGGGCGATTCTTGTTTTCATCTCGTCCAGCTTCTCTTGTTTGTTCGGCAGCACCGCGTAGAAGCGCCCGCCGCCGCAGTAGAGCAAGCAGACCTCGGGCATGCCCAGCTCGCCAATGATGTAGCGGGCGATGGCCTCGGACAGCAGCTGGAGGTAGAGCGAGCGCCCGCGCAGCTGCTTGGCCGCGCCCTTGGCGGGGATGGTGTAAATGAAGTCCTGCACGCCCGAGACATCGCCGCCCACCAGCAGCGTCGCCCCGCCGTGCGCCCGGGCTGCTGCCAGCGCCGCATGCACGCGGGCGAAGTCGTAGAGCGGGATGCCTGGCAGCGGCGAGGGTAGGCACCACGCCTCGCGCTCCAGCAGGTCGGCCAGCGCGGTCAGCTGCTGCGGCTCGGGGGACGCCGCGATGATGCTGGCAGCGGCCTGGTTCAGCCGCTGGCGCTGCGCAGTCGGGTCGTTTGGTTCGGTTGTTGGGAAGATGGTCTCCCCGCTAACGGTCAGCGGCGCTGGCCTGACATAGGTTAGCTTCTTTTCCTCACCAGCATCTTTGGGGAGCTGGCTAAAAATGCTGGTGAGGCGTGGCTCGACGGCCTTACGCCTGGTAAGCTCTGCGAAAATCGTTGGGGAGGGCACCGGATCGGGCGGCTGGCCCGCATAGGTGGCCCAGTAGCGCAGCACCTCGCAGGCTGCGCCCATTGGATCGGCAGAATCGGCCATTGCTTCTCCTTTTGCTTAGCGGTCTTACCCGACTATAGCACGCGGGATAGGGCACAAACGCGCCCTAGTGAACATGATTTTGCGCTTATGTGCGATCAAGCTCCTTTTGCTCGCTGATATTGCCAGACTATAGCATGTGGGGTAGGGCACAAATATGCACACGGGCTGCATCGTTTGCAAGCGATCATCTCCCGTACGTGGGTGGCAAGATTATGGCGGTGCTCCCCGCGCGATTCCTCTCAATCTATTGCAGCGCTGACTATCCTATATGATCTGGCCTGTTCTGTAAAATAGACGCCGCTGCGAAGGTTAACGCCGCAAAGACCTGTCGTATAATAGCTGGCGTCTCCATGTATCCACCCTACACTCAAAGGATCGCTATGCGCATCGCTCTCCGCGCCCTGCTGTGCCTGCTTGTGGGTGTCTTCGCCCTGCCGCTGCATATGCTGACCCACCCTCCGACTGCCGCGCTGGCTGCAAGTGACTGCACATCGGATCTTCCCTTTGGCGAGACGCTGCTCTGCGCGCTCGCGACGGCGGGCGAGGTCGATCAGTTTAGCTTCGCTGCCAGTGCGGGCGACCGGGTGTTTGTGCGGGTTGCGAGCCGCACCAGCGGCCTATACCCGCAGGTGCGGCTCTACGCGCCGGATGCCACGCTGCTCTGCCAGTCACCCAACTATGGCGCTCTGGCCGATATCGATGGCTGCATGCTGCCCACCACGGGCACCTATAGTGTGGCGGTGAATGCCTACAGCGGCACGGCTGCGGGCAACTATGGCATCTCGCTGCAGCGCCTGAATGCGCCAGTGGCTGCGACCGCGCTGGCCTTTGGCACGCTGGCATCGGCCTCGCTGATCGCTGAAGGCGAGATCGACACCTATACCTTCAGCGTCGATGCCGATGATGTGCTCTTCGTCGCCGCGACCAGCAGCGCCAGTGCGCTGCGGCTCGCCGTGCGGGTGTACCGTCAGGATGGGAGCGCGCTCTGCCAAGATTCCACCTACAGTGTGGTGCTTGAGCTGGAGAGCTGCGCCCTCGCGGCGGGCCAGACCTATACCCTGCTGGTGCTATCGTTTAGCAACGCTGCGATGGGCAACTATGGGGTGGTGGCCCAGCGCACGCGAGCACCGGGGAACAGCGCAACACTGCCGCTGGGGGTGCCGGTGGCGGCGACGCTGGCGGGCATGGGCGAGGTGGACACCTACAGCTTCAGCGCGTCGGCGCAGGATATGCTGCTCGTGCGCATGGGTACCAGCGGGTTCCAGCCGCGCTTTCGGCTCTATGGCCCTGATGGGGCGCTGGTATGCTCCTTATACCGCTATGGGGTCGAGGTGGAGCAGGATAATTGTCTGCTGCCGAGCACAGGCATATATACCCTGCTCGTATCGGTATTTAACCAGGCGCTGACGGGAAGCTATGGGGTCGAGGTGCAGCGTGTCAACGCGCCAGCGCGCGCCGTGCCGCTGCTGCCGGGCGTGCTGGCCACGGGCGCATTTACCGTGACCGGCGGGCTGGGCACCTATGCGGTGGCAGCCACGGCGGGCGACGCGCTGGTGGTGCGCATGGGCGCGACCACGGCGGGCATGCGGGCGCAGGTGCGGGTCTTCGGCGACGATGGCGCGAAGCTCTGCGACAATGCGTCCTCCGCAGTGATCGCGCAGGCGGGGCCGTGCCTCATCCCGCGCACCGGCAGCTACACGGTGGTGGTGACGCCGTGGAGCCGGGTGCTGATCGGTGAGTTCGGGGTGTCCTTCCAGCGGCTAAATGCTCCGGAGCAGGCGCACGAGCTGTACTTCGGGCGCGCGGCGAGCGCCGCGCTGGCCCACGCGGCGAGCCTGGACACGTGGACGTTCCACGCGGCGGGCGGCAGCACGGTGCTGCTGCGCATGGGCGTCACCTCCGGCGCGGCGCGCCCGCAGATCTCGCTGTTCGACCGCGATGGGACGAAGCTCTGCTCCAATGCCTCAAGCTACAGTGCCACCACCGAGATCGGGCGCTGCCTGCTGCCAGATGACGACACCTACACGGTGGTGGCCGCGAGCCAGAACGGCGGGGTGGGCAGCTATGCGCTGAGCCTAGCCTGCCTCAGCGATACCTGCGGCGGCGTGGTGCCCCCCGAGGAGCGGGTGTTCCTGCCGTTGCTCCAGCGCTAGGTAGGCTTGGCCTGCGCTGCGGCTCCCTGCATTCGATGAAATTGTGGGAGTCTGCTATAATTCGTCAGGATTTCCCGTTTACATAGATACCCACAGACAAATGTCTTGAAGCAGCGTTGGCCTGGCGATGGTTCTCGCACTGTCGCTACTGATGCTGAAGAGGATAGGGCATGCCTCAGACATACGGCCATGTCATGGTGCCTTGTACATATCTTTCGGTGTCGCTCACTCGATCGGTCTTGGTATACATAACACGTTAATGGCAGAGACAGACGTTCCGCGCTGGGTTTCCCAGACGCGGTGTTTTCCATGGGCGCTGTGCTCTTCTCGTGATCTTTGATGGGAAATGAGATATGGATACGGCTGACCTCGACGCACTGAAGCAGCAGCGAGATGGGATGGCTCGGCGGCTCCGTGAGTTTGAGCGGCAATCCGCGTATACGGGCTTGAGTACGGAACCCCATATCACGTTGCAGATTCAGGATCTCAAACGCGAACTCCGTCTGATCGATAATCAGATCTGCGAGTGCCTTCCCCGCGATGCGCGGCGGCTTGCGCTGGCGACCTACGCCGGGGGACTCCTCGCCGATCCACTGTATACAGCGTTTGACTGGTCTGGGTCTTTCCCGGAGGGCCGCCCCGCCGCGACGACCTGGACTGGTGGCCTCTGGGCCGACCTGCGCGGGCTGAAGCAGCAGTGCGATCAGCGTGCCCAGACGAAGCTGGCGGTGCATATGAAGGCGCACCTCAGCGTCGGGCTGGCATTCGGTTTTCTCTTCTCGCAGCAGACCACCTATGATCTCTGGATCGCTGCGGGGCAGGGGCAGTGGTGGTGCACGAGCAGCCAGCCGGATGCGGATGATCGGCTCGTGTGGGACCGGCAGGTGCTTGATCCGGAGCAGCCGGATGTGAGCCTGGAGATCTGGGCATCGTCTGCCCGCAATGATGCGATCGACCGCTGGCTCGTCGAGCGCCCGCTGCCGCTGCGGGAGCGCCATTGCTGTGCGCTGGAGCCTGCGAAGGTCATGGGCAGCGCGCATGCGGTGGCGATCGCCCTGGCGATCGGCACGTACATCCGCTCGCATCTGCGCGTGGCCCAGCGGACGCCGCGCCGCATCCATCTGTTTATGGCGGCCCCGATCCCCCTCGCGGTGATGATTGGTCGGATGCTCAACGCGTGCGGGCCGGTGCAGTGCTACGACTACGACAAGCTGGACGGCACCTATGTCCCTGCGTGTGAGCTTAAAGGATAATGCGCTATGACCGAGACGTCTTTTGCCCAGGCGGTGACGGCCTGCCTGCTGTGGGGTGCCGCTGACCGCTCATCGGCGCATGAGGGGCGCGTGCGGGCCGTGGTCGAGCAGGTGCTGGGAGACAACGCCGATCCTGACCGCGCGCAGCTCCAGGCGCGGCTCGATCAGATTCACGCGGTGCTGCCCGAGGATCAGGCGCAGATCGCGCTGGTGATGGGCGGCGCGACCAAGATCAAGGGCTATGTGTTTGAGTCGCCCAAGCTCCCCGAGATACGCGGGGCCAGTGCGCTGCTGGACTGGGTGAATGAGGATGCCGTTCCGCAGCTGTGGGCCGGACGGCTCGGGGAGGAGTTGGGGCAGGCGTGCGTCATCTACGCCAGCGGCGGCGGCTTTCTGGCGTTTGCCCCCGCCGCGCTGGGCGAGGAGCTGGCTGCCGCCGCCGAGCGGTGCTATACCACCACCACCCTGACGGCGAACAGTGTGTTTGTGACCCACACCGTTCACCTGCTGGAGCTGCGCTATGGGCAGCTCGCGATTCGCGATGGCGCGATCGCGTTTTGGGTCGAGGAGTTTCTGCAACAGTGGAGCCAGAACGAGCTTCAGAAGCGCCTTGCGACCTACTACTATGCGCAACCAGCAGATCCTGTGGATGCGCCAGAGCAGCGCTTCTTTCGCCGGAAGACCTTTGGCGAGCTGGTGACCCTCCTCGCGACGATGACCACGCGCCGCCGTGAGGAGCGCTCGTTCGGCGGCGACACGCGCAGCATCCCTCACTACCCCATTCTCCCCTGGGCTGAGAAGTGCGACAGCAGTGATCTGCGCCCGGCGGTCTGGAGCGGCATGGTGGTCGATGAAGAGCGGAAGCTGAGCGAGCCGTCGGCACGCAAGCGCTACGTGGGTCAGCTCCTCAAGCGCGATGCTGCCCACACCCGATGGTATACCGATACGTTTGCATGGCGAGCACCAGATGCGCTCGCAGAGCGCTCCTGGGAAGCGCAGTGGCGGGCGTTTGTCCAAAACCCCGCGCACGTGTCTGCGCAGCTCGCTCAGCACCCGCAAGCGCAGCGTGCGACGGCGGCCAGCGATGTGCAGGAGATCGCCCAGGCGTCGCGCCCGGATGGCTTTATCGGGGTGATCTATGCCGATGGGAATAATGTTGGGCGATTGATTGCGACCCTGACGACCCCGGCGCGCTACCAAGCGGTCTCTGCGACCTTGAGCGCTGCGGCGAAGACGGCGGTGTTTCATGCCCTGGGACGCCATGTGGTGCCGATCGAGATTGATGATCTCCGCTCAGCGACGCCTGGTCAGAAGAAGTGGGTCTATCCCTTTGAGATCCTGACGATTGGCGGCGATGACCTCTTCATCATCGTGCCCGGCAGTAAGGCGCTGGAGATCGCCGAAGCGATCAGCGCCTCATTTGAGCAGTGTATCGCGGAGCGCCTCCGCGCAATCGGCGACCTGAATGGGCCATCGGCGATCACGGATGACCTGTATTCGCATCGGAGCAAGGCTGCGAGCGCTCATGAGCCGTTTGAGCCGCTGGTGGGCCTCTCCGCCGGGGTGATTATCGCGCCGGAGACCACGCCGATCTTTTTCCTGCGCGACCTGGTGGAGGAGCTGCTGAAGAGCGCGAAGAAGAAGGCCAAGCAGCATACTGCGCACGGCTTCTATGGTGGGGCGGTCGATTTCATGGTCCTAAAGTCTATCTCGATGGTGACGGATAATATCCAGAGCTTTCGGCGGCAGGCCCTGGGCATGGGGGGCGACCGGCGGCTGACGGCGCGCCCCTACACCTGGCGAGAGTTCTCCGCGCTGATCACGACCGTGCGCGCGCTCCAGGATGAGCAGGTGCCGCGCTCGCAGCTCTATCGCCTGCGCCGCATGTTGGATGAGCAGCCGGGGGAGACAATCGTCACCAGCGTGATGGAGTATTTCTATACGTGCGCCCGCAATGAGCGTATGGCGGGCGTGCTGAAGACACATGTGCAAGAGCGGTGGTGCGAATCGCTGCCCCCGTGGCGGGCGGTTGAGGCGGGAGCGTGGGAGACGATCTGGGCCGACATGCTGGAGATCTATGACATGGTGAAGGACCAACAATGAGCGTACTGACCGTTGATCTGACGATCCAGCTGGAGACGGCGCTGCGCATCGGGGCGGGCGGGAGCGCCGGGACGCTGGCCAATACGAGCATCGTGCGCGATGGCTGGGGGCGACCGATCATCCCCGGATCGCAGGTGAAGGGCAAGCTGCGCTGCGCCGCCGAGCAGCTGCTGCGCGGGGTCGGGCACGCGGTGCCGTTTCCCAACGATCTCGATACGGGGTCGCTGATCCAAGACCTGTTTGGTAGCGCGACGCGCCGCGCGGCCCTGCGCTTTGCCGATCTGCCGAGCACGCTGGTGGACGCCCCGCAAGCCCCTGAGTTCCAGCGGCGTCTGACCCAGATCCGCCCGTCGGTCTCGATCAACCGGCGGCGCGGGACGGCGGAGGACGCCCGCCTGCTCTACCAGGAGGTGGCGCATGAGGGGATGGCCTTTCAGCACCAGCGCGCGATCATCGGGGCGTTTGACGAGGTGGCTGCCGTACGCCGGAGCGCCGCGCTGCTGGCCGCCGCCATCCAGCTGACCGATCGCTGGGGTGGGGCGAAGTCACGCGGCCTCGGCTGGGCGCGGGCGGACGTGCGGCTGTGGGTCGACGACACCCCGCTGCCCCTCGCGGATCTGGCCGACGACCTGCGCGCGGTGCTGACAGCGGGGGGGCTGCGATGAGGTATCTGCCGATCACGATTGAGGCGCGCGGCCCGCTGGCCTTTCCCGAGCGCAAGCCGGGGGTGCAGTTCCGCGCGAGCCTGCCCTATGTGCCGGGGGCGGTGCTGTATGGCGCGCTCGGCGCGCGGCTGGGCGGGCGGCAGGCCCATACCCCCGAGGAGCTGGCGCGGCTCTTCCGCGCGGTTCGCTGCCATAACGCCTACCCCGCCCTCGCGGGCGACCCCTGGTCGCGCCCGCTGCCGATGACGGCGCTCCGCCCCAAGGGCGATGAGCAGATCACCCATGATGCGCTCTACGACCGGGTGTGCTGGGAGCAGCAGCGCCCGCCCGCGCTGATCTATGCCCCGACGGATGCGGAGGGCCGCCCCTGGGAGGCGGTTGGGCGGGCCTTCTACACGCGGGATCAGAAGACGCATACCCCCGTCTTCCGCAGCGTGCAGCAGCGGGTGCTCACCCGCGTGGCCATCAACCGGCGGCGCGGGACGACGGCGGATGGCCAGCTGTTTTCGCCGCTGGTGATCAGCGAGGTGATGGAGCTGGACGGCGAGCTGGTTCCAACCCGCTTCTTGGGCAGCGTGGCGGTGCCCGAGGACGTTCCGGATCTTGTGGGCCAGCTTGCGGCGATCTCCCTGCTGGGCGGGCGGCAGACCACGGGCAGCGGTGAGGTCAGCATCCAGGTGGGCGCGGAGCTGCCCGCTGAGGATCATGTCGCCGATCTGCGCAGGCGGATCGATGCGATGAGCGCGCGTTTCCGCGATACGGCCACGCTGTATGAGGCCATGGGCGGTACACCCTGGACACCTGGCACCATCTTCACCGTGAACCTCCTCTCCGACGCGCTCTTGACCGAGCAGGGTTGGCTGCCGACGAATCAGCTGAGCCCGGCGATGCTGAAGGAGCGGACGGGGATCGATGCGCGGCTGGTGCGGGCCTGGGCCACCACGAGCGCTGTGGGCGGCTGGAATGTCTCATGGCAGCGCCCCAAGCCCACAGCGGTGGCGACGCAGATGGGCAGCCTGTTTGTCTATGAGGTGCCGGGTCGGCTCGACGATGCGCAGTGCCAGCGGCTGGTGGCGCTGGAGCACGATGGGATCGGGGATCGCCGCGCCGAGGGCTACGGCCAGGTCCGTATCTGTGATGAGTTTCATCTCTAAGGAGGCAGCATGAGTGACCTTGATCCTGCGACCCTGCGTCGCGATCTGCTGATAGAGCAGGGCATCGAGCGCCAGATGGATACGCTAGTGCGCCAGGCGAATCAGAGGGTGGTACTGTTGAAAAATAACTCCGAAATGGAGGAGAGCCAGCTGCGCAATCTGTTGAATGCGGCGATTGAGTCGCGCTCACAGGAGGTGGTGATCAACTTTATCCGCTACCAGATCGCGCGCAAGGGTAAGGCCTGGGGGGAGATGCCAGATAGCTTCGGCCATAAGGTGATAGAAGATCTGACACATCAGCTCCCACAGTGGCACACAGCGGTCTTGGAATTTGTACGAGATCGGGAGTCTCCGCCGACACTTGAGGAAGCAGATCGTGATCGTGCGAAGGTCAAGCTGATGCAGCTCTACCTGGGCTACTTGAACCGAGCGTTCTACTACGCGAACAAGATGAAAGCGTTTGATACGTTGACATCTCCTACCCTTTCCTCTGCTGCACCGACGGAGGCTCCCCGTGGAAAGTGAATCGATCTTCTCATTCGCGGCGCTTCAGAATCGGCTGAGCGTGCGTGGGATGTTAGTCGCTCAGACCGCGCTGCGCATTGGTGCTGGCCGATCCCTTGATGTAATCGGCAGTGACCTTCCAGTATTGCGTGATGTATGGGGAACTCCGTATGTGCCTGGCGCATCGCTGAAAGGCGCGTTTCGCGCGCAGATTGAGGCGCTGATACGCACGGTGCAACCCGAGCAGGTTCGCGACTTTCACCAGCTTGAAGAACATGAGCGCGGGACAATTGCGCCGCTCGTGCAGTCGGAGAATAATGAAAAAAAAGATAAGAGCAAGGAGATTTGGAACGAATCCACACTGATCGATCTCACCTTTGGTGCGCCATGGGTGGCTGGACGGATCTTCTTCAAGGATGCGTTGGTTGACCGCTCAATCTGGTTTGATCAGTTTGAGATCCGCAATGGGGTGGCGCTCAACCGTGATACGGAGACCGCTGAGCAGGGTTTGCTGTATGACTATGAGGTCGTTCCTGCGGGTGTTCGGTTTCATTTCGAGCTGCGGCTTGAGAACGCGGCACCGTGGCAGCTTGGGATGGTCTTGTTGGCGCTGCGCCCCTGGCAGCAGGGCGGCGTGCAGATCGGCGGGTTCCGCTCGCGCGGCCTGGGGTACGTGCAGCTGGATGAGCTGTCTGCTGTCTTCCAGACGATTAAGAACGCCAATGATGTCCTTGCGCTCCTTGGCTACGGCGATGGAAGTATGCTTGAGCTTCCGCTCTCAGCGCCAGATGATGTGATGCAGACGTGGTTTGCGGCTTTTCGTGCGGCGCTTATGGACCCGACGGGCGTGATTAGCCAAGGAGCGAACCATGCATAAGGCGACCTTCTTTGCGGGGACGTTATCCTTCACCATTGTGCCTCATGGGCCAATCCTGGTGAAGGCTGGCGAGAGCAGCGGTGCCGATCCGACGCTGCCGGATATGCGCTTTGTGCGCTCTCAGGGCAAGATCTATATTCCGGGCCCCTCGCTTAAGGGCGTGGTGCGCGCCCAGGCCGAGCGGATCTGCCGCTCGCTGGATAGTGAGCTACTCCAGCAGCAGAAGCAGCATGTGCGCGAAGAGGCGTTTGGGAAGAATGAGCCACTCATCCCTCTCGCGGATAACCCTTTGGGGAAGGGAACGGAGTACCAGGGTTTAGCTGATATCAGCTATAGTTCAGGTAGGGCTATTGAAGAGATAAAACGGGACAGCACAACGGATTACACTGCCACAGTGTATCGTCGTTCGTCGTTTGTCAGCCAGATCTTTGGTCATACTAGCCTTGCTGGTCGGGTGCGTTTTGCCGATGCCTATGATAAAGACTTTAAGATGGAATATATCGAAGAACGCAACGGTGTGGCAATTGATCGAGTATATGGGTCTGCAATACGAGGCGGTCTTTTCAATTATGAGGTGGTGGTCGGTGGTTCATTTCGATCACAGATTCATTTTGAGAACCTGACACTGGCGCAGCTTGGCCTCCTGGGTCTTGCGCTGCGTGATGTGGCTGATGGTCGTGTAGGCATCGGGTTTGGGAAATCACGTGGCTTAGGGCAGGTAAGTGTAACGTTTGAATCGATGGAGCTGCGCTATCCAACCTGTGAGCTACAAGAACAACACCTCAAGCTCCTGAATGGCCAGACCATATGTACCGAACACGAGTTTGCGGGGCTGGGAGCCTTCTGTGCTTCTGAGGCGTATCGCTCCTATGCGTTGCCGAAAGAAGATCTTGCACCACTTCCGGAAAAGATTAAGTATCAGAACGATATGTTTCTTGGGGTGCAGTTGACAGCACTTGGTGATGCGCAGGTACGCAATATGTGGCGTGCATGTATGCCTGCTTGGAAGCGAGAGCTTGGTCTATGAGCGAAGGTACCAGCTATATCTATCGGGTCTACCCGGCCAGCGTCGCGCAGATCCGCACCCTGATTACTGCCCATGTGGGGGGGCAAGGCTTCTGGTTTGGTGGGGTGGCGCTGTGGCTTGATGGCGCGCCCGCTCCTCAGCTCCAGCCGGTGACTCCCTTTGCCACCGCTGATGAGGTGGTGGTCGCTGGCGATTTTGGCCACGCGTTCTCCCAGTCTGCCGAAGTACGCTGGAAGCGCTACGATGAGACCACCTACGATGTGCTCGTACTCTGCGAGCATCCTGCCGAGGTCGCAGGCGGCGTGCCGCTCTGTATTCCTCACTGGAATTCCCAGACGCAGGTGTGGGAGGATGGCACATGGTTTGTGTGCAAGCACGCAAAGGCTATGCTCAGGGAGACAGGCTCCTCGAATATCAACGTGGCCTATACCGAGTATCTTGCCCCTAATGGGGCAGTACAGTTCCAGCGCTTACGAGAGGTGAGGGTAGATAATGACTGATGAAACGCATCGCGAGAAGCCTTATGATTTTGTTCCGATCTCATCCACGGCGAAGAATAGCCTGGCAGCGGGGCATCATCTGGCCATAGGTTCAAGCCACGCCCGATTGTTGACAGGGATGCTATCTGCCAAGATTATCAGTGAATCTTTGGTTCATGTAGGGTCCGGTTATGTGGTTTCTACATCTGATATTCTTCGCTATGGTGATGTAGATCGGTCAACGATCAAAGATGATACGCTGGTTGCCTCGCACGTGCGAAGCCAGGGGAAGCGATATATTCCTGGATCGACGTTGAAAGGCGTTATCAGAAGTGCGGTAGAGGCGATCACCTTGCCCGGGATTGAGTTTTCTGTAGAATCTTCGAAGAAGACGGTTCGAGGGGTGCACGTTCAGCAGTTGCGCATGAAATACAGACAACAAGAATTACATAAGTCCCCTGCCGACCCAATCATGCCCCTTGCCAATCGATTGTTCGGGCTGACAAGCGCGGATAATTCGTATCAAGGGCAATGCTCTTTTCTTGATGCTTACCAAGTATCAGGAAACGCAATGTTGTTTCGTCGCCTACCGTTATATCGGCCACAACCTGATTATAGTGAGGGCGATCCTTCTATTACCACTGGTTGGGAAAAGTATTTTCTAGATCGTAATCGTAGTCGGGTAAGAGGTCGTAAGTTCTACCGAAGTGGCGACTCGCGAGAAGTTGAGCGGCCATATACGGCGGTAGAAGCGTGCTCGATAGGCTCCGAGTTTCACATGCAGATCATGTTCCGTAACCTGACTATGGCTGAATTAGGTATCATCCTGATTGTGTTTGGCGCTGATCAAGATATTCTTCGTCTGAAGGTGGGTGGAGGGAAGCCGGTATCAATGGGAACGATACGGTTTACTGATATTGCGCTATCAGTGGTCGATTATGCAAGCTATACTGATTTTGAGCGCGTTGATAGCGTACTATCAGTTTCAGACTGTGTGAAGGCCGCAAATGAATCAAACGAGATAGATGAGAGTAGCCGGAAGAAGCTCGCGGAAATTATGCGAGAGCCTGCAAAGTATGTTGCTGGCGGGAGTGATAGGATTTACTAAGATGGATCAGAAAGAAATTCATATATTGGCGGAAAAATTTGCTGATGAGATTTTTAAATCTCACCTAGACCGAGGTATAGGTGAATTAGAGAAGTCATTTAAGTATTTTGTTATGGTGAGAGATCGTAGGCTGTTACTTGAGATGATATATGAGCGTGGAGAGGACACGCCATTCAGCCAGAATAGGAATACGAGTGATCATTATCGAAAGATATTTCTGTTAATAGGCTCATTTTTGAAAGTGCATAAAGTTTCGGATGATGATTTTGCGCAGATTTTAGGATGGTCATATCGTCTTGCAAAGTATCGTTCAGAGAGTACACAGCTAAGCCAGGAGAATGGATTTGGTCTTAGCAGTAAAAAAGGTGTAAGTCGTAGTGAATTATACGAAGAATATGTTAAAAAGAAAAAGGAGAGGTCTCTTCCAAACATAGGAGATGGCTTTACTGGCCGTATTACAGGGATACATCCAGAGTTTATACAGATAGCTATTCCCGACTTTCCGGAAGATGAAGCGATAGGTGTACTGAAAGCTGAGATGCTCGCGGGCAAAAAGACATCAAGTTTCCGTGAGGGAAACTCTGCCCGTGTTGAGGTGATCAATGTGGTCACCAACCGAAAGACGGGTCGGCTTGTCGTGGATCTGAAGTGGGTTCCACTCAAGGCTAAGATGTAGCATGGTATGACAATTCGTGCGTGAGAGAGAGGGAGCAACCCTTGGTTTTTTGGCTTATCTGGTCATGATCATGGGCAGGCCAAGCACCAGAGGTGTCTCTGTCAGTGCGTTGATCTTGGTGGTAGGGAGAGTGTGAGGCAGCGTTTGCCGTAGCCTGCGTTGTGGATACCGGCGCTAGCGCAGTTCAGCTATGTTTTCTGGCTGCCATGGGGATTGTGTTGGTATCGAGTCTTCCCTGGGTCGTGTTCTGTCACACCAGCGGCAGTGCTAAGAGCGAGATGATGAAATTCGTTCCGCCCCTTGTCTACGGCCTGGTGGGTAATGGTCCCACATAGTTTCTCTGAGTTGGTTATTGGCAAGTCCTTATTCCCGATTTGAGGTCAAATTCTCCATCGTGAAGCGAGTGTACTCAGCCATCAATGCCCTGTGGTGTCTGCCAGCGTTGCGTATTGATAGGTGGCCTGGCCGAACATGCCGCTGAGCGCGATCTGCTGTGGCTGCTGGTCGTATTCTGTGCCCCATCCTAAAATAGGGATACTCCGCCCCTCCGCACCGATCCGCACCGTGCCTCATAGGGTACGGTGCGGCATCTGCTCACCAGTGTCACCAGGTCGATACCACTCCATAGCGGCAACCAAAGCGGGTCTACGTGGTCTATAGAGTATGTGGCCATGTCCCGCACCACGTTGGTGTAGGTGCCCACAGCGATCTACATGCCATCATGGGCGATGGCTTGGTTCTCCGGCTCGGCGCTGGTGATGAGCACCACTGCGTGTTTGTCGACCGGGATATGTGCGCTCCTCCTTGGGTGCTACCTGCGGTTTATGGGCAGTTGGAGCACCAGGTCACCATGGGCGATATCGATGCCACCCTCAGCGCTGAGACTCAGCCCCAGATCGACCACAGCCTGCTCGATATCCAGCTTTTGGCTCAACTCACCCCAGGTGGCCGCACTGATGAGCAGCGGGCGCACTAATCGATAGCCAGCTGCACTTTGGCTGCGATGCGCGTTGTAAGTCATTCGCAGTATAGATACTAGTGGGATACACAGCAGCCAGTGTGAAGTTTAGGTGCTCAACCAGTGAGCATAGGCTTGGACGTCAATCATGGGCACCGTTCCGCTAAACTGAAGCTGCGAAATGAGCTTGAATAGGAACGCTGTCGCTGGCTTGCCTCCTATAGAGATGTCGTATGCATCTGATGTTGCATCCCATTGGAAGTGCCCGCAGGCAGCAATACACCCTATATCAAGACGCCCTTCTTGTTTCCCTCGTAGGAGCGCTGATTCAAGCGGTGCACCACAAGGCGGCTTCCAATCACTCTCGAAGGTGAGGATACCTCCTATGATAGGGATGAGCGGCTTTGGCGGATATTGCCCGCCAGCATGAGGAATCGGTAAGCTGGTGCGGTGGAGCTTCCGAACACTTGCCACTTTGTTTTGAGCATAGTTGATTTGATCGGCGTTAATGCTCTGTTTTGCCTCGAACACAGCATAGACACTCTCGGCTGGGATGATCTTCTGCCCTTGATACTGGAAGATGAAGGGGGAGTATTGCCGATCAAACACGACGACATCGATTTGGTCGCTGAACACACCCTGGCTATCAACCACATGAGCCGTTGCTGCCTCATAGCGCTTAGGGAGATATGTTTGCAACAGCTGTAACCATACCGTTTCGCTCGCATCACCTTTCGTTCCTGGGTGTCCAAAGCTCTTGCGGCACGTTTCTAACTGTTGTTGGATATCATCGTGGAGTCCGGCTAGGAGTTGCGACAGAGACCAGTTTGCCATAAGAATTTCTCCTCGTACAAATAGCGCTCTCCCTGGGTGAGGATTTGGTCATTCCAAGCTTGGGTATCTCCGAATGCTTCGGAACCGCGTAACTGAGGCGTTTCCATCTCCTCACGAGGATTTGGTCATTTCGACCTGCCCACCCTCGTAAGTTTGGAAAGCGAGGCTATCACGATTTCCATTCTCTCATGAGGATTCGGTTATTGCGAGACGCCCGAGGGCACCCTCACCATCAAGTTCAACAAGTTTCCATTCCCCTCATGAGTATTTGGTCCTTCCGAGGACGCGCACTGAACTGCTTGGCAAAGAGATTACGATGCCACTTATATTTCTCCGCGAGAATTTATTTTTTCCAAACATCGAGAATTACAAGCTCGCGGTTGGGGCAACAATGTTTCCATCCCCTCACGAGGATTAGGTGATTCCGAGACCTGTGCAATGGCGCGCTGAGCATCGTGCGCTTTACTGTTTCAATCTCTTCACGAGGATTAGGTGATTCCGAGTCAAC
This sequence comes from Chloroflexia bacterium SDU3-3, assembly GCA_009268125.1. Lineage (NCBI taxonomy): Bacteria > Bacillati > Chloroflexota > Chloroflexia > Chloroflexia bacterium SDU3-3. Next base: position 613,308 of record WBOU01000001.1, on the reverse strand, counting down.
TTTAAACTACTGGGGGATGATCGTTTAATCTACGTTTCAATCCACGAGGATTAGGTGATCCCGAGATTCTCGTAGACCGCCGCGCCGATGATCAGGCCGTAGCCGTTTCAATCCCCTCGCGAGGATTAGGTGATTCCGAGCGAGCGTTGGATCTTCGTCGAGGAGAGCATCCGCATGTTTCAATCCCCTCGCGAGGATTAGGTGATTCCGAGGAAAAAGAGATCTACAATATCATGGCCGATCATGGGTATACGTTTCAATCCCCTCGCGAGGATTAGGTGATTCCGAGGCAAATACGAAGGCACGCTTAAAGAGCGTATGGCGCAAGGTTTCAATCCCCTCGCGAGGATTAGGTGATTCCGAGAGACACTATATACCGCATTCCAATGCATCATATCTGAGTTTCAATCCCCTCGCGAGGATTAGGTGATTCCGAGGCGCGGTTGTTTCAACCTTGACCGCCGATATGTTCTACTTGTTTCAATCCCCTCGCGAGGATTAGGTGATTCCGAGGCACCTATCGCGACGAAAGCGGTAAGGTCGTCACACCGTTTCAATCCCCTCGCGAGGATTAGGTGATTCCGAGCTTTGTACTCATGGGCGGCGCAGCAGCGCGAATCTCAGGTTTCAATCCCCTCGCGAGGATTAGGTGATTCCGAGCTAGATCCTTCCTTGTGAGAAGGAAACCATAGTTTCAATCCCCTCGCGAGGATTAGGTGATTCCGAGGGTGGGGACGACCTAACAGCTGGCCGCGCAACTTATACAGGTTTCAATCCCCTCGCGAGGATTAGGTGATTCCGAGGCCGCCGGTAGTGGTCGAGGTGGCAGCAGTGAACCCGGCGTTTCAATCCCCTCGCGAGGATTAGGTGATTCCGAGTGCTCATCGTCGACGACCCGCAGCGGCGCAAGGTCTACAGTTTCAATCCCCTCGCGAGGATTAGGTGATTCCGAGACTAGAGCGCGGAGAGCGCGGAGGAACTATGCCACTCCAGGGTTTCAATCCCCTCGCGAGGATTAGGTGATTCCGAGCGCCGATCAGATGGACTGGCCCGCGCTGGCCGCATATCTGTTTCAATCCCCTCGCGAGGATTAGGTGATTCCGAGCCCGTAGAACCACTAATCTCATCAAATACATCATCACCTTTTGGTTTCAATCCCCTCGCGAGGATTAGGTGATTCCGAGCATCATAGTATCAATTACAGGCGGTGCTGCTTGATACCGTTTCAATCCCCTCGCGAGGATTAGGTGATTCCGAGCTACGCCCGTCGCACTTACCCGCCCGCTGGCCTGCGTTTCAATCCCCTCGCGAGGATTAGGTGATTCCGAGGTCGTTGATCAGCATTTCCAGCGAGATCGGCAGCACGCGGTTTCAATCCCCTCGCGAGGATTAGGTGATTCCGAGCACAACGCCGTCACGCGATGATTTGCGGCGCGCCATTGTGATTTCAATCCCCTCGCGAGGATTAGGTGATTCCGAGCTACTCGCCATCCTCCTCGATGGTCACATCCTCCAGCTCGGTTTCAATCCCCTCGCGAGGATTAGGTGATTCCGAGCCAGCAAAAAAAGGAGCAGCACCATGACCACGTACACCTAGTTTCAATCCCCTCGCGAGGATTAGGTGATTCCGAGCGCCCCCGGTATCCGCTGGCCCGCCGCCCACCCCAACGTTTCAATCCCCTCGCGAGGATTAGGTGATTCCGAGTGCACATACGCCAGAGGATGCCGTCATGGGTCTTACGAGTTTCAATCCCCTCGCGAGGATTAGGTGATTCCGAGCTACAGTGTGAGCGATCTCCTCGCGAACACGGTCATGCAGGCGTTTCAATCCCCTCGCGAGGATTAGGTGATTCCGAGCTTGTTAATTCGGGCACCGCTACCGATATTGCGTTTCAATCCCCTCGCGAGGATTAGGTGATTCCGAGTTCGACAAAGTAGAGGCGGGCGGCGCCGTCTTGCTGAGTTTCAATCCCCTCGCGAGGATTAGGTGATTCCGAGGGGGAAGGTCGGGGCGTGTGGCGTGTGCGCGAAGTCGGTTTCAATCCCCTCGCGAGGATTAGGTGATTCCGAGAGATGATGCTGTTGCGGTACAGTTTATTGTTGCGGCTTTAGTTTCAATCCCCTCGCGAGGATTAGGTGATTCCGAGCGCAAGGCAGAGCGCCTTGAAAAGGATCTTGCATGGGCACGTGTTTCAATCCCCTCGCGAGGATTAGGTGATTCCGAGATGTAATCGCTACGATGCGGGCGGATACGGTCTGGGGTTTCAATCCCCTCGCGAGGATTAGGTGATTCCGAGGGTTAAGAAGGCGCTCCGCGAGCTTGAGGCATTTGCGTTTCAATCCCCTCGCGAGGATTAGGTGATTCCGAGTCGAATTATTGAACTGGGTGAATCGCCGGATAATGCAGAGTTTCAATCCCCTCGCGAGGATTAGGTGATTCCGAGCGTAGGCATCCAATCATCGGCATCACAAAGGCCGAATCCGTTTCAATCCCCTCGCGAGGATTAGGTGATTCCGAGCTATGTATGACAACCTCGTTCAGACCGCGCTGTGTTTCAATCCCCTCGCGAGGATTAGGTGATTCCGAGCCTTAACACGCTCATCACGTGTCGGCTGCGTGCCTTTCTTGGTTTCAATCCCCTCGCGAGGATTAGGTGATTCCGAGCTCTTTGCGGGCGGTCGATGCCAGGTCGCCCTCATCCGTTTCAATCCCCTCGCGAGGATTAGGTGATTCCGAGTATGGCGGCTATCCCTTTTTCCCAGAGCTTGACAGACGCGTTTCAATCCCCTCGCGAGGATTAGGTGATTCCGAGCATAAAAACTCACGCTTGACAGATCCTTGCATAGTGTGCTGTTTCAATCCCCTCGCGAGGATTAGGTGATTCCGAGGTGTACTGGCTGCGCTCGGTGATCGTGAAGGCGCTGGGGGTTTCAATCCCCTCGCGAGGATTAGGTGATTCCGAGAGTCGTGTCAATTTGCTCGGTAGTTGACCAGACTTATAGAGTTTCAATCCCCTCGCGAGGATTAGGTGATTCCGAGGGTTGGCTCCCGTCGAGCCAAACGAGCCGCTTCTGTTTCTGTTTCAATCCCCTCGCGAGGATTAGGTGATTCCGAGGAGAAGTACGCCGAACAGGCCAAGGCCAGCATCTGGGAGTTTCAATCCCCTCGCGAGGATTAGGTGATTCCGAGCAAGGTCTACGAAGGAGATGCGCAGGATGTCACCGAGAACGTTTCAATCCCCTCGCGAGGATTAGGTGATTCCGAGCAAAACACTAGATGAGGCACGGAACAGGATTGATATCGGTTTCAATCCCCTCGCGAGGATTAGGTGATTCCGAGGACGGTATCCACGCTGATCACCGCGATCAGCGCGGTCATAGTTTCAATCCCCTCGCGAGGATTAGGTGATTCCGAGTGCTTACCTGCGGGGCCTTGCTTATTGACTTGTCTATAGTTTCAATCCCCTCGCGAGGATTAGGTGATTCCGAGGACTTCACAATCATCGGCTCGACAAACACGAATGCAGTTTCAATCCCCTCGCGAGGATTAGGTGATTCCGAGCTCGGTGTGTCGGTGCGAGAGCTGTTTACAGATGGGGAAGAGGTTTCAATCCCCTCGCGAGGATTAGGTGATTCCGAGAAAACAACGATGTGATCATCAGCAACGCCAGCACGGTTTCAATCCCCTCGCGAGGATTAGGTGATTCCGAGAGCGGCCATATGTGCCGCCTGACGCGCACAAAGAGATCGTTTCAATCCCCTCGCGAGGATTAGGTGATTCCGAGCCGTGGCAAGACTTTGTGGAGCGCCATGCCTGGGTGCGTGTGTTTCAATCCCCTCGCGAGGATTAGGTGATTCCGAGTGTGCTGTTTGGCTTCGTGGGTGTGCCGCTCTCTGGGAGGTTTCAATCCCCTCGCGAGGATTAGGTGATTCCGAGTATTACATGGCTAACAGACAATGGTAGAAGTGACGGTTTCAATCCCCTCGCGAGGATTAGGTGATTCCGAGTTCTTAGACCGCATCTTTAAGGCAGATGCAGAGCGTTTCAATCCCCTCGCGAGGATTAGGTGATTCCGAGGCACCAGCACGCGCATCGGGGTGCCGTCCGGGAAGGTGTTTCAATCCCCTCGCGAGGATTAGGTGATTCCGAGCTCGGACTATATCTGGGCCGAGGGCGAGCGGCCCCGCCGCTGGAGTTTCAATCCCCTCGCGAGGATTAGGTGATTCCGAGATACGCGAAGGCCGCTACCGCGCGACCCTCGGCGAAGCGGACCAAGTTTCAATCCCCTCGCGAGGATTAGGTGATTCCGAGATCGTCTAGGCGGCAGGCCCACGGCCACACCCAGCGCAGCCAGTTTCAATCCCCTCGCGAGGATTAGGTGATTCCGAGCGAGAAGCGCGCCGACCGACGGCCTATGCTGGCCGTTTCAATCCCCTCGCGAGGATTAGGTGATTCCGAGCTGAACATCCTCACCACCCCTAAAAATCTTATAGGTGTTTCAATCCCCTCGCGAGGATTAGGTGATTCCGAGGGACTAGGCAGTCGGTTGGATGAGGCGCGGCGGCGGTGTGGTTTCAATCCCCTCGCGAGGATTAGGTGATTCCGAGCTGGACGTTGGCGTGCTCGGCGCGCTTGTGGAAGGGTTTCAATCCCCTCGCGAGGATTAGGTGATTCCGAGGGCCGCGTCTAGCTGCGCCTGCGCCTGGTCAACGGCCCCGGCGTTTCAATCCCCTCGCGAGGATTAGGTGATTCCGAGCTCTCATCTGCACCGGCGGGGGAAAATGCCCTGCTATCTCGGTTTCAATCCCCTCGCGAGGATTAGGTGATTCCGAGCATATGGCGCGTTTAGCACGAAGCTGCGGCGTGTAGATGGCGTTTCAATCCCCTCGCGAGGATTAGGTGATTCCGAGCCTGTCAAGAGCGCCGACGGGATTATATGGGTGCCAAACGTGGTTTCAATCCCCTCGCGAGGATTAGGTGATTCCGAGTGCCGGGGGATGGAGTTTGGCCGCTCGCCCCCGGCGCTGTTTCAATCCCCTCGCGAGGATTAGGTGATTCCGAGACATCGGGCGGACGTACCGCCCGACACACGAAAGGAGTTTCAATCCCCTCGCGAGGATTAGGTGATTCCGAGTCCTGGGCATCGCGCAGCTGGCCGTGCGTGAGGTTGCGCCGTTTCAATCCCCTCGCGAGGATTAGGTGATTCCGAGGCTCTACACCGAGCTGAAGTGGCTGAAGCTGCTGTACGCGGTTTCAATCCCCTCGCGAGGATTAGGTGATTCCGAGTAATCTCACCTTCTGTGATTATAAGTACTTTAGCTCGGAAGTTTCAATCCCCTCGCGAGGATTAGGTGATTCCGAGGATCTTGTCCTTGACCTCGTGCAGCAGGCTGATAGCCGGTTTCAATCCCCTCGCGAGGATTAGGTGATTCCGAGTAGCTGTGTTTGCGGGACTGGACACCGCCTGCGAAGCAGGTTTCAATCCCCTCGCGAGGATTAGGTGATTCCGAGCATTAAGCGCTGGTACTGGCAGCACAGTCTGCCGCTGCCGTTTCAATCCCCTCGCGAGGATTAGGTGATTCCGAGAAACGAGTTGGAACGCTGGCAGGTCATCCGCGACTATGAGCGTTTCAATCCCCTCGCGAGGATTAGGTGATTCCGAGGATCTCAAAGCCGATGGTGTGTGTCGAGTTCCTCATGAGTTTCAATCCCCTCGCGAGGATTAGGTGATTCCGAGCATACCATGTTTTTCGCGGATAGAATCACTTATTTTTAGTTTCAATCCCCTCGCGAGGATTAGGTGATTCCGAGTGTGTGGGATGTAGGCTTAGAAGCAGCCATCATTTAAAGTTTCAATCCCCTCGCGAGGATTAGGTGATTCCGAGGGTGGTATATCGCCGCTACCGACTCTATCGAGAAACTAAGTTTCAATCCCCTCGCGAGGATTAGGTGATTCCGAGGCAAAAGTACGCTTGCAAGGCGTATTCTTGCAAATCAGTTTCAATCCCCTCGCGAGGATTAGGTGATTCCGAGCCTTTCGCTTCAGTGCCATGACGGCATCAGAAGCCAGTTGTTTCAATCTCCTCGCGAGGATTAGGTGATTCCGAGCATCGCCGCGTGCGGCCGCACGTCGGGCAGACCACGGTTTCAATCCCCTCGCGAGGATTAGGTGATTCCGAGCGTAAGTTATCATTCCGTAGAGTGTCGGTTCCCGCATGTTTCAATCCCCTCGCGAGGATTAGGTGATTCCGAGTTTTGGCGGTGTTTGTGATCGGCGTACTGCTGTTTCTGTTTCAATCCCCTCGCGAGGATTAGGTGATTCCGAGTATTATAGGTTATAGTGGCGTCAGCGCTGTACTTTCCCGTTTCAATCCCCTCGCGAGGATTAGGTGATTCCGAGATACCAGGCAGTATCCTCAGTATATCAAGTATCGCTGGTTTCAATCCCCTCGCGAGGATTAGGTGATTCCGAGAATGCCTTGGACACCAGGACAACCACTCTACCGCATGTGTTTCAATCCCCTCGCGAGGATTAGGTGATTCCGAGCGTGTAAGGAGTAAGATCATGGGCTACTACACAACGTTGTTTCAATCCCCTCGCGAGGATTAGGTGATTCCGAGTGGCTGCCCGGCTGGCCGTAGCCCACCGTCGCCTCGGTGAGTTTCAATCCCCTCGCGAGGATTAGGTGATTCCGAGATTGATGCGTTTCTGAAGGGGATGAGGTGGTAATGAGCGTTTCAATCCCCTCGCGAGGATTAGGTGATTCCGAGGCCGTCTCGCTGTACGTGATGTATCCAGCATAGTACATCGTTTCAATCCCCTCGCGAGGATTAGGTGATTCCGAGCTAAAACCCATCCTCATCATCCGGCGCGTTCATCATCTGTTTCAATCCCCTCGCGAGGATTAGGTGATTCCGAGGCTTCGTAGCGGTCTGGGGGATCGTGTTTGGATGAAGCGTTTCAATCCCCTCGCGAGGATTAGGTGATTCCGAGACTCTGGCTTGCGCTGAGGCAGCCGGGTTTATCGAGGAAAGTTTCAATCCCCTCGCGAGGATTAGGTGATTCCGAGGGATAGCACCGATTTTACCACAGCCGACGAGATCGTCGGTTTCAATCCCCTCGCGAGGATTAGGTGATTCCGAGGGCCTTCGTCCTGGATACGTGCCTGCTCTGCCTTCAGATACGTTTCAATCCCCTCGCGAGGATTAGGTGATTCCGAGACGGGCATGAGTTTTCGTAACATCGCAGCGCAGATGGGGTTTCAATCCCCTCGCGAGGATTAGGTGATTCCGAGCGCCCGTGTGCGGTTTCTGTCGTGTGAGCCGCTGCTGGGGGGGGGCAATCCCCTCGCGAGGATTAGGTGATTCCGAGCGTAATCGGCGATGAGCTACCCCTTGGTGCGTTCATGCGGTTTCAATCCCCTCGCGAGGATTAGGTGATTCCGAGCATGTTGGGTGATTGTATTTGCTGAAATGCCAACAAGGTTTCAATCCCCTCGCGAGGATTAGGTGATTCCGAGGTTGGTATGTGGTGGCTCGTGATCGCTCTATTCGTCCTGGGTTTCAATCCCCTCGCGAGGATTAGGTGATTCCGAGAAAAGATTGCCCGTATTGCAGCAGCGTGTTTGCATCATCATGTTTCAATCCCCTCGCGAGGATTAGGTGATTCCGAGTCGCGCGCGAGCATTGTTTCCAACGTAGCGGGCGGGGGTTTCAATCCCCTCGCGAGGATTAGGTGATTCCGAGACGCAAGGCGGCGGCGAGATCGGGTCAGATCTCGCCGGTTTCAATCCCCTCGCGAGGATTAGGTGATTCCGAGTCTCGGCCTCGATATCCTTTCGCTCCTGATTGTAGTCGGTTTCAATCCCCTCGCGAGGATTAGGTGATTCCGAGTCCTGAAGGAGATCTGACGATGGCGACAATAACACCTAGTTTCAATCCCCTCGCGAGGATTAGGTGATTCCGAGACATCGACGCCCAGCACCAGGACGATGTGCAGGCTATGGGTTTCAATCCCCTCGCGAGGATTAGGTGATTCCGAGGCGCGAACCAAGCCTATGAGGCCGCGCGCGCCGTGGCCTGTTTCAATCCCCTCGCGAGGATTAGGTGATTCCGAGACCGAGACGCGCCAGGAGCTGTTCGAGAGCCTGCGCCGCGTTTCAATCCCCTCGCGAGGATTAGGTGATTCCGAGCTTGCACAGAAATCGACCATATCAGCAACAGCGACGCCCAGTTTCAATCCCCTCGCGAGGATTAGGTGATTCCGAGCCTGAGGTGATGAACCGGATCGCGCTCGCGCTGGGCCGTTTCAATCCCCTCGCGAGGATTAGGTGATTCCGAGTTACCGCTTCAGGGCCACACGGCGAATTACCTACACTGTTTCAATCCCCTCGCGAGGATTAGGTGATTCCGAGTGTATCTATTGAGTTTCATGGTTGGAATGCAACATTTCACAGTTTCAATCCCCTCGCGAGGATTAGGTGATTCCGAGCCTCTCACACCACGCCCGCACCATCGTAGACCCCGGTTTCAATCCCCTCGCGAGGATTAGGTGATTCCGAGCCTGGTGCGGCTCACATGGAGGCCCAGCAATCCTGACTGTTTCAATCCCCTCGCGAGGATTAGGTGATTCCGAGCCAGGCTGCACCTTAAAAAAGTTGCACAGCCCGTTGTTTCAATCCCCTCGCGAGGATTAGGTGATTCCGAGACACTGTCGACGTACCCGAGTTCGGCGAGGGTGCGCAGTTTCAATCCCCTCGCGAGGATTAGGTGATTCCGAGTGATGCCATTAATGTATTAACACATCAATCAAACGGTGGTTTCAATCCCCTCGCGAGGATTAGGTGATTCCGAGAACTCGACCCCCGCTCGGTTGAAGCGTTTACTAAAAGTTTCAATCCCCTCGCGAGGATTAGGTGATTCCGAGGGTTATCTGGGTTGCGGATCATAACGGAACGGGCATCACCGTTTCAATCCCCTCGCGAGGATTAGGTGATTCCGAGGGGCGTCCCTATTTTAGCGCATTGGGACGCCCTTGGCAAGACGGTTTGCGCGGCATGGCCAAAATTGGCCAATTTTTCCTAACGTCAGTCATTGAAAACAGTGTTATCCAGCATCACAGAGCCAAGCGCGGCATATTTGGGGTGGGCCACGCGCTGTATAGGCGCGTGGGAGGTGGGTTCTGCCGCATCCCAATCGGGTATATGGCCTGTGGGTAAGGGCTATCAATTCGGCTGTTAAGGTGCGCTGGTGCGGTTGGGATGGAGCGCTGTCGTTGGGGGACAGTTTACCACCAAGATCGCAAGACGCCAAGCGGCAGAGGAGGGCGAATAGCGCCTGTGCGTTCTCACCCAGCAGAACATGTTCACTACCAAGAATCCAAGACGCCAAGGGGCGAAAGACCCTATATCACCGCGAAACGACTGCATCCGATGTTGCCCAAGCGTTTCCATCGCTAACGCATAGACTCTGAGCGCACGAATACCACGAAGGTGTGAGGGCGCGAAGGCTGCCGATCCGTCACCAAGACATCAAAGCGCCGCATGGGCATAAGCCATGTCAATGGGCCAGCTTTAGCATTTGGTACACCCTCCAGCGCAGTGAGCGGCGCTCGACACGCTGCCCGCTGCGCTGAGGAAGCGAGCTAGGACTGCAGCTTCCACTGCTGGCACGCGTTGCTCAGCCAGCCCCACTGGCGCACGTTGGTGCCGTCGGCGGCGGCGCAGTTCTCCACATCCAGCACCTTGCCGCTGTAGCGGTTTACGATCCGCACATAGCCGCCGTCGGTGGCCACCAGGCTCCACTGCTGGCAGCTGTTGCTCAGGTTGCTCCACTGGCGCACGTTCGCGCCGTCGGCGGTGGCGCAGTTCTCCACATCCAGCACCTTGCCGGTCGCCGCGCTCACGATCCGGTAGTAGCCGTCGGCGGTGTCTTGGAAGCTCCAGCGCTGGCAGCTGTTGTTCAGGTCGCTCCACTGGCGCACGTTGGTGCCGTCGGCGGTGGCGCAGTTCTCTAGGTCCAGCAGCTTGCCGCTGTTGCGGTTTACTAGCTCGAAGCTGGTGACGGCGGCGCCGGTGTCGCCCGAGGGCAGGGTGAGGGCCGCGCTGGTGGCGGCGGGTGTGCCGAACTTGGGCGTGCCGTCGCTGTTCCAGCTGATCTTCTGGGCGCGTGCCGAGCGCGTGCCGCCGCAGCCCTGGCCGCTGGCCACGTTGGCGTGGTAGACCACCCAGTCCTCGCTGCCGTCGGGCGACTTGAAGAAGCCGTTATGCCCCGGCCCGTACACGCCGTTGGCATCCGAGCGCTGGAACACTGGCGAGGACGACTTCACCCACGAGCTGGCGCTCAGCACCGTGCCGCCGCTGTAGGTGAGCATGCCCAGCTTGTAGTCGGGCGTGTTGCAGCTGCTGGCCGAGTAGATGATGAAGGTCTTGCCGCCGCGCTGGAGCGCCACCGGCCCCTCGTTCACGTTTGCGCCCACCTGCTCCCAGCTGTAGGTGGGCGTGGCGATCCTCACGGCGCTGCCGCTCACCGTCCACGGGTTGCTCAGCGCGATCATGTACACGTTCTGGTTGGCCCCCTCCCACGCCGAGTAGAGCAGGTAGTACTTGCTGTTGAGCGTGAGGAGGCTGCCGTCGATGGCCCAGCCGGGCAGCAGCTGGCCCTTGTAGCTGTATGGCCCCAGCGGGTCGCTGCCCGCGCTTTCCAGCACGTGCAGCCGCTGGGTGTCGCAGCACGCGCCGGATGTGCCAGCGGTGTAGTAGATGTACCAGCGCGTGCCGTTGGGGCCGCTCAGCTGGTGGAACTCGGGTGCCCACATGGCGCAGCAGCGCGACGCGGTGGTGTCGGTCCAGATCTGCACCGAGGGCGCGCTCGCGAGGCCCGCCAGCGAGCTGGCGCGGCGCATGGTCAGCTCGGATGACCACGTGGTGGTCATCAGGTAGTAGGAGCCGCCGTAGTACTGCAGCCAGGGGTCTGCGCCGTTCTGCTTCAGCGGGTTGGTGAAGGTGGTGGCGGCCATGCCCGATGCTGCGGGGACGAGCGAGGCGGCCATGATGCCGATCAGCAGGGCCAGCCGGATCCAGCGTGCGGGGTGGTCGCGCCACGTCGTTGTGCGTTCCATCGCGTGAAACTCCTTTGTCTTCTGCATGCGAGGCACGGTCGCGATTGGCCTGATCAACGCGCTTCAGAACATTCTAGTGAAAAAGAGAAACAGTTGATCAGAAAAAGATAGAATTTCTACTGATTATGCGAGGAAATATAGGGCAATGTTCTAGAAGAGTCAATACGCGTTTTTATGACCAAGACACCAGCAAGAGAGACGAATACCACGAAGACGCAAAGGCACGAAGGGGGATCGATTTACCGCCAGGATCCCAAGGAGAAAAGCGATTGGTGGTATACTGCACCTTGTTAAAAGAACATATGTGCGATTTTGGAGGGGCTATGATCGAGATACCGTGCGCCGTGCCAGGGCTTCGCTATGCGGCAGAATATCTCTCCGCCCCCGAGCAGCAGGCCCTGCTGGATGTGGTGGATGCCCAGACCTGGCTGGCCGACCTGCGGCGGCGGGTGCAGCACTACGGCTACCGCTACGACTACACCCGCCGCACCGTCGACCGCAGCCTGGCGCTAGGGCCGCTGCCGCCCTGGGCCGCCGAGCTGGCCGCGCGGCTGCACCGCGAGGGCTGGGTGGAAGCGCTACCCGATCAGGTGATCGTGAACGAGTACATGCCGGGGCAGGGCATCGCCAGCCATATCGACTGCACGCCGTGTTTTGGCGACACCATCGTGTCGCTCAGCCTCGGCTCGGCCTGCGCCATGGTGTTCAGCCACGCCCGGCGCGAGGAGGCCCACGAGCTGCTGCTCGCGCCCGGCGGCCTGGTGGTGATGCGCGGCGAGTCGCGCTACGACTGGCGGCACGGCATCCCTGCCCGCAAGAGCGACGCCCTGGGCGGCCAGCGGATCGCGCGCGGGCGGCGGGTATCGCTCACCTTCCGCACGGTGATCCTGGCCGACTGAGCTGCTTTTTTACCACCAAGACACCAAGACGCCAAGGACGAAATATCCTTGGTGTCTTGGTGTAAGGCGTCGTTTTGGAAAATGACAGCGGTTTCCTAGTCGGCTAGGATGGGGGCCTCGGCTGGTGCCGCGCCAGCGGCGGGGCGCAGGCTGTGGCGGTTGAGCCAGAACACCAGGGCGGCCAGCGCGAAGGCGGCCAGGATGCCCCAGGCCGCGATCTGCAGTGTGCTCTGGGTGCCCAGCACAATCGCGGCGGGCGCGGCGGTCTCGGTGGAGCTGCCGCCCGCCGATGCCACATAGCCCGCGAACAGCGCGCCCATCAGCGGGATGCCGGTGGTCTGGCCGATGGTGCGCGAGAGCGCCAGCAGGCCCGAGGCCACGCCGATCTGGTCGCGCCGCACCGCGTTCATTACCGCGCTGTTGTTGGGCGACTGGAACACGCCGATGCCGATGCTGATCGGCACCATGCGCACAAAGTAGCCCGCGATCCCCACATCCTGGCTGAGCGTGGCGGCCAGAAAGTAGCCGCCCACCATGATCGCCAGCCCGATCAGGCTGATGATGCGCGACCCGTAGCGGTCGGAGAGCCAGCCCGAGAAGGGCGCGATCACCGCCGTGACCACCGGCACCACCGCCAGCATCAGGCCGGTCTGGGTCACGCTGTAGCCCATGCCCTGCTCTAGGAAGAACGGCATGATCAGCGTGTTGCTGGCCAGCACCACAAACACGATCACGCCCAGCGCCAGGCTGAGGCTGAACAGCACGTTGCGGAACATGCCGAGCTGGATCATGGGCTGCGCGACCTTGGACTCGACCACGATGAAGGCCACGATGCCCACCAGCGACGCGGCCATCAGGCCCAGGATGAGCGGGTCGGCGAGGCCGCGCTCCTGCACCAGCGTCATGCCCAGGGCGTAGCACACCATGGTGGCGGTCAGCACCAGCGCGCCCACCACGTCGAAGCGCTGGCGCACGGCGGCGGGCGGCGTGTTCGGCACGGTGAGCGAGACAATGGCCACGGCCAGGATGCCGATCGGCAGGTTGACCAGGAAGATTGAGCGCCAGCCTGCGGTGCCCAGCAGCACGCCGCCCAGCGACGGCCCGATGGCCACGCCCACCGACACGGCGCTGCCCACGATGCCCAGGGCGCGCCCGCGCTCGCGCGGCGGGAAGGCCTCGGTGACGATGGCCGTGCCGAGCGCCATCACCATCACCGCGCCCATGCCCTGCACCGCGCGGAAGGCGATCAGCCAGCCCACGTCGGATGCGATGCCGCACAGCAGCGAGCCAAGGGTGAAGATCGCCAGCCCGGCGGTGTAGATGCGCTTTTTGCCCAGAATGTCGCCCAGGCGCGCCACCCCCAGCAGCAGCGCCGTGATCACCAGCAGGTAGCTGAGCACCACCCACTCGACCATGGCGAAACTGGTATGCAGCTCCTGCACTAGGGTGCGCAGGGCAATATTGACGATGCTGCCGTCGATGGTCGACATCAGCACGCCAAGACTCACGCCAAATAGAATCCACCAGCGTTTTGGCGACGCCTGTTCCTCGGAAGACATACAAAAACCTCTTTGCCAGATAGTGCAGATTGCGCGTGTCGCCATTGGACGAGGGATCAACTTTGACCATGAAAGTATAGCATTTTCTTTTGACCTGTCAAAGGTTGAGCGGTCATACAAAGGGCCGATTTCTTGGCCAGGTCGGTGTTTAGCCCTAAAAAGCCCGATTGTGACAAAAAGTTAAAAATGAGTTGGATAGTGACGAGCCTCGTAACGCTTGCCGTGACGCTTACGTGACATTGGCCACCTAAGATAGAGCGAGATTCCCGCATTGGCATCGTACGAGGAGGTGCAACACACCGGGGTGCAGGAAGAGACAATAGCATGGGAGAACAACACGTCTCTTGGCTCTTTTGTAAGGAGGTTCTCGCAGAGAACGGTGCCCTTGAGATAGCGTGGAGAACATAGCGCCCCTGGCGGGGCATCTGGGACAATCAAGAAATCGTTCACACTCTTTGTTGCTTTTGCTGGTAGGAGAAACCCTATGGTTCGGTTCCGTAATTGTTTTCTGGCGATGACGGTCTGCGCGGTGGCGCTGGGCATCCTGCCCTCGCAGGGTACGCAGGCGGCGACCACATACAACTATGCCGAGGCCCTGCAGAAGGCGATCTACTTCTACGAAGCCCAGCAGTCGGGCGTGAAGCCCAGCTGGAACCGCGTGGAGTGGCGCGGCAACTCGGGCCTGACCGACGGCGCGGATGTGGGCAAGGATCTGACCGGCGGCTGGTACGACGCAGGCGACCACGTGAAGTTCGGCTTCCCGATGGCCTCCTCGGCCACGCTGCTGGCCTGGGGCGCGGTCGAGTACCGCGACGCCTACACGCAGAGCGGCCAGCTGACCCCGCTGCTGAACAACCTGCGCTTTGTGAACGACTACTTCATCAAGGCGCACACCGCACCCAACGAGCTGTATGGCCAGGTGGGCCTGGGCAACACCGACCACCAGTGGTGGGGGCCTGCCGAGGTGATGCAGATGGCGCGGCCATCGGCCAAGATCAGCGCCAGCTGCCCCGGCTCGGATCTGGCAGGCGAGACGGCGGCGGCCATGGCCGCGTCGTCGATCGTGTTCCGACCGACCGACCCGACCTACGCCGACACGCTGCTGACCCACGCCAAGCAGCTCTACAGCTTCGCCGACACCTACCGCGGCGCGTACAGCGACTGCATCACCGACGCGGCCACCTTCTACAAGTCGTGGAGCGGCTACAACGACGAGCTGGTGTGGGGCGCCGCATGGCTCTACCGCGCCACCGGCGACGCATCCTACCTGACCAAGGCCAAGACCTACTACGCCAACCTGGGCACCGAGCCGCAGAGCACCACCCGCTCGTACCGCTGGACGCAGGCCTGGGATGACAAGAGCTACGGCAGCTATGTGCTGATGGCCAACCTCACCGGCGAGCAGCAGTACAAGGATGATGCCGAGCGCTGGCTGGACTACTGGAGCGTAGGCGGCGGCACCCGCACGCCGGGCGGCCTGATCTATGTGGACCAGTGGGGCTCGCTGCGCTACGCCGCGAACACCGCCTTCATCGCCTTCGTGTACGGCGACAAGCTGACGGATGCGACCAAGAAGCAGCGCTACCACGACTTCGCGGTCAAGCAGATCAACTACGCGCTGGGCGACAACCCCCAGAAGCGCAGCTACGTGGTGGGCTTCGGCACCAACCCGCCCACCAAGCCGCACCACCGCACCTCGCACGGCTCGTGGCTGGATAGCATGGGCGATCCGGTTGAGAGCCGCCACATCCTCTACGGCGCGCTGGTGGGCGGCCCGAACGCCAGCGATGCCTACACCGACAGCCGCAGCGACTATACCGCCAACGAGGTCGCGACCGACTACAACGCTGGCTTCACCAGCGCCCTGGCCCGTATGTACCAGGAGTACGGCGGCACCGCGCTGGCTGGCTTCCCCAGCAAGGAGACCCGCGACGACGACGAGATGTTCGTGCAGGCCGCGCTGAACCAGTCGTCGAGCACCAAGTTCACCGAGGTCAAGGCCCTGATCATCAACAAGTCGGGCTGGCCCGCGCGCATGCTCGACAAGGCCTCGTTCCGCTACTACTTCACGCTTGAGCCGGGCGTGACGCCCAGCCAGATCACGGTCAGCTCGGGCTACAGCCAGTGCACCAGCATCAGCGGCCCGACCCAGTACGCCGGCTCGATCTACTATGTGACGGTGGACTGCGCTGGCCAGAAGATCTACCCCGGCGGCCAGTCGGCCCACAAGCGCGAGGTGCAGTTCCGCATCGCCATCCCCGATGGCAACACCACCGCCACCTGGGATCCGACCAACGACTGGTCGTATGCGGGCATCCCCACCACCTCGGGCGCGACCCCGGTGAAGGTCTCGAACATCGTGCTGTACGACAACGGCGTGAAGGTGTGGGGCAATGAGCCGAGCGGTACCCCGGTGACCCCGACCGCGACCGCGCTGCCGACCAACACGCCGACGACTGGCCCGACCAGCACGCCGGTGCCGCCGACCGCGACGCCGACGACTGGCCCGACCAGCACCCCGACGCGCACGCCGACGACTGGCCCGACCAGCACGCCGGTGCCGCCGACCGCGACGCCGACCACTGGCCCGACCAGCACCCCCACCACGGTGCCGCCCACGGCGGTGCCCGGCGCGTGCCAGGTGACCTACACGATCACCAACCAGTGGAACACCGGCTTCCAGGCCGACGTGACGATCAAGAACACCGGCACCAGCGCGATCAGCGGCTGGACGCTGGCCTGGACCTTCGCGAACGGCCAGACCGTCACCCAGTCGTGGAACAGCACGCTGACCCAGACGGGCGCGGGCGTGAGCGCGGTGGGCGCGGGCTGGAACAACAACATCGCCCCTGGTGGGACGGCCAGCTTTGGCTTCATCGGTGCCCACAGCGGCACCAACGCCAAGCCCGCCAGCTTCACCGTGAACGGCACGGCCTGCACGAGCAACTAGGTAGCCTGGGAGGGCGCGGGGCCTTGGCTCTGCGCCCTCTCTCGCGCTGTTTTGGCGAAAGAAAAGTAAAGCTGATTGTTTGTACCCACGTTTGCTAGGCAACTTGATACTCAGGAGGACGGCCATGCTCCGTCGTATGGTTTGGGTGAGGGTGGTGCTGGTGCTGGCGGTGCTGGCCACGGCGGTAGTGCTCGGCGGGCTGCGCGCCTCGGCGCAGACAGCCTCCGCGCCAGGGTTTGTCTACCGCTGCGGCATCCACTTCTGCCTGGATGGCTCCTACTACTACTTCGCCGGGGCCAACACCTACGACATGTTCACCTACGGCGGCAGCTATGGCGACACCGAGACCCAGTGGATGGACAAGGCGCGGATCAACGCCCACTTCGCCCGCCTGCAGGCCGACGGCGTGAAGGTGCTGCGCCTGTGGATGTTCAGCCACGAAGAGTGGCACGGCTTCGAGAGCGCCAAGGGCGTCTACTCCGAGCCGCAGTTCGCCCTGTTCGACTACATCATCGAGTCGGCGCGGGCGCACGAGGTGAAGCTTATCCCCGTGTTCGAGAACTACTGGGAGGCCTACGGCGGCATTGACACGCGGCTGGAGTGGGAGGGCATCACCAGCGGCGAGCTGAACCGCTGGAAGTTCTTCAACAAGGCGCAGTGCCCGGGCTGCTTCACGCAGTATAAAAACTATGTCAGCTACGCGCTCAATCGCGTGAATCACTACAGCGGGATCGCCTATAAGGATGACCCAACGATCTTTGCGTGGGAGCTGATGAACGAGCCGCGCTACCGCAACGCCACGCCCGATGAGAATACCACTGGCACCACGCTGCGCGCCTGGGTCGACGAGATGGGCGCATATATCAAGTCGATCGATAGCAAGCACATGCTCGGCACGGGCATGGAGGGCCAGGAGACGCGCTACGGCTACGGCGGCGACTCGGGCAACCCGTTTGTTTTCATCCACCAGTCGCCCTACATCGACTTCACCTCGTCGCACCCCTACCCCACCGAGCCCTGGGCCAACCTGACGATCGCGCAGACGCGGGCGCTGGTGCGCACCTGGATCACCGAGTCGCACACGCTGGTGGGCAAGCCCTTCTTCATGGGCGAGTTCAACAGCCACACCGGCGTGCGCGCCGACTGGTGGGCGGCCTTCTACGACGAGATCGAGCAGAGCGGCGGCGACGGCTCGGCCTTCTGGTGGTACGACGACCGCACCCCGACCTCCGACGGCAAGTTCGGCGTGGATGCCAGCTCGCCCGAGCTGGCGGTGTTCCGCCAGCACGCCCAGCGCATGCAGGCCAAAAACGTGTACGCAGGCCCCACGGCCACGCCCGGCGGCCCGACGAACACGCCCACGGCTACCCGCACCGCCACGCCCACGGTCAACCCGGCCAGCATCCTGCGGGTGCAGCACAAGCGCTACAACACCGACCCCGCCGACGGTGTGGTAGGCCCAGATCTGCAGGTGGTAAACACCAACCTGAACCTGACCGTGCCGCTGAGCGAGCTGACCATCCGCTACTGGTTCACCGCCGACGGCCCGCAGGAGCTTTCATCCTCCTGCCTGTGGTCGCAGGTGGGCTGCGGCGCGGTGAGCAGCAAGGTGGTGCGGCTGGCCTCGCCGGTGGGCGGCGCGGACAGCTACCTTGAGGTGACATTCCCGACCAGCAGCTTCATCATCCAGCCCTACGGCGCGACCGGCGAGATCCAGCTGAGCGCGCACAAGAGCGACTGGAGCGCCACCAACGAGCTAGACGACTACTCGTACACCACCAACGACAGCTTCGCGGATGCCAGCCACATCACGCTCTACCGCGCTGGCCAGCTGGTGTGGGGCAGCGAGCCGACCGGCGCGGCGCTGACCAGCACGCCGACGCCCACCCGCACCGCCACGCCCACCCGCACCGCCACGCCGAGTGCAACCGCTACCACGGGCACGGCCACGCCCACCAGCATAGCCACCGCCACCGTAGGCACGGCCACGGCCACGGCCACGCCCACCCGCACCGCCACGCCCACCTGGACGCCCACCGTCACTGCTACGCCGGTGGCTGGCGTGGCCTGCCAGGTGAGCTATGTGGTCAACCAGTGGACCACCGGCTTCACGGCGACGGTGTCGGTGAAGAACACCGGTACGAGCGCGATTGGCGGCTGGACGCTGGCCTGGACGTTTGGCGGCAACCAGAAGATCACGAACGCCTGGAGCACCACGCTGACCCAGACCGGCGCGAGCGTGAGCGCCAAAGATGCGGGCTACAACGCCAGCATCCCGGCGGGCGGCAGCACCAGCTTTGGCTTCCAGGCCAGCTACAGCGGCACCAACAGCGCCCCAGCGGGCTTCACGCTGAACGGAACGGCGTGCGCGCTAGCACCGTAGCAACAGCCGACGCTGCAGGCCGCGTATGGCGTGGCCTGCGCGAGGATAAGAATCAAGGAGGGCACGATGAAGGGCTTTCGTGATTCAGGTATCCGACTGGCGGTTTTGTTCACGATGATCGGCATTGAGGTTGTGATGGCAAAGACGGCTGTTGCGATGGGCGGCGTACCGATGCAGTACCCGCCAAACTATATAGCGATGGAGGGCGGCGCTCACCCGCTGGCAGCTGCGCTGTCCGCCACGGCCAGCGCGCCTGCGACGCCCACGCCTGCGGCCACGCCGCCGCGTACCGCGACCATCCCGCCGTGGCGCTGGTCGCCTACGCCCACGCCAACAGCGCCGAGGACAAGTGTCGCATCACCGACACCCACGCCGACGCCGCCCTACGCCACCTATACGACAACGCCGACTCCGCCGGAGACGCCGACGCCGACATCGATCTACGCGACCTATACGGTCACGCCTGAATATAGCTGCGCTGTCTCGTACACCATGGTCAGCCAGAGCGACAGCACGTTTGAGGCATACGTGTATATGCGGAACACCGGATCAGTCACCATTCCATCTTGGCGGCTGGAGTGGGATTTCCCGGGCGATCAGCAGATGACATGGCATTCGTCGAGCATGATCGGCGGTCAGAGCGGTCGCCATGTCGCGTTTTATGGGGTGTTCTCATTTCAAGATCTGTATGTCCACGATGCCCGTGGGGCGCATATCGGCGGGACATACAGCGGCACGAACGACCCGCCAGCCCGTTTCACCATCAATAGCGTGCCCTGCCAGATCGAGTAGCCCACACGCTGTGTGGCTCCCACTGCGGTGAGCCAGCCAGCGCCGTTTGAGGAATGGGATCAAAGGAGACGACCATGTGGAATGTTCCAAAGAAGGCGAACCGCATTGTGGCCATGGTGGCCCTGGTGGGCGTCGCTGCGGCGAATCTCGCCGCGCCTGCCTCGGCTGCGCCCACAGGCGAGCGCCTGCGCAACCTGGCGGGCGACTTCCTGATCGGCTACGCGGCCATGAGCAACTTCAACACCGCCAGCGACGCGGCCCAGTACCAGGAGGTGGCACGCACCGAGTTCAACTTCGTGACGCCCGAGAACGCTATGAAGTGGGACGCGACCGAGTCATCGCAGAACAGCTTCAATTTTGGCGGGGCCGACACGCTGGTCAACTTCGCGCAGGCGAACAACCAGAAGGTGCACGGCCACACGCTGGTGTGGCACAACCAGCTGCCCAACTGGGTGGCCAACGGCAGCTGGAACAGCACCACGCTGACCAATGTGATGTACAACCACATCGACAAGGTGATGAACCACTGGTCGGATGGCCAGATCTACGCCTGGGATGTGGTGAACGAGGCGTTTGAGGAGAACGGGACGCGGCGGGCCAGCGTGTTCCAGAACGTGATCGGCAACTCGTACATCGAGCTGGCGTTCCGGCGGGCCAAGGCCGCCGACCCGGTGACCAAGCTGATCTACAACGACTACAACATCGAGTCGATTAACAGCAAGTCGAACGCGACCTACAACATGATCGCCGACTTCAAGAATCGTGGCGTGCCGATCGACGGGGTGGGCTTCCAGATGCACCTCACGAACGGCGGGATCGACTACAACAGCCTGGCGCAGAACATGCAGCGCTTTGCCAATATCGGTGTGGAGATCTACATCACCGAGATGGACGTGCGCTTCCCGACGCCCACCAACAGCAGCGATCTGGCCAAGCAGGCCACCATCTACCAGGGTGTGCTGGATGTCTGCCTCAAGCAGCCGATGTGCAAGGCGCTGCAGGTCTGGGGTATCCCCGACAAGTACTCGTGGGTGCCCGGCACCTTCCCCGGCACCGGCGACGCGCTGATCTTCGACAACAACTACAACCCTAAGCCCGCCTACTACTCCATCCAGTCGCGCCTGGCCAGCCGGGTCACAACGCCCACGCCGGTGACGCCTACGCCGGTGACGGTGACGCCCACGCCCATCACGCCCACGCCTATCACGCCCACGCCGGTGACGGTGACGCCCACGCCTATCACGCCTACCCCGGCTGGTGGCTGCCAGGTGAGCTATGTGCTGAACCAGTGGAACACGGGCTTCACTGCCGAGGTGGTAGTGAAGAACACCAGCAGCACGCCGATCAGTGGCTGGACGGTGGCATGGACCTTCGCGGGCAGCCAGCAGATCTCGAACGCCTGGAACGCCGCCGTGACCCAGACGGGCAGCAGCGTGAGCGCCAGGAATATGCCCTACAACGCCAACATCGCGGCGGGCGGCAGCACCAGCTTTGGCTTCCAGGCCAGCTACAGCGGTAGCAACGCCGCGCCCACCAGCTTCACGCTGAACGGCACGGCCTGCTCGCTTGCGCAGTAGGATACTAGTTAGGCGGGGTGCTTCGTCCAATGAAGTGCCCCGCCTGCGGAGATGGCGGAAAGGTGAGGATGAATATGCGCAGCACTGGCTATCGGGCGCTCTTGGCGACCATCCTTCTTGGGCTAAGCCTTACGGCGGCGGCCTACCAGAAAACCTCTATCGCACAGGCTCATGACGGCACCACGTCCTTCATCCCCGTGGCCCGCGCCCAGTCGGCAGAGGCCACGCCCACAGCTGCCCCCTCGGCCACGCCGACAGTGCCGCCGCTGCCCACGCCGACAAGCTCGGTCTCGGCCTCGGCCACGACGGTGACGGTGGGCGAGACGCTCACGGTGTACGCAACCTCGAACCTGGGCTTGCCGCGCTACTACCTCACCATCTTTGATGCGAGCACCGGGCAGGAGCAGTCGCAGACATCCCCGATCTTCAGCCCCGCCAAGCCCGATCCCATCCAGGTCTCCTACGGCGCGGTCAGCTGGTCGCTGACCGCCGTGCGCTCGGGGACGGTCTACTTTGGCCTGGGGGTGAGCGGCGAGGTGTGCGCGCGTAACCTTTGCACCTGGGGCTACAGCGGCGCGCGCTCGGGGAACGTGCAGGTGATCGACGCCCCCACGCCCGATCCCTCGATCACACCCACGCCGACGGCCTCGCCAGGCTGCGCGGTTCGCTATGCGGTGAACCAGTGGGGCACCGGCTTCACCGCCAACATAACGATCGCCAACACCAGCGCCGCGCCGCTGGACAGCTGGACGCTGGCCTGGGCGTTTGGCGGCGACCAGCAGATCTCGAACGCCTGGAACGCTGCCGTGACCCAGACGGGCAGCAGCGTGGTGGCCAAGAGCATGCCCTACAACGCCAGCATCGCGGCGGGCGGCAGCACCAGCTTTGGCTTCCAGGCCAGCTACAGCGGCAGCAACGCCGCGCCCGCCAGCTTCACGCTGAACGGCGCGGCCTGCGACATTCTTCCGTAAGTGGGTTCGCTGGTGCGGTGCTGGGCGACCAGCGCCGCACCGTTCGGATAGGTTTAGGAGCACAGTATGCGCTATCGTCCTTTTTTTGTTGCGGCGATGTTGGGAGCAGTCCTAACCATGGCAGTCGGCCCGCAGGCCTTCCAGGCCCAGGCCAGCCCCACCAACCCGTACCTGTTCCCGTACAACCAGGGCACGAACATCAGCTACAACATCAGCGATGTCACGGCGGCCTGGCAGCAGTGGAAATCGACCACGATCACATCCAACAACGCGGGCGGCGGCGGTCGGCTGCGCGTGATGGGCGGCACCGACAGCGGCAGCACCGTGTCGGAGGGCCAGGGCTACGGCATCCTGTTCTCCTCGATCTTCGACGAGCAGAGCACCCTGGATGGCCTGTGGCTGTTCGCCCGCGACCACCTAGACAAGTACGGCCTGATGCACTGGCACATCGGCAGCCCCGGCCAGCTGATCGGCGAGTACGCCGCCACCGATGGCGATGAGGACATGGCCCTGGGCCTGATGAACGCCTGTATCAAGGTGCGCAAGGGCGCGTGGTCGAACAGCCCCTATGGCATCGACTACTGTTCAGCCGCCACATCCATGATCAACGCGATCTACCAGTACGAGGTGGACAAGCCCGGCAGCGAGCCGCCTGCGGGCCTTTCCAACAACCAGGGCGGCGAGCTGCTGCCCGGCGATGCCTGGCTGCTCACGCGCGACTACCCCGAGGGCATCGTGAACCTGTCGTACTTCTCGCCGGGCTACTTCACGGCGTTTGGCAAGTTCACCGGCAACACCAGCGGCTGGAACACGGTGAACGCCCGCAACTACGCGATCACCAACCTGGCGCAGGGCAAGGCCGGCAACTGCTCGAAGCTGATCTCGAACTGGAACCAGTACGACGGCGACCCGCAGACCGTCTCGTGGCAGCCCGACACCTCGCACTACTGGGGCTGGGATGCGGCGCGCTTCGCCTGGCGTATAGCGGTGGATAAGGCCTGGTACAACACCGCCAACGCCCGCGAGACCATGAATGAGGTCGGCGGGTTCTTCAGCAGCGTGGGCATCAGCAACGTGCGTGCCCAGTATCGGCTGGATGGCACCTCGATCGATAGCTACCACAGCACCTACTTCGTGGCCCACGCCGCCTCGGCGATTTGGGCGGCCCCCAGCCCCAACGCAGTGAACTGCGGCGCGGCCACCGGCTCGCTCAAGACCAGCCCGCAGCAGGCCTACAACGAGGTGCTGAACACCAAGGAGCAGGGCGGCGACGGCGTGTACTACAACAACTCGTGGCGGCTGTTCGCCATGCTGCTGATGACCGGCAACTTCCCCAACTTCTACGAGATGGCCAACAGCACCACCCCGACGGCCACGCCGGTGGTGCCGACGGCCACACCAGTGGTTCCCACGGCCACGCCGGTGGTGCCGCCCACGGCCACGCCGGTGGTGCCGCCCACCGCTACCCCGGTGGTGCCGCCCACGGCCACGCCGGTGGTACCGACGGCCACGCCGGTGTCTGGCGCTTCCTGCCAGGTGAGCTATGTGGTGAACCAGTGGAACACCGGCTTCACCGCCAACGTGACGATCAAGAACACCGGCAGCAGCACGGTGAGCGGCTGGACGCTGGCCTGGACCTTCCCCAATAGCCAGCAGGTGACCAACGCCTGGAACACCACGCTGACCCAGAGCGGCGCAAGCGTGACGGCCAAGGACGCTGGCTGGAATGGCACCATCGCCCCCGGCGGCACATCCAACTTTGGCTTCCAGGCCAACTACAGCGGCAGCAACGCCACGCCCAGCAACTTCACGCTGAACGGCGCGGCCTGCAGCGTCGCTCCCTAGTGCTACCCGCGCCCGCCTGCCCCACGCGGGCAGGCGGGCGAACGTCTCCCCCAAGGAATGGTTGAGAAAGGACTGTTGCAATGCGGTTCCCTGGAAAAGTGGCAGCGGTGGCACTGGCCGTGGGAATGCTGCCAAGCATCGCAGGCTTGGCGCATGCGGCTCCGCTTCACGTAGCATCGACGCCGTACAGCTGGAAGAATGTGGAGATCGCCGGCGGCGGATTTGTTCCTGGCATTATTTTTAACACCAAAGAAAAAGATCTGATCTACGCCCGCACCGACATCGGCGGCGCGTACCGCTGGGATCCTGCGGCCAAGCGCTGGGTGCAGCTGCTGAACTGGGTGGGAGCCGCCGAGTGGGGCCTCTCCGGCATCTCTAGCCTGGCGACCGACCCGGTAGATCCCAACCGAGTCTACCTGGCGGCGGGCACGTACACCAATAGCTGGGAATCGACAAACGGCGCGATCCTGCGCTCGACCGACCGTGGCAACACATGGCAGCGCACCAGCCTACCCTTCAAGCTGGGCGGCAACATGCCTGGGCGCGGCATGGGCGAGCGCCTAGCGATCGACCCGAACAAGAACAATATTATCTTCTTTGGCGCGCCCAGCGGCAATGGCCTGTGGAAGAGCAGCGACTACGGCGTGACCTGGGCCAAGGTGACTAGCTTCCCCAACCCCGGCAACTATATCGCCGTGCCCGGCGATGCCTACCAGGGCGACACCCCCGGCGTGCTGTGGGAGACCTTCGTGCCCAGCACGGGCGCGGCGGGCAGCGCCACCCAGACGATCTACGCGGGCGTGGCCGACACCGCCAGCAGCATCTACCGCTCGACCGACGGCGGCGCGACCTGGGCGGCGGTGGCGGGGCAGCCCACCGGCTTCCTGCCCCACCACGGCGTGCTGGCCGCCGACGGCAACCTCTACATCAGCTACAGCAATGGCGGCGGCCCCTACGATGGCACATCCGGCGATGTCTGGAAGCTGAACACCGCCACCGGTGCGTGGACGCGGATCAGCCCGGTGCCCTCCACCAGTTCGGATCTGTACTACGGCTACGGCGGCATCGCCGTGGATGCGCAGCACCCCCAGACGATCATGGTGGCCGCGCTCAACTCGTGGTGGCCCGACACTATCATCTTCCGCAGCACCGACGCGGGCGCGACTTGGACGCGGATCTGGGACTGGACCAGCTACCCCAGCCGCTCGCTGCGCTACACCATGGATATCAGCAGCTCGCCCTGGCTGAACTTCGGCAACACCAACCCGGTCGATCCGGTGCCTGCGGTGAAGCTGGGCTGGATGGTGGAAGATCTGGAGATCGACCCCTTCAACTCCGACCGCATGATGTACGGCACCGGCGCGACGATCTACGGCACCGATAACCTCACCAACTGGGACGCTGGCACCAAGATCACGATCAAGCCGGTGGCCCATGGTATCGAGGAGACCGCCGTGCTCGATCTGGTCAGCCCGCCGAGCGGCACGGCGCACCTCTACAGCGCGCTGGGCGACATCGGCGGCTTCCGCCACGACGACCTCACCAAGGTGCCCTCGGCCATGTACTCCATCCCGTTTGCTGGGTCGAACACCAGCATCGACTATGCCGAGCTGAAGCCAGAGTTCCTGGTGCGCGTCGGCAACGGCGACACCGCCAGCGGCGTGCAGAGCTCGGCGTTCACCTACGACGCGGGCGGCAACTGGTTCAAGGGCAACAGCGACCCGTCGGGCATCTCCGGCGGCGGCACGGTGGCGGCGGCGGCGGACGCCAGCCGCGTGGTCTGGGCACCGGTGGGCGCGTCGGTCTCCTACTCGACCGACAACGGCAACACCTGGATCGCCGCCACCGGCATCCCCTCCGGCGCACAGGTCGCATCCGACCGCGTGAACCCCAAGAAGTTCTACGGCTTTGCCAACGGCACGGTCTACGTCAGCACCAACGGCGGCGTGAGCTTCACGGCCTCGGCGCAGGCTGGCCTGGCCACCGCAGGTAAGGTCAAGGCCGTGCCCGGCATCGAGGGCGACGTGTGGCTGGCAGGCACCACCGGCGGCCTCTGGCACTCGACCGACAGCGGCGCAACCTTCACCAAGCTGGCGAATGTCGACGCCGCCGATGTGGTGGGCTTCGGCAAGGCCGCCCCTGGGCAGAGCTATATGGCCATCTACATCTCGGGCAAGATCGACGGCGTGGCGGGCTTCTTCCGCTCGGATGACGGTGGCGCGTCGTGGCTGCGCATCAACGACGACCAGCACCAGTACGCATCCACCAACACCGCGATCACCGGCGACCCGCGCATCTACGGGCGCGTCTATATCGGCACCAATGGCTACGGCATCGTGTACGGCGACATCGCGGGCAGCACGCCCACCAGCACGCCGGTGACCAGCACGGCCACGCCGACCGGCGGCACGCGCACGGCCACGCCGACCTACACCGCCACGCCGACCGGCGGCACGCGCACGGCCACGCCGACGTATACGGCCACCACCACGGCCACGCGCACCGCCACGGCCACGGCCACGCGCACGGCTACGCTGACGCCCACGCGCACCGCCACGGCCACGCCCACCGTCACGCTCACACCCACGGCCGTGACGCCAGGCACCGCCAGCTGCCAGGTGACCTACACCGTGGCCAGCCAGTGGGGCAGCGGCTTTATCGCCGATGTAGTGGTGAAGAACACCGGCAGCACGGCGATCAGCAGCTGGTCGCTGTCGTGGGCCTTCCCCGGCGATCAGCAGGTCAGCAACTCGTGGAACGCCGTCTCGTCGCAGACCGGCGCGGGCGTGGTGATGACCAACGCTGGCTGGAACAGCACGATCGCGGCGGGCGGCACGGCCACGTTTGGCTTCCAGGCCAGCTACAGCGGCACCAACACCGCGCCCGCCAGCTTCACGCTGAACGGCACGGCCTGCACCGTCGCGCCGTAGCGCTCGATGGGCTGGTGCGATGGTCGGGGCTGATCTGCCTATGAGGGCGAGCGCGGGAACCGCCAAAAAACACCTGCGCACTCGCTCGGCCAGAGGCCCGGCAGCTTCGACCGTCGCCCTTGCCCCGGCGCTGCCATAGCGGCCCGCTATGGCAGCGCCACCCTTGGAACTCGCACGATCGCTTTCGCAATCTCTGCTTGGGTATCTGCCGCGCTGATTCAGAAAGCCAATGGCGGCTGCAGCGGGGGAGGTTGTGGGGCCTCTTTTGGAGCGAAATGAGAATGCCTATGAAATGGCTACAGCGAGCATCTCTTTTTTCTATTGCGCTTGTTACCGCACTTGTTAGCTCGTTTCCGCAGGCCCAGGCCCAGGCGACGCTGCCCTATAAGAACGCGCAGCTTCCCGTGGCCGACCGCGTGGCCGACCTGCTCTCGCGCATGACGCTGGATGAGAAGATCGGCCAGATGACCCAGGCCGACAGCAGCGCCGTGCCAAACCCAGGCGACCTGACGACCTATGGCCTCGGCTCCATCCTCAGCGGCGGCGACTCGACCCCATCCAGCAACACGCCCACCGCCTGGGCCGACATGGTCGACCGCTACCAGACGGCGGCCATGCAGAGCCGCCTGGGCATCCCCATGCTCTACGGCATCGACGCGGTCCACGGCAACAGCAAGGTGGTGGGCGCGGTGATCTTCCCGCACAACATCGGCCTAGGCGCGACCCGCAACCCCGATCTGGTCAAGCAGATCGGGGCGGCCACCGCCGAGGAGGTCTACCCCATCGGCGTGCGCTGGACCTTTGCGCCCTGCCTGTGCGTGGCCCGCGACGAGCGCTGGGGCCGCACCTACGAGTCGTTTGGCGAAGATCCCGAGATCGCCACATCCATGGTGCCGATCATCGACGGCTACCAGGGCACCAGCCTGAGCAGCCCCAACACGGTGCTGGCCAGCGCCAAGCACTACCTGGCCGACGGCGGCACCGCCTGGGGCAGCGCGAGCACCGGCCTCGATCAGGGCAACGCGACCATGAGCGAGTCCGAGCTGCGGCGCATCCACCTGGCCCCCTTCGTCGAGGCGGTCAAGCACAACGTCGGCACGATCATGCCCTCGTACAGCAGCTGGAATGGCACCAAGATGCACGCCAACGCCTACCTGCTGACCGATGTGCTGAAGGGCGAGCTGGGCTTCAAGGGCTTTGTGATCTCGGACTGGGCCGCCATCGACCAGATCCCGGGCGACTACGCCAGCGATGTGCGCACGGCGGTTAACGCGGGCGTGGACATGGTGATGGTGCCCGATAAGTACCCCACCTTCATCAGTACGCTGCGCTCCGAGGTGCAGGCTGGCCGTGTGACCACCGCCCGCATCAACGATGCGGTGAGCCGCATCCTCACCAAGAAGTTTGAGCTGGGTCTGTTCGAGAAGCCCTACGCCGACCGCACCAATATCGGCAATATTGGCTCGCAGGCCCACCGCGACCTGGCCCGCAAGGCGGTGCGCGAGTCGCTGGTGCTGCTGAAGAACGCCCAGAGCCTGCTGCCGCTCTCGCCCTCGGCGGGCAAGATCTTGGTGGCCGGGAAGAGCGCCGATGATATCGGCATGCAGTCGGGCGGCTGGACGATCAGCTGGCAGGGCAAGAGCGGCAACATCACCCCTGGCACCACCATCCTGCAGGGCATCCGCAGCGCGGCCTCCGGCAGCCAGGTCACCTATGTGCGCAACCCCAGCTCGTCGCAGGTGAGCGGCTACAACGTGGGCGTGGTGGTGGTGGGCGAGTCGCCCTACGCCGAGATGCACGGCGATGACGCCGACCTCTCGCTCGACGCCGAGGATACCGCCACGGTGCAGCGCGTGTGCGCGGCCATGCCCTGCGTGGTGGTGCTGGTCTCGGGCCGCCCCATGATCGTGAACACCCAGATCGACCAGTCGCGGGCCTTTGTGGCGGCCTGGCTGCCCGGCACCGAGGGCGCTGGCGTGGCCGATGTGCTGTTCGGCGCGGCCAACTTCACCGGCAAGCTGCCCATGACATGGCCGCGCAGCATGAGCCAGATCCCGATCAACGTGGGCGATGCCAGCTACGACCCGCTGTTCGCCTATGGCTACGGCCTGAGCTACAGCACCGCGCCCACCGCCACGCCCACCAGCGTGCCGCCCACCGCCACCAGCACCGCTCTCCCCACAGCGACGCCGGTGCCGCCCACGGCCACGCCTACCGCTACCCGCACCAGCACGCCCACCGTCGCGCCGGGCACGCCCACCAGCACCAGCGTGCCACCCACGGCCACGGCTGTTCCGCCCACCGCTACGCCTATCCCGCCCACCGCCACGCCGGTGCCTGGCACCTGCGGCACCGCCAACCTGGCGCTGGGGCGCACCGCCAGCGCCTCGACGGTGGAGGACACCAGCACCTACGCGGCCTCGGCGGCGGTCGATGGCAACGCTACCACGCGCTGGTCAAGCGCGTTTAGCGACCCCCAGTGGCTGCAGGTCGATCTGGGCAGCACCCAGAGCCTCTGCCGCGTGCGTCTGGTCTGGGAGGCCGCCTACGCCACCGCCTACCAGGTGCAGGTGTCGAATGACGCCAGCAGCTGGACCACCATCGCCAATGTGACGGGGAATGTGGGCGGCACCAACGACCTCGCCATCAGCGGCAGCGGGCGCTACCTGCGCGTGTACGGCACCGCCCGCGCCACCGCCTACGGCTACTCGCTCTACGAGCTTGAGGCCTATGGTACGGGCAGCGCGCCCACGGCCACGCCCGTGCTCCCCACGGCCACGGCGCAGCCCAGCACCCCCACGGCCACGGCGCAGCCCAGCACCCCCACCGCAACGCCGCAGGCGGGCGCGGGCTGCCAGGTGGCCTATGTGATCAACAACCAGTGGGGCCAGGGCTTCACGGCGGATGTTACAATCAAGAACACCGGCGTGAGCGCGATCGGCGGCTGGACGTTGGCCTGGACGTTTGGCGGCAATCAGCAGATCTCGAACGCCTGGAACACCACGCTGACCCAGACCGGCGCGAGCGTGAGCGCCAAGGACTACGGCTGGAACGGCAGCATCGCCCCCGGCGCTACGGCTACGTTTGGCTTCCAGGCCAGCTACAGCGGCACCAACGCCAAGCCCACCAGCTTCACAGTCAACGGTGCCGCCTGCTCGGTCGCGCCCTAGGTATCGGACATGCAGCCCGCTGCCCACGCTGGCAGCGGGCTGCGCAGATCTTTCCAAGAGTAAAGAAAGAAATCCATGCGACGACACACAACCTCCGCCATTCGGCTTGGCGCTACGCTGCTGGCCACATCGCTGCTAGCTGGCGCGCTGCCGGGCCACATGGCGCTCGCCGCGCCCGCCGCCGACCCGGCAGCCAATGAGCGCGTGACCAACGGCACCTTCGACACCGACGCCTACGGCCCCTGGTGGGGCAGCGCCAACACCGCGCTGGATGTGGTGGATGGCAAGCTCTGCGTGGATGTGGCGGGCGGCACGGCCAACCCCTGGGATGCCATGATCGGCCAGAGCAACGTGCTGCTGGAAAATGGCGAGTCCTACCTGTTCTCCTTCGAGGCCTCGGCCAGCGCGCCCACCTCGGTGCAGACCACGGTGCAGATCGGCGAGTCGCCCTACACCGCCGCGCTGGCCCAGCGGGTGGATGTCGGCACCGCGCCGCAGAGCTTCTCCTTCCCGTTCACGTCGAATATCGGCACCAGCACCGGCCAGGTCACCTTCCAGATGGGCGGCGGCGCGGCGGTGACGGTCTGCCTTGACAACATCTCGCTGCTGGGTGGCCAGGGCACCCCGCCCACCTACGAGCCGGACACCGGCCCGCGCGTGCGGGTGAACCAGCTGGGCTACGCGCCCGGCCTGCCCAAGCGCGCCACCGTGGTGACCGACAGCGCCACGCCGGTGGCCTGGGAGCTGCGCAACAGCGCTGGCGCAACCGTGATGAGCGGTTCAGCCGCCGAATACGGCTATGATGCGGCCTCCGGCGACACCGTGCAGCGGATCGACTTTTCCAGCTACGCTGGCACTGGCAGCGGTTTCACGCTGGTGGCCGATGGCGAGACCAGCTACCCCTTCACCATCGCCAGCACGCTCTACGACACGCTGCGCTACGACGCGCTGGCCTACTTCTACCACAACCGCAGCGGCATCCCGATCGAGGCGCAGTACGTGGGCGAGCAGTACGCCCGCCCGGCTGGCCACGTGGGCATCGCGCCCAACCAGGGCGACACCAGCGTGCCCTGCGCCGCCGATGTGCCCTGCGACTACCGCCTGGATGTCTCGGGCGGCTGGTACGACGCGGGCGACCAGGGCAAGTATGTGGTGAACGGCGGCATCTCGGTCTGGATGCTGCAGAACCAGTACGAGCGGCTGTCCAAGGTCGACCGCGCGGCCCTGGCCGACTTCGGCGATGGTGCGCTGCAGATCCCCGAGCGCCAGAACGGCGCGCCCGACCTACTGGATGAGGCCCGCTGGGAGATGGAGTTCCTGCTGAAGATGCAGGTGCCCGCCGGTCAGCCGCTGGCTGGCATGGCCCACCACAAGATGCACGACGCGAACTGGACCGGCTTCCCCATGCGGCCCGACCTCGACTCGCAGCCGCGCGTGCTGCGCCCGCCGAGCACCGCCGCCACGCTGAACCTGGCCGCCGCCGCCGCGCAGTGCGCCCGTGTCTGGCAGCCCTACGACGCGGCCTTCGCCGACCGCTGCCTGGCCGCCGCGCAGACTGCCTGGCAGGCCGCCCTGGCCCACCCCAGCGTGCTGGCCCCGGCCAG
Organism: Chloroflexia bacterium SDU3-3; assembly: GCA_009268125.1. NCBI lineage: Bacteria > Bacillati > Chloroflexota > Chloroflexia > Chloroflexia bacterium SDU3-3. Next base: position 581,508 of record WBOU01000001.1, on the reverse strand, counting down.
CGATGGCACCGGCGGCGGCGCGTACAACGACACCGATGTGAGCGACGAGTTCTACTGGGCCGCCGCCGAGCTGTTCGCCACCACCGGCGAGGCGCAGTACCACAGCTTCATGGCTGGCTCGCCCCACTACGCCCTGAAAACGCTGCCAAACGGCATCTACTGGGGCGCGGTCGCGCCGCTGGGCGATCTCTCGCTGCTGCTGGCCGAGCAGCGCCTGACCCCCGCCGAGCGCCAGACGGCGCTGGCCTCGCTCACCAGCTACGCCGACGCGCAGCTTGCCACCATCGGCGGGCAGGGCTACCCCGCCGCCACCAGCACCTTCTACTGGGGCTCGAACTCCGACATCCTCAACCGCCTGCTGCTGGTGTCCGCCGCCTACGACTACACCGGCGCGCAGAAGTACCTGGATGGCGTGGCCGAGGGCTTCGACTACATCCTGGGACGCAACGCGCTCAACCACTCGTACGTCACCGGCTACGGCACGGTCTCCTCGCAGAACCAGCACCACCGCTTCTGGGCGCACCAGACCGACGCGGCCTACCCCAACCCCGCGCCTGGCGCGATCTCGGGCGGCGCGAACAGCGGGCTGGATGACCCCTATGTTCAGAAGCTGCTGACCGGCTGCAAGCCGCAGAAGTGCTTTATCGACCACATCGACTCGTACTCCACCAACGAGGTGGCGATCAACTGGAATGCCCCGCTGGCCTGGGTGGCGGGCTTCCTGAGCAGCAAGGCCCACACCGCCCCGCTGGCGACCAGCCTGTGCGCCAGCCCGGTCGACCTGGCCGCCAGCGGCAGCTACGACGTGGCAGCGGGGGGCACCTGCTTCCGCTACACCAACATGTCGTTTGGCAAGGGCGGCCTGTTCAATGTGCGCAACCTATCGCTGGGCGCGACCAACACCGTGCTCTGGCAGGGGGTGCGCGACCAGAACGAGCGCAACTGCTCGCTGCAGAGCGCCAAGCTCAGCGGGATGGGCGGGCAGGTCAATAATATCGCCGTGGCACGCAGCGCAGATGGCGCGATGTACCTGATTGTAAAGGGATCTATCGCTAATCGCGTGCAGATATCTGTTGTGGACTGGCGCAATGGAAGTGGCTGCTAGTCCATCGGCTTGTTTATAGGGAGAAAGGTTTACCATGCGCAGGAGATTGACTACGCTGAGCTACAGCGGCATCGCTCTGATGCTCTGTTCGCTCGTCTTCTCCATCGTCTCGCTGGCGGGCGCGCCCATGGCACGCGCGGCAGGGTCGGTGGTGCTGTACGATGAGGCGCTCGCAAGCGGCTGGGAGAACTGGTCGTGGGGCACCACGACCGACTACGCCAACACCGCGCCGGTGCACAGCGGCTCGGCCTCGCTGGCCGTCACCTACACGGGGGAGTGGTCCGCGCTGTACCTCCATGGGAGTGCGGCCATACCTGCCGATACCTATAGCCTGCTCTCGTTTTGGCTTAACGGCGGCGCCAGCGGGAATCAGAACATCAGCGTGAAGCTGGTGAGCGGCGAGGGTGATTTCAGCACCGGCGTCACGCTCGCGCGCCCCGCTGCCAACACCTGGGCCCACTACGAGCTGCCGATCGCCTCGCTGGGCGAGGTGCCCGACATCCTCGGCATCGTGTTCCAGGACAACACGGGCGGCCCTCAGCCGGTGTACTACCTGGACGAGATCACGCTTGGCCAGCTGGTGCAGCCCACCGCTGGGCCGACCCTGACGCCCACGCCCATGCCCGCCACGCCCGCGCCCTCCGGCTCGGTCTCGATCGCGATCGACCCCTCCGCCGACCGCCACCCGATCAGCCCCTACATCTACGGCGTGAACCAGGACTTCGCGAACGTCGACGCGCTGCCCTTCCGCCGCATGGGTGGCAACCGCATGACCGGCTATAACTGGGAGAACAACGCCTCGAACGCTGGTAGCGACTACATCTACTCCAGCGACAGCTACATGTGCACCGACCAGAGCGTGCCGACCAGCCAGTGCAGCCTGCCGGGTGCGGTGGTCTCCAAGTTCCAGGACCGGTCGATCGCCCAGGGCGCGTACTCGCTGGCCACCCTGCAGATGGCCGGCTACGTGGCCCGCGACAAGAACGGCACCGTCACCGAGGCCGAGACCGCACCATCGGCCCGCTGGGACCAGGTGGTGTTCGCCAAGGGCGCGCCCTTCACCACCACCCCGGTGCTGACCGATGGCGTGGTGTACATGGATGAGTTCGTCAACTTCCTGGTGAAGAAGTATGGCCCCTCGACCTCGGCCACCGGCGTGAAGGGCTACTCGCTCGACAACGAGCCGGCGCTGTGGTCGAGCACCCACGTGCGCATCCACCCCAGCCAGCTGACCTACAGCGAGATCGTTTCGCGCTCGATCGGGCTGGCCTCGGCGGTCAAGGGCGTCGACCCCAACGCCGAGATCTTCGGCCCCGCCGCCTACGGCTTCGCCGAGTATCTTAACCTGCAGAGCGCGCCCGACGCGGCCACCGAGGGCGCGGGCTATCGCTGGTTCCTCGACTACTACCTGGCCAAGCTGCGCGCCGCCGAGACCCAGCACGGCAAGCGCCTGCTGGATGTGCTCGATCTGCACTGGTACCCCGAGGCCAAGGGCGATGGTGTGCGCATCACCACCGCCGACGCGGGCAGCAATGCCACCCGCAGCGCCCGTATGCAGGCCCCGCGCACCCTGTGGGACCCGACTTACACCGAGGATAGCTGGATCGCGCAGTGGAACTCTAGCTTCCTGCCCCTGCTGCCCAATGTCCAGCAGTCGATCGACACCTACTACCCGGGTACCAAGCTGGCCTTCACCGAGTTCGACTACGGCGGCAGCGTGGACATCTCGGGCGGCATTGCCAACGCCGATGTGCTGGGCATCTTCGGCAAGTACAATGTCTACGCCGCCTCGCACTGGGGCAACGACCCGAACTATGTGGCCGCCTCGTACAAGCTGTTCCGCAACTACGACGGCAACCACAGCACCTACGGCAGCACCAACGTTCGCGCCACCACATCCGACACGGCCAACACCTCGGCCTACGCGTCGCTGAATGAGGATGGCTCGAAGCTGCACATCATCCTGCTGAACAAGAACTTCACCAGCTCGCTGACGGGCAACTTCAGCATCGCTGGCAGCACCCAGTACGGCAGCGGCGATGTCTGGGGCTTCAACCAGTACACCAGCAACATCTTCCACGACGGCACGATCAGCGCGGTCAGCGGCAACAGCTTCTCGTATGTTATCCCGCCGCTCACGGCCTTCCACATCGTGCTGAACGCCAGCGGCACCGTGCCGACCAGCACCGCCACAGTCATCGCCACCAACACCGCTACGGCCACGGCTACTGCAACGCGCACCGCCACCCCCACGGTCACGGTGACGCGCACCGCCACCCCCACGGTCACCGTGACGCGCACCAGCACGCCGACCGTGACCACGACGCGCACCGCCACGCCCACGGTCACCATGACGCCGACCCGCACCAGCACGCCGACCGTGACGCCGACTGCTGGGACGGGCACCTGCCAGGTGACCTACACGATCAGCAGCCAGTGGGGCACCGGCTTCACCGCCGATGTGGCGATCAAGAACACCGGCAGCGCCGCGCTGAGCAGCTGGTCGCTGGCGTGGAGCTTCGCGGGCAACCAGCAGATCTCGAATGCCTGGAACACCGCGCTGACCCAGACGGGCGCGGGCGTTGTGGCCAATAACATGCCCTACAACGCCAGCATCGCGCCGGGGGCGAGCACCAGCTTTGGCTTCCAGGCCAGCTATAGCGGCACCAACGCCAAGCCCGCCAGCTTCACGCTGAACGGTACGGCCTGCACCGTCGCACCGTAGGATTCGATCGCCCAGGGGCATGGTGGCTACGAAGGCCGCCATGCCCTTTGGCATCAAAGAGATCGCTAAAGGAAACACTATGGCTTATTCATCTTCTGCGCAGAAAAAGCGGTCGCGCGCGCTGCCGATCCTATCGGCGCTGGTGCTGATCGTGCTCTTGTTGCCATCGTTTATCGTTCAGCCGCCTACCGCAAATGCGGCGGGAGTCGGTTTCTGGCACACCAGCGGCAGCCAGATCCTCGATTCGCAGAACCAGCCGGTGCGCATCACTGGCATCAACTGGTTTGGCCTTGAGACGCCAAACTACGCCCTGCACGGCCTGTGGGCGCGCAACTACCGCGATGTGCTCGACCAGATCAAGAGCCTGGGCTTCAACACCCTGCGCCTGCCCTACTCCAACCAGCTGTTCGACGCGAGCAGCACGCCCAACAGCGTGGATGCCGTCCAGAACCCCGAGCTACAGGGCCTGAGCGGCCTGCAGATCATGGACAAGGTGATCGAGTACTCGGGCAAGATCGGCCTGCGCATCCTGCTGGATCGCCACCGCCCCGACTCCGGCGGTCAGTCCTCGCTCTGGTACACCAGCAAATATTCCGAGGCCCGCTGGATCAGCGACTGGGAGATGCTGGCCGCCCGCTACCAGGGTAACCCCACCGTGATCGGTGCCGATCTGCACAACGAGCCGCACGCCCCCGAGGCCTGCTGGGGCTGCGGCGATACCACCCGCGACTGGCGGCTGGCCGCCGAGCGCGCGGGCAACGCCATCCTCGATGTCAACCCCAACTGGCTGATCTTTGTCGAGGGCGTCAGCTGCTTTGGCGTGAACGGCGACGTTCAGCCGCCAGTGTATGGTGGCACCGCCGACTGCAACTGGTGGGGCGGCAACCTGCAGGGCGCGAAGGACTACCCGGTGCGCCTGAATGTGCCAAATCGCCTGGTCTACGCCCCCCACGAGTACGCCACCTCGGTGGCCTCGCAGTCGTGGTTCTCCGACCCGACCTACCCGGCCAACATGCCCGCGATCTGGGACAAGAACTGGGGCTACCTGCACAAGCAGAACATTGCCCCGGTGATGATCGGCGAGTTCGGCTCGCGCCTGACCGCCGAGGTTGACCAGATCTGGCTGACCGAGCTGATGAAGTATATGGGCAAGGGTACCGGTGGTATCGGTTTCACATACTGGTCGCTCAACCCCAACTCGGGCGATACCGGCGGCATCCTCAGCGATGACTGGACCAGCGTCGACACCGTGAAGTACAACTATCTGAAGGACTACCTGCTGCCGCTGGATCTGGCGGTGCCAGCCACTGCGACGCCCACCCAGGATCCCAATCAGCCTACCGCCCAGCCTGTCAGCGGCCTGAAGGTACAGTACAAGGCTGGCGAGGCAAGCGCTACCACCAGCCAGGTCAAGCCGCACATTAAACTGATCAATGGCGGCACCACGGCGGTGAATCTCTCCGACCTGACCGTGCGCTACTGGTACACCACCGATGGCGCCGCTGGGCAGAGCACCTTCTGCGACTACGCGCTGATCACCTGCGCGGCGGTGACCACCAAGTTCACCAGCATGGCCACCCCCGCCGATGCCGCGAACGGCTATCTGGAGGTGGGCTTCACCAGCGCCGCTGGTACGCTGAGGAGCGGCGGCGACACCGGCGACATCCAGCTGCGCGTGGTGCGCTCCGACTGGGGCGCGCTGACCCAGACCAACGACTACTCGTTTGACGCCACCAAGACCGCTTACGCCGACTGGAATCGCCTTACGGTCTACTATAAGGGCAGCCTGATCTATGGCGTCGAGCCGACCGTCGCTGCGGTCACGGTCACGCCCACGGCCACGCGCACTGCTACTGCTATCGCTACGGCCACCCGCACGGCCACGCCAGCGACGGCGACCGCCACGGGCATCCCGGCCACCGCGACGCGCACGCCGACGCCAGCGACGGCCACGGCCACGGGCATCCCGGCCACCGCGACGCCCACCGCCGTGGTGCCGACAAGCGTCGGTGCTGGCTGCCAGGTGACCTATAGCATCACCAACCAGTGGAACACTGGCTTCCAGGCCGATGTGACGATCAAAAACACCAGCACGAGCGCGATTAGCGGGTGGACGCTGGCCTGGAGCTTTGCCAATGGCCAAGCCGTTTCCAACGCCTGGAATGCGACCGTGACCCAGACCGGCGCAAGCGTGAGCGCCAAGGATGGCGGCTGGAACGGCAGCATCGCGCCGGGCGGCACGGCCAGCTTTGGCTTCCAGGGCAGCTACAGCGGCAGCAACGCCAAGCCCGCCAGCTTTACGCTGAATGGAGTGGCCTGCACACAGTAGCATTACTGCTATACATAACCTACAAGCAAAGCGGCATCAGAACTTCTGGTGCCGCTCTTTTGTGTTGTTTAATGAACAGAATGAACACCGATGCTAACATCGGTAGTAGAAAGACACTTTGTCCGATTAGAAAGAGATATTTCTAGGGTAGAAGCAAATGGGAGGAACTTCCCTATTTGAAAAATGAACGTGATTGTGTATCATGGGGAGACAACACTGTTTCAAACAAATGTTCAGGTTTTTTGGAATATTTTGTGTCTAGAAGAAATTGTGATAATGTTCTCATAACGGCCTTGGATATAATCGGTTGTTGGTTAGGTTGTTACGGTATATCTATGCTTTTTCTTTTGCTAGAAAGGCATAGGCCAAGGTTTTGTTAGGAACTCATTGTAGAGTATTTTGGCACAAGTGGGACTCTGCTATTGTGTAGGTTTAGCCATCTTAGTATAATGCCTTCACAAAGCTGGCAACCATTTTTCCCGGCCAAGATCTTCTTGTAACAGCGACCATCAATGATGAGGTCCAAAGTGACTAAACTTACGCTGTTTTTACTTGGCCAACCTCGCGTCGAGCGCGATGGCATCCCCCTCGAAGTTGACACACGGAAGGCGATCGCGCTCCTAAGCTATCTTGCGGTCACCCACAAACACCATAGCCGCGACGCGCTCGCGGTATTTCTCTGGCCGGAGTACAGCCAGTCTCGCGCCTATGCCAACTTGCGACGTACGCTCTGGTCGCTGAACAAAGCCTTGGCCGGGCAATCCCTGGATGTTGGCCGCGAGACCATCGGGCTGCTGCATACCGAGCTTGATATCTGGATCGACGTCGATCACTTTTTGGCCCTGATCGCAAGCTGCAAGCAGCATGGCCACGCCGAGCACGAGCTCTGCCCGCTCTGTCTTGAGGCTCTGACCGATGCCGTCGCGCTCTACCGCGACGACTTCATGCACGGCTTCTCGCTGTCGGACAGCGCCGAGTTCGATGAGTGGCAGTTTTTTCAGTCCGAGAGCATGCGCCGCATGCTGGGCAACGCGCTTGAGCGCCTCGTCTATGGCCATAGCCTGGCCGGGCAGTTCGAGGCCGCCATCACCTATGCCCGCCGCTGGCTGGCGCTCGACCAGCTGAACGAGGTGGCGCAGCGCACCCTGATGCGCCTCTACGCCTGGAGCGAGCAGTGGAGCGCCGCCCGCCGCCAGTATCAGGAGTGCGTGCGCGCCCTGGATGAGCAGCTGGGCGTGCCCCCGCAGGAGGAGACCCAGCAGCTCTACGAGGCGATCAAGCTGCAGCAGGTGCCGCCCGCCGAGCACTCGCAGCCCTTCACGCTGCTGGCATCCAGCCCGGCCACGCCCGCCGAGCCGGTGAGCGCGCTGCTGCCCGAGGCCCACCGCCACCACCTGCCCGCGCTCAGCGGCTCGTTCTTTGGCCGCACCGAGGAGCTGAAGTCGATCGCGCGGCTGCTGGGCAACCCGGCCTGCCGCCTGCTGACCTTGGTCGGCCCCGGCGGCATCGGCAAGACGCGGCTGGCGGTCGAGGCGGCCTACCAGGCCCTGGCCTCCTTTAGCCATGGGGCGCACTTTGTACCTTGCTCGGGCGTCAGCTCCGAGGCGGCGCTGACCACGGCGATCGCTGATTCGCTGAACTTCTCGTTCTACAGCGGCCCCGACCCCAAGCAGCAGCTGATCAGCTACCTGCGCCAGAAGCAGCTGCTGCTGGTGATCGACAACGCCGAGAACCTGGGCGCAAGCGTGGGCCTGCTGGCCGAGCTGCTGAGCAACGCGCCGAATCTGGTGATCATGGTCACCTCGATCGAGCGGCTGAACCTGAGCGAGGAGTGGACATCCGAGATCCACGGACTGGAGCTTCCCGAGCGCGCCGACGACCTGCGGGCCGCCGAGTATGGGGCGGTGCAGTTTTTTGAGTATAGCGCCCACCGTGTGCGGGCCGACTTTGCGCTGAGCGATGAGAATGTGGCCGATGTGGTGCGGATCTGCCACTTGGTAGGCGGCATGCCGCTGGGGATCGAGCTGGCCGCCAGCTGGCTGCGTGTGCTCTCGTGCCGCGAGATCGTGCAGGAGGTGGAGCGCAACCTGGATTTCCTGGCCACGTCGCTGCGCGATGTTCCCGCGCGCCACCGCAGCATCCGTGCGGTGTTCGAGTACTCGTGGCAGATCCTCTCCGAGGAAGAGCAGCATGTGCTGCGCAGCCTGTCGGTGTTCTGCGTCGGTTTCTGCCGCGACTCGGCCAAGGAGGTGGCCTCGGCCACGCTGCCCATGCTCATGGGCCTGGTCGACAAGTCGCTGCTGCGCCGCAACCCTTCGGGCCACTTCGAGATGCTGAACGTCATCCGCCAGTACGCTGGCGAGAAGCTGCGCGAGGCCGACCCCGAGCAGATCTACGAGCGCCACAGCGCCTTCTTCACCACCATGCTTGAGCGCTGCGGCCCGCAGCTGACCAGCGGCAACCACCAAGAGGCGCTGGGCGAACTGAAGCAGCGGCTGGAGGATATCCGGGCGGCCTGGCGCTGGATGATCGACCACCATAGCGACCGCAGCCAGCTGTTTGCCTACTACCTCTACCAGTTCTACGAGATGCAGAGCCTGTTTCTGGAAGGCGAAGAGGTGTTCCACACCATGGCCGATCGGCTGGCGGCCCAGCGCACCAGCCCGCTGGCGGCCCAGCACGCCGATTCGGTGCCGCTGCTGCAGCACCAGATCCGCCGCGCGGGTATGGCCTATCGTCTAGGTATGCACGAGCGCGCAGTCGAGCTGCTGGAATATGCCCTGCCGCTGTTTCGCGAACGCCAGATGGCCAGCGAGGTGGCCTTCTGCCTCACCTACCTGGGCGACATTGCCCGCATCACCGGTGCGTATGATCGGGCCCAGGCTCTGCTGAATGAGGGACGCGTGATCTGCCAGCAGCTGGGCAACCGGCTGCTGCTGGCACGGGTGAGCACAAACCTGGGGATTGTGTATGGGTGGTTAGGCGAGTATTTGCAGGCACGCACTCTGTTTCAGGAGAGCCTTGACATCTCGCGCCTGCTGGGCGACCTGTGGGGCACCACGCGGGCCTTTATCAACCTGGGCACGATCGCGCTGTACCTGAGCGAGTACGACGAGTCGTGGCGCAAGCTGCAGGAAAGCCTGGCCCTGGCTAAGCTGCTGCACGATCAGTACAATATCGCGATCTCGCTGAACAACCTGGGCAGCGTGGCCTACGAGCTAAAAGAGTATGTGAAGGCCCGCCAGTTTCAATACGAAAGCCTGCAGATCTGCTATGAGATCGGCTATCGGCTGGGGCTGGCCCATACCCTGATCGATCTGGGCAAGGTGGATGTGGCGCTGGGCGATACCGAGACCGCCTGGCATTCATTCCGCGCCGCCCTCCAGTTTGCAGTTGACCTGCGGGCCATCCCGCTGGCGCTCGACATCCTGGTGGAGCTGGCCAGGCTAGTGCAGGATGACGATCCGGCCCACGCCAGCGCGATTATTGGCGCGGTTATGAACCACCCTTCGAGCAACCCCGAGGTGCTGGAGGTGGCGCAGGGCCTGGCGGCGGCGCTGCACGAGCGGGTGGCGGCCTTTGGTGATTCCGAAGCCATGCAGCCGAATTTCGACTCGATTGTCTCGTTGCTGCTGAATGAGCCGCTGGCTTTGACGCGGCTCGGCCTGCCGCCCATGGTGGGGGTGCGCCTGTGATCGGGCAGGTGCGCCGCTGTGCTGGGTGCATGCATGTGTGAAGTTGTTTTATAAACCGTGAAGATTTTGCTTAATAAATCATTAAAATTCTATTTGACATTTATCAGGGCAGCGCATATACTATAGCCGTTCTCCATTAATGCTATTTCAACTGTTTGGCCGCTGGCTGGCAGTTACCCTCCAACCAAAGACCCGTAACTTGGCCATATTTCTATGGCTTACGAGGCTTGTTTTCTTTTGTGTGGTGTAATATTTTGTCGCTGGTGACAAGTATGGACATTCTCTCCTTGTGATAAGGCTTGGAATGCTATGCCGAAGTGGCATAGACGCCGCTGCGCTTTGGGGCGTAGTGGCGATACGATGACGTATTGCTCTCAGCATTGTGAACAATCGTTTACTAAACAGATAATCATTCTGTTATAAGATGAACCTGTTCACGTCGCCTGAGATGACGCCTTCTTTCATGGGAATGTTGCTTCCCAATGTGCTGCGGGACAATGAGATCGAATACCAAGAATCATTCTTGCACGGCTTCTCAGCTTTTCCTTGGCTAACAGATCTCTTATGCTCGCCAGTTATCAGGTTCACGTGCATGAGATCAAAGGAGAATCCTATGCTAACGCAAGCTGCACGCACCTTCCCTCAGCATCGTACCAGCATGTTTTCTATGCTGTGTGTCGCCTTTCTCTGCCTTGTCGGCCTTCCCCCATCCATGGCGCTCTCGGCCAGCGAGCTGCCGATCAACGACGCGTTGCAGGCGAGCGCCCAGCAGCGGCCTGCCAGCACCATGCGCGTGATCGTCCAGACCCTGGGCGATACCAACTATGTGCGCAGCGCGATCACCGGCCTGGGCGGCACGGTGCAGCGTGAGTTCCATATTGTGCCCGCGCTGCTGGCCGAGATCCCGGCCCGCTCGCTGGATGCGCTGGCGCGCACCGAGGGCGTCCACTGGATCTCCAGCGACACCCCGGTGAAGAGCAACCAGTGCCAGCAGTGCGTCGACCCGACCTTTTTGCGCAGCGCCTATGCGCAGAGCGTGGGGGCCGACCGGCTCTGGAACGAAGGCCCCAAGTACCTGCAGGGCCAGGGCGTGGGCGTGGTGGTGCTGGATAGCGGTGTGAATCCCTTCAATGACTTCTACACGATCAGCGGCAATTCTCGCTTGGTCTCCTCGGTCCGCTTCAACGAGGGCTACAACCAGAGCGTGTTTGACGCCTTCGGCCACGGCAACCACATCGCTGGCATCATTGGCGGCAATGGCCGCGAGTCGCAGGGCCGCTATATCGGCATTGCGCCTGGGGTCAACCTGATCAATGTGAAGGTGGCCGACAACGACGGCAGCTCGCTGACATCGAACCTGCTGGATGGCCTAGAGTGGATCATTGCCAACAAGGATACCTACAACATCCGCGTGGTGAATGTCTCGCTGAATAGCACCGAGAATGAGTCGTACCATGTGAACGTGCTGGATGCGGCGCTTGAGGTGCTGTGGAACCAGGGCGTGGTGGTGGTGGTCTCGGCGGGCAATTTCGGCGGTGGCGCGCTCTACCCGCCTGCCAACGACCCGTTCCTGATCACAGTGGGCGCGGCAGATGATCGGGGCACGCCCAGCCTGGCCGATGACGCGGTGGCCTCGTTCTCCTCGTATGGGGTGACGTCGGATGGCTTTGCCAAGCCCGATCTGGTGGCCCCCGGCGTGAATCTGGTGAGCTTTATGGGCGGCAATGGCCCGCTGCTGGCCGCGCAGCACCCTGATCATGTGGTGGAAAGTGTGTACTTCCGCATGTCGGGCACGTCGATGGCGGCTCCGGTGGTGTCGGGCGCGGTGGCGCTGCTGCTGCAGAGCGATCCCTCGCTGACGCCGGACGAGGTGAAGTACCGCCTGATGTCGACGGCGCGCCCGTTTGGCCTGGGTGGAAACGCTGGCGCTGGCTACCTGGATGTGTACGCGGCGGTGCACGCCAGCGGGAAGGCGACCGCGAACGATGGCGTGCCGGTGAGCCAGCTGACCTGGCAGATCGCAGGCAACACGCTGGACTCGTGGTACGACGTGAACTGGTCAAGCGTGCGACAGTTCAGCTCGGTGCGACAGTTCAGCTCGGTGCGACAGTTCAGCTCGGTGCGACAGTTCAGCTCGGTGCGACAGTTCAGCTCGGTCTATCACGGCAGCGACTACTGGGGCAACTAGCTCCATCGGTTGATAGCGGTTGACTGAGGCAGGCGCGGGGGCTATCCCCGCGCCTGTTTTTTGCCTAGCGATGCTGAAACTGGGCGGCGGCCCGCACAAAGCGTGTGGCCAGCTCGGGCATGGCTAGGAAGTGGAGATGGACATATGAGGCGATGGTCTGGCCCACCTGCGCGCCCTCGGCGCGGGCCTGGGGGCGCAGCGCGTCGGGCTGGATCTGGTAGGGTGCGGGGTGCTGGCCCGCGCCGCCCCAGGTGGAGTAGTGGAACTCGTGGCCGCGCATGGCCTCGCCAGCGCGCCACAGCCAGCTGTCGCGCTGGGCGCATAGCGTGCGATAGCCCAGGGTGAGCCGTGTGGTCATCTCGGATCGCCCCTGTAGTGCGCCGACCATGGGGAATCTGCGGCCCTCGGCATCCACTACTGCCTCGGTTAGGTACATCAGGCCGCCGCACTCGGCATAGATCGGCATGCCCGCCTGCGACGCGGCGGCGATGGCCTGGCGCATGGGGGCGTTGGCGGCGAGCTGCTGGGCGTATAGCTCGGGGAAGCCGCCGCACAGGTAGATGGCGCTGGTGCCTTGGGGCAGCGCGGCGTCGCGCATGGGGCTGAATAGGCGCACCTGCGCCCCGGCGGCGGTCAGCAGCTCCTCGTTTTCGGGGTAGCGGAAGCTGAAGGCCTCGTCGGCGGCGACGGCGATGGTGGGCGCTGGCCCGCCGAGCGCGGCTGGCTGCGGCGGGGCGCGCCACGCGAGCGGCGGCGCGCTGCGGGCGATCTGGAGCAGCTGGTCGATGTCGATGCTTGACGTAACACGCTCGGCCATCGCATCCAGCCACTGCTGCCAGCGGCCATCCTCGGCGGTGGGCACGAGGCCCAGGTGGCGCTCGGGCAGCGTGATCTGCTCGTCGCGCAGCAGCTGGCCGAGCACGGGCAGCCCTAGCTCGCCCTCGATGGCCTGGGCGACCATGGCGGCGTGGCGCTGGCTGCCCGCGCGGTTGAGGATGACCCCGGCCACGCCCAGGCGGGGGTCGAAGTCGCGCAGGCCCTTGACCAGAGCGGCGGCAGTGCGGGCCATGGAGCGCACATCCAGCACCAGCACTACTGGCGAGCTAGTTAGGCGGGCGATGTGAGCCGTGCTGCCGGTATCGTCATCGCCCGCGTAGCCGTCGAACAGGCCCATCACGCCCTCGACCACGGCCATGTCGGCACCGTGGGCGCGGCGGGCCAGGATGCCAGCGATCTGCTCAGGCGGCAGCATCCAGGCGTCCAGGTTGGCGCAGGGCCTGCCCGCCGCCAGCGCGTGGTAGCTGGGGTCGATGTAGTCTGGCCCGCACTTGAACGGCGCGACCGCCAGCCCGCGCCGCACCAGCGCGGCGATCAGACCGGCGGCGATGGTGGTCTTGCCGCTGCCGCTCATGGCGGCGGCCAGCACCAGGCGCGGCATGGGCGTGCGCTGCATCACTCTCCATCCTCCAGATCGAAGAAGCCCTCGCCCAGGCCGCTGGGCTGGAACCAGCTGATTTTGGCGTGCATTGCGGCCACCTCGCCCACCACCAGCACCGACGGCGTGGGCAGCGGACGCTCGCGGTATCGCTGGGGCAGGCTGGCCAAGTCGGCCAGCAGCGTCTGCTGCTGCTCGGTCGCGCCGCGGCTGACTAGTAGCGCTGGCGTCGCAGGGGCGCGGCCAGCCTCGATCAGCGCGGCGCAGATCTGATCGAGCCGCTTGACCCCCATCAGCACCACCAGGGTGGGAATGCGGGCTAGCGCGGCCCAGTCGGTGGCGTCGGCGGCAGCGCCCGGGGCGGTGTGGCCGGTGACCACCGCGAACGCCGTGCTGACGCCGCGCTGGGTGACGGGCACGCCCGCGTAGGCCGGGGCTGCCAGCGCCGAGGACACGCCTGGCACGATCTCGAAGGGCAGCCCAGCCTCGGCCAGGGCTAGGGCCTCCTCACCCGCGTGGCCGAATACGCAGGGGTCGCCGCCCTTCAGCCGCACCACCTGATATCCCGCCCGCACCTGCTCGACGACCAGCGCGCTGATCGCATCCTGGCGCATCACGTGGCGGTCTGGGCCTTTTCCCACAAAGATGCGTGTGGCGTGCTGCGGCAGCTCCTCCAACAGCTCGGGTGCGATCAGCCGGTCGTAGATGACCACATCGGCGGCGCGCAGCAGGTTCAGCCCCCGCACCGTGATCAGATCGGCGCGGCCCGGGCCAGCGCCCACCAGGTAGGCCTTGCCGCTCATGGCTGCCCCCGCTGCTCTAGCTTGCGCTCGAAGCCGCGCGGCGTGGCCATGCCCCCGGCGATGGCGTAGCTCTGGCTGTTGCCCACCAGCACCAGCGTGAACATGTCGACCTGCTCGGGGTCGAGCTGGGCCAGCGTGGTGATGGTGATGGTCTCATCGGGGCGCGAGACGTTGCGGGCCAGGGCGACGGGCGTGGTGGGCGGGCGGTGCTGGCGCAGGATGTCGAGCGAGCGGGCCAGCTGCCAGTCGCGGCCCTTGCTGCGCGGGTTGTAGAACGAGATCACGAAGTCGCCCTCGGCGGCGGCCTGCACGCGCCGCTCGATCACCTCCCAGGGCGTGAGCAGGTCGCTCAGGCTGATGGTGCAGAGATCGTGGGCGATGGCCGCGCCCAGCCGTGCCGAGGTCATCTGGAAGGCGCTGACGCCGGGCAGCACCTCCACCGCTGGCGCGCTGCCCTGCCAGCCACGGTCGCGCAGCAGCTCGAACACCGGCCCGGCCATGGCGTAGATGCCGATGTCGCCGCTGCTGATCAGGGCCACGTGGCGGCCTGCGGCGGCCATATCGATGGCCTCGCCAGCGCGGGCCATCTCGTCGCCCATGCGGCTCTCGATCACCTGCTGCCAGGGTGCGAGCAGCGGGCGCACCTGCTCGATGTAGACGCGGTAGCCGATCACCACCTGGGCCGACTGGAGCGCGGCGCGGGCGGCCAGGGTCATCTGCTGCAGGTCGCCTGGGCCGATGCCGATCAGGCTGAGGCGCTGGGTCTGCTCCCGGCTGCTCGTTAGGGCTAGGGCCACGGTGCAGCGCTCAAACGAGCGCTTGGGCACGACCAGCGGCCCGCCCGCTGCGATCTGGGCGCACGGCTCGGCCACGCCCGGGATGTCGAAGCGCTGCTGGGCGGCGCTGGGGCTGAAGCCTGCCGGATCGAGCGCGGACAGCTGGGCGGTGGGGATGATGCGCAGCGGCAGCCGCAGCTCGCTGGCCAGCTCGCGCAGGCCCGGCTCGTCGGCCTTCAGCTCGGCGGTGGCTAGGGCGGCCAGCGCGGCGGGGTGGTAGCCCGCGTCGGCCAGGGTGGCCAGCAGCGCCGCGCGCAGCTCGGGCGCGGGCACGCCGCGCCGGCAGCCGATGCCTGCCACCAGCGCGGGCGGGGTGTAGCGGATGCTGGTGGGCCGGATGGTATCCCAGCAGGCCAGCGCGCGGTGGCTCACGGCCAGCGCGGCGGGGTAGGCGGCCAGCTCCTCAGGGCTGGCCACCTCCTCAATGGATGGGCACTCGGCCAGCCAGCCGCGCACCTGCTCGGCCTGCTCTTTCAGCTCGGGGTCGATGAACAGGCCCAGAGTCTCGCCGTTCACCAGCGCGGCCATGGCGTGGGTGGTGGCGCTGCCCGGCTCGATCTGCCAGCCGTGCTCCTTGCCCAGCCCGTCGAGGGCAGGCAGGCCCTGGGTGTCGCTGGCGGTGGTGATAGCGGCCTGCCCGCCGGTGATCTGGGCCACGCGCAGCGCCAGGGCGTTGGCCCCGGCCTGGTGCCCGCCGATCAGCGGGATGACCCACTGCCCGCCCTCATCCAGGCATAGCACGGCGGGGTCGCTGGCCTTGTCGCCCAGCATGGGCGCGCAGGCCCGCGTGGCGATGCCGGTGGCCATCACCAGGATGAGCGCGCTGCACTCGGGCCAGCGCCGCCGCACCTCATCCAGCACCGAGCCATGGTAGTGCGCCGCACCGGCGGGGGCCGACCACGCGCTGGGCACGGCCAGATCGGCCCCCAGCGCCAGCGCGATGCGCGCGGCCAGCTGGCTGCCCCGGCGCGTGCGGGCCACCACGGCGATCTTCTGGCTACTCATCGCCGCCCCCCTCGCCCCGCCGGAAGCGGTGGGTGTAGCTGCGGTCGTAGAGGTTGCTGGTGGTGCTCACCTTGCTGCCCGTCAGCGCCGACTCCAGCGCGGGGCTGACCAGGATGAGCGCCTGGCGGGTGTAGCCCGCCTCGCGCACCTTGTCGGCGATGTCGCCCAGGGTGCCCAGCACCATGCTCTCGTCGGGCCAGGTGACGCGGTGCAGCACTGCCACGGGGCTGTCGGCGGTGTAGCCGCCGCTGGCGATCAGCTCCTCGGCCACACGGCGGATGCGGGTGATGCCCAGGTAGATGGCCAGCGAGGCCCCGTGGGCGGCCAGCCCCACCAGGCTCTCGCGCTCGGGCATGGGCACGCGGCCAGCGGCGCGGGTGAGGATGATGCTCTGCACCACCTCGGGCACGGTCAGCTCCACGTTCAGGCGGGCGGCGGCGGCGAAGGCCACCGTGACGCCCGGCACGATCTCGTAGGGGATGCCCAGGCCGTCGAGCGCGGCCATCTGCTCGTGGGTCGCGCCGTAGAGCGCGGGGTCGCCGCTGTGCACGCGGGCCACCACCTGGCCTGCGGCGGCGGCCTCCTGCATCAGGTCGATCATCTGGCCCAGGTGCATCTCGGACGAGCCGATGATCCGGGCCTCGGGCTTGCGGTTGATCGCGGCCACGGTCTCATCGACCAGGCTGTCGGCGTAGAGCACTAGGTCGGCCTGGGCGATCACGTCGTGGCCGCGCATGGTGATCAGGTCGGGAGCGCCCGGGCCAGCGCCTACAAAGTAGACGGTGCCGGGGGTGACGGTGTAGGTCATGATTTCCTCACAATAACGATGGAGAAGTACGAGCACTCCTGGCCGCGCAGCTCGCGCAGGTCGCGCACCAGCCGCTGCTCGGGCAGGCCCACGCGCTCGGCGAAGACGGCGTTTTCCAGCATGCCGATGGACTCAAGCGTGTCGATCACATGGCCGATCCGGCGGCCAACCTTCATCAGCACCACGGTCTCGAACTGCTCGACCAGGTGGCGCAGGTCATCGGCGTCGCTGTTGTCGATGGCGGGGATGATCGCCACGCGGTCGCTGGTCGCGCCCAGCACCACCTGGGATGCGGCGGCGGCGGCGGCCACGGATGTGACGCCCGGGATGAAGTCGATCTGGATGTGCGGGGCGTCTTTGGCCAGCTCGGCCCAGATGTAGGTGAAGGTGCCGAACAGCAGCGGGTCGCCCAGCAGCAGGTAGGCACCCCGCGCCGCGCCGCCCTGGCCCGCCCGCTCGGCCAGCGCGGCGTGGATCTGGCCAGCCGCCGCCTGCCACGCCGGGGTCATCTTGGCGGCGTCGCGGGCCATCACCAGCCCTAGCTCCACCACCTGCTGATCGGGGCGCAGCCATGGGCGGGCGATCTGCAGCGCCAGGCTGCTCTCGCCGTCGCGGCTGCGCGGCACAAAGATGATGTCGGCGTCGGCGATGGCCCGCATGCCCTTGATCGTGATCAGGTCGGGGTCGCCGGGGCCGAGACCGACGACGGTGATGCGCTGGGTGGTCATGTCACTCTGCCATTTCTGCTGGCGCTTTTCGCCAGGCGATGATGAAGATCGGGTTGAGCGCGGCCAGCCGCATGTGGCCCTGGATGGGCTGGCCACGGCTGATCTGCACCTGGTAGACCTGGGCCTCGGGCAGCATGGCCCGCGCCTCGTGCAGGTGCTCCAGGGTGGCCAGATTGAGCACCAGCCGCCCGCCCGCCCGCAGCCGCCGCTGGGCCACTTCCACCAGCGCGGCCAGCCGCCCGCCGCTGCCGCCGATGAACACGGCGTCGGGATCGGGCCAGCCCGCGCAGCCCTCGGGGGCCGCGCCGTGGGACAGGCGCAGGTTGGGCGCGGGGAAGCGGCGCAGGTTCTCGCGGGCGTGCTCCACCAGCTGCTCGCGGCGCTCGATCGCGAACACCTGGGCGGCGGGCTGGCTGCGGGCGGCCTCGATGCCCACCGAGCCGCTGCCCGCGCCGATGTCCCACAGCACTTGGCCGGGGCCAAGCGCCAGCTCGGCCAGGCTCAGCAGCCGCACCTCGCGCTTGGTGATCAGGCCGGCCTCGGTGGCGAAGGCCGCGTCGGGCAGGCCGGGCGGCGCGGGCTGGGGCAGGCCCTGCGGCCAGACCACCAGCACGTTCAGCGCGGCGAACTCCACGCCCGCGAGCTGGCCCAGGGTGGCGCGCACCACCCGCTGATCTGGCCCGCCCAGGTTCTCGCACACCGCGCATGGGGATGCCGGGCTGACGCCGCCCGCCACCAGCGCGGCGGCCACGGCCTGCGGGGTGTGCTGGCCGTCGGTCAGGATGGCGGCCTTGGCCACGCCCCGCGCCCCGGCCACCACGTCGGCCAGCGGGCGGGCGTGGGCGCTCAGCAGGGCCGCGCCCTGCCACGGCTCGGCCAGCGCCGCGAAGGCCAGCTGGAACGAGGCCGGGCCGGGCAGCACCTCCAGCGCCTCGGGCGGGAAGGCCCGCCGCAGGCTCGCGCCCACGCCGTACCACAGCGGGTCGCCGGATGCGACCACCGCCGCCCGCTCGCCGCGCTCCCAGGCCTGCCGCAGCCGCGCCAGCGCAGGCTCGACCGATGCCGCGATCGCCACCTTCTCGCCCTGGAACGCGGGGAAGAAGGCCAGCTGCCGCGCGCCGCCCGCCAGCACATTTGCCGCCATGATCCGGCGCACCAGCGCCTCGGGCAGCGTGGCGGCCCCGCCGTCGCCCACGCCCACCACCAGAATGCGCGGCTGGCTCATGCGCCGCCCCCCGCTATCGGGTCGTCGTCGTGGTAGAACGCGCCGGGGTCGGCGGCCAGCCGCTCGACGAAGGGCGCGGCCTCGGCGGTGCGAGCGGGGGCCTCGGGGCGCGCCGCGCGGGCCTGGGCCAGCACGGGGCCGTCGAAGTCGACCAGCACCACATCCAGCGCCATCGCGCCGCCCTGGCTGGCCACATACTCCATGCAGCGCTCCAGCGCCAGATCGACCACGCGCTGCAGCGGGGCCTGGCAGCCGTGCTCCTGGCACAGCTCTAGGAAGTGCCGCCCGGTGTTGGCCTCGGCCACGGCCTGCGCCAGCGCCTCGGGCGCGCCCACCTCGCGGCAGACCTGGGCCAAAAAGGCGAAGTCGACCTGGTTGGCGGCCACGTGGGTCTGCATGTAGCCCTGGGCGGTCTTGATCATCTTGCCGACCATGCCCACAAACGCGGCGCTGCGCACGCCGCGCTCCACGCAGGTGCGCAGCGCGTCGCCGGTGAAGATGCTTAGCTCCACGAACGCGCCCTCGGGCAGATGCGGGTAGATGCGCATGGCGTACTTCTCGGATCGCCCGCCGGTGCTCATCACCACCTGCTCGGCCCCGCTGGCGGCGGCCATCTCCACCGCCTGGATGACGCTGGCCCGCCAGGCCGCCGTGCTGTAGGGGAAGACCTTGCCGGTGGTGCCCAGGATGCTGATGCCGCCCACGATGCCCAGGCGGGCGTTGAGCGTGCGCAGCGCGATCCGCGCGCCCTCGGGCACGCTGATCACCACATCCAACCCCTCGCGCTCCAGCATGTCCTCGCCGCCGGGGGCGTGGTCGCGCACAGCGGCCAGCACGTTCTCGGTGATCTGCTGGCGCGGCACGGGGTTGATCGCGGGGCCGCCCACGGCCAGCCCCAGCCCAGGGCGGGTGACGCGGCCCACGCCCTCGCCGCCCTCTAGGTGGATGCCCGGGCTGTCGCTGCGGCTCACGCGGGCGCAGATCAGCGCGCCGTGGGTCACATCCGGGTCGTCGCCCGCATCCTTGACCATGCCGCAGGCGGCCCAGCCAGGGCCTTGGTCGGTGCGCACGGGCCGCATGGCGGCGGTCTCGCCTATGGGCAGGCTGATCTCCACCACCTCGGGCCACTGGCCACTCAGCAGGGCGATGGCGGCGGCCTTGGCCGCCGCCGAGGCGTTGCTGCCGGTGGTGTAGCCGGTGCGCTGGCCCCTCTTGTCGCGCGGGGGGACGCTGGGTGTCTCTGTCATATCAGTCGATGTCCGCCGCATCTGCGCCCGCCGCCAGCCGCAGCAGCGCGTTGACCATGGCCACGGCCACGGTGGAGCCGCCCTTGCGGCCCTCGGTGATCACCCAGGGGATGTCGGGGCGGGCCGCGAGCGCGGCCTTGCTCTCGGCGGTGTTGATGAAGCCGACCGGCACGCCCAGCACCAGGGCGGGGGCCGCGCCCGCATCCACCAGCCGGATGATCTCGTACAGCGCGGTGGGCGCGTTGCCCACGGCCACCACCGCGCCATCCAGCAGCCCGCGCTCGTGGGCGATGCGCATGGCCATGGCGCTGCGGGTCACGCCCGCCGCCTCGGCGCGGGCGCGGGTCTCTGGATCGGCCACTAGGCAGTGCAGCGAGCCGCCCAGCGCGGCCAGCCGCCGTTCGCTGATGCCCACGCGCACCATGTGCACATCGGCCAGCACGGGGCAGCCGCGCCGCAGCGCCGCAGCGCCCGCCGCCACCGCGCCCTGGCTGGCCCTGGTGATGCGGGCGAAGTCCATGTCGGCGGTGCTGTGGATGGCCCGCTCGATCAGGGCGTCCAGCGGCGGCTCCAGCGCGATGCCGAGGGCGCGTAGCTCGGCGCGGATGGTGGTGAAGGAGTCGGCGGCGATGGCCGCCGGGTTGGCCTCAAAGTCGGTCATAGGCGTGCGTCTCTGTGTCGTCGGCTTGCGAAATCTGGATTATAGCAGCGAATCGGGCTGCCGCTGGATGGGGCGACATCTCTCGCCTGGTTTGCTCGTTTTTTTGCCGGTGATAGTTGTCGTTTGCTTGGCAATACCTTCATCTGGACTGGGAAATATTACATCTGGCTCGGTGATACGCTATTTGGGCTGGTAATACCCCCGCCTGGGTTGGTAGGACGATCTTTTTTGGTTTTTATTAGAGATACGACGCATATTTTTTGAATATTTCTGGTTGATCGCATATCAGGGCGTTTTTGTTTTTATACGCACGGTTCCTCTTGTCTGGTGAGTGGATGCCCTGCGCGGGCGGCGTCCGGGGGCCAGCCCCCGGAACCCCCGCGAGGGGCGATGCCCCTTCGAACCCCAATTTGGAGCATTCCTGTGCCGTTGGCAGGCGGCAGGCCTTCGTGCATATGGCCAGCAAGACCATAGCGGCACCTTCGCCGGATGGGCCGGGCGGGTAGGGTTTTCCTATCTTTCATGAAGGGGCACCCTTTACCACCAATACGCCAAGGCACCAAGAGTGCAAAAGATCAAGCGGCCGCTTTTTACCATTCCCATGCGGCGAAGGCGTGTGATCGCGCAAACTGGCCATATGCACGAACATCAGTGGTTAGCGAGCAGCATAGGAACGCCGCACATTGGCGTCCAGGGGCCACTCCCCTGGCGGGGGTTCAGGGGCGCGGAGCCCCTGACGCCGCCCGCGTAGGGCATCCACCCACCAACCATTGACCAATGCCATCGCTCATGGAACAAAGCCCAGCGCCGACGGGAAAAGTGACACCATGTGAGGGGCGATGCCCCTTCGAACCCCAATTTTGAGCGTTCCAGTGCCGTTAGCAGGCGGCGGGCCTTCATGCATATGGCCAGCAAGACCATAGCGGCACCTTCGCCGGATGGGCCGGGCGGGTAGGGTTTTGCCTTTTCGCCGCGAAGGGGCACCTTTTACCACCAACACGCCAAGGCACCAAGAGTGCAAAAGATCAAGCGGCCGCTTTTTACCATTCCCATGCGGCGAAGGCGTGTGATCGCGCAAACTGGCCATATGCACGAACATCAGTTGCCAGGGAACGGCATAGGAACGCCTCACATTGGCGTCCAGGGGCCACTCCCCTGGCGGGGGGCAGGGGCGCGGAGCCCCTGACGCCGCCCGCGTAGGGCACACACCCACCAACCAAAAACCATCATCCTTATCGAAGCGGCAACCGGTCGCCCCGATCACAAAGCGACCACGATGCACGCGGCGCGGGCGGGCACGCGACCCGCCCCTACAGCACTGATGGATCGTTGCGGCATTGCTCCCCGAGGGGCCAAATCGTCTGCGGCCCCCTAGCGGCTTTCTGCCGCGAACAGGTGCTCCCTCCAGTAGTGGTGGGTCTTGGCCAGCGCCGTCACCACATTCTTCAGCTCCGCCTCCAGCCGGAAATCCGGCCCGGCGGGCAGCATCAGCACGCGGCCCTCGCGCCGCACGCACACGTTTTCCACCACGATAGCCCGCAGCAGCCACACGGCCATCTCCTCGCTGTCGCACTCCACGCCCACCCAGCCGGGGGCCGCGTCGGGGGTGGCGCGCAGCCCGGTGACCATGCCGATGGCGCGGGCCAGCTCGGCCACCACGCGGGCATAGGCCTCGGGCGCGGCGGCCACGGCGGCGGGCGGCGCTGGCTCTAGCAGGGTGCCGCGGTGGGGCGGCCCGCCCGCCAGGGCCAGCTCGCAGAACGGGCTGTCGGGGTCGTCGCCGCCCCAGATCTTATCCCAGGCCGGGCGGCCCTGCGCGTCGAAGACCAGCGGCGCGGCGCTCATGGGCGCGGCGCTGACGGCGCGGCCACCCTGGTAGCGCGGCGGCAGGATGCTGTCCACCGGCGCGGGCGCGTGGCTGTGGCTGTGGCCGTGGCTGTGCGGCACGCCGCGCATGCCGTGGTGGTGGTCGGAGCGCTGGGGCATGCCGTGCTCATCCTCGAAGCCCGCGAAGCGCTGGCGGTACTTGCAGATATCGCAGCTCATGGCCGTTTGGCCCGCCAGCAGCTCGTGGTAGCGCTGGGCGGTGGCGGCGAACGCGCCCTCGTGCAGGCCGATGTGCTGGGCGGCCAGGATCTCGACCTCGGGGTAGCGGGCCTGGGCCTTGGCGGCCAGCTGCTCGATGGCGCGGTGGATCTTGCCGGTGAACAGCAGGTAGGGCAGCACCACCACGCGGCGCGCGCCCAGCCGCACGCAGCGCTCGATGCCGGTGGCCACGTCGGGCGTGGTCAGGCTGTAGAAGCAGGCCTCGGCCCAGCCGTAGTCGCGGCCCTCCCACAGCAGGCGGGCCATCTTGCTCACCTCGGAGTTGCTGTCGGGGTCGCGGCTGCCCCGGCCCACCACCAGCAGGGCTGTGTCGGCGGCGGCGATGGCGCGGGGGCTGGCGGCCACGGCCTGGGCGGCGCGCTCGGCCAGGGCCTGCACCAGCGGGTACTGCGCCCCCAGCGGCGCGCCGTAGCGGAACTCGGCCTGGGGCCACTGGGCCTTGGCCCAGTTGAGCAGGGCGGGCACGTCGTTCTTCTGGTGGCCGCCCGCGCCCAGGAAGAGCGGCAGCGCCAGCACGCGCTCGGCCCCCTCGCGCATGCAGCGCACGATGCCATCCACGATCGGCGGCTCGGCGAACTCCAGGAAGCAGGCCTCGACGGGCACGCCAAGCCGCTGGCCGAGCTGCTCGGCAAACTGCATGTTCTCGGCGACGCCGTCCTCATCGAGGCTGCCGTGTCCGATCAGGAGGAGGTGGTCGCGCGTCATATGTGTTCCTTACTCATTCTTACCACGAAGAATTTCACCACCAAGGCACCAAGACACCAAGGTTTTGAAGATTCTGTATTACGAAGATGCGAAGAATTTCACCACCAAGGCACCAAAATTTTTTACCACCAAGACTCCAAGACACGAAGATTTGTATTTTTGAGAGATCTGCTCATTTTTGTGACCGGTTCCCCTTGGAGCCTTGGAGTCTTGGTGGTAACGGTTCTTTCGTCCCCCTTGGAGCCTTGGAGTCTTGGTGGTAAATGGTTCCCATTCGCGGCTAGAGATCCCCGATGCGGCGGCGCATGTCGGGGCTGGCGAAGATCTGGGCGGGTGGGGCCAGCGCGGCCACCTGGCCATCCTCCATCAGCGCGATCAGGTCGGCCCAGGCGCGGGCGGCCTCCAGATCGTGGGTGGAGAGCAGCACGGCGGTGCCGCCGGCGGCCAGCGCCGCGAAGATCTCCAGGGTCTGGCGGCGCATCCAGGGGTCCAGCCCCGCCGTCACCTCGTCGGCCAGCACCACCAGGGGGCGCATGGCCAGCACCCCGGCCAGGGCTACGCGGGCCTTCTGTCCGCCGCTCAGGGCGTGGGTCGGGCGCTCCAGCAGGTCGGCCACCTGGCACTGCTCGGCGGCCTCGCGCACGCGGCGGCGCACCTCGGCCTCGGCCAGCCCCAGGTTCAGCGGCCCAAAGCTGATGTCCTGGGCCACGCTGGCGCTGAACAGCTGGTCGTCGGGGTTCTGGAACACCAGCCCCACCTGCTGGCGGGCGGCCAGCAGCCCGCGCCTGCCGTAGTCCAGCGGCTGCCCGGCGATGAGCACGCGGCCCTGGTCGGGGCGCAGCAGGCCGTTGCCGTGCAGCAGCAGGCTGGTCTTGCCCGCGCCGTTGCGGCCCAGCAGCGCCACCTTCTGGCCGGGCTGGATGCTCAGGCTCGCGTCGCGCAGCGCGGGCTGCTCGAAGCCGGGGTAGCGGAAGTGGATGGCCTCGAAGGCCAGGGCGGGCACGCTCATCCCAGCCTCCAGGCCAGCAGCAGGCTGGCGGCAAGCGCGGCCATCAGCCAGGCGGGCTGGGCGCTACGGCGGTAGTCGGCGGGCAGCACCGCCAGCGGCCCGCCCGCGTGGCCCCGGCTCTGCAGCGCCAGGTCGAGGCGGCGGCTGCGGGCGTAGGCGTCGATAAACAGGCGGCTGCCCAGCAGCCCGGCGTCGCGCATGCCGCCCCAGAACCCACGGTAGCCCGCGCGGCTCTCCTGGGCGGTGCGCATGCGCTCCATGCTCTCCAGCAGGATGAAGATGAAGCGGTAGATCAGGGTCATCAGGTCGATCAGCAGGTCGGGCACGCGCAGCCGCCGCAGCAGGTCGATCAGGTCGACCAGCGGGGTGGTGAGGGCCAGGAAGCTCATGGCGGCGGCGCAGCCCAGGGCGCGGGCCAGCAGCAGCGCGGCCAGGTGCAGCGCCTGCGGGCTGGTGGCCAGCCACAGCGGGCCGACGCGCCACTGCCAGGGCAGGCCGGGTGCATCCAGCGCCACGCTCAGCGCCACGCCCGCCACGCTCAGCGCCAGGAACAGCGCCTCGGCCAGCATGGCCCGCGCCACGGCGCGGGCGGGCACCCCCGCCCACAGCGTGGCCAGCGCGGCCATCCAGCCCAGCGCGGCCAGCCCCACCAGCGGGCTGGGCAGCGCCAGGCACAGCGCCAGCGCCAGCGCGGCTAGGCCGCCCTTCTGGGCCGGGTCGAGCCAGCGGATGTTGTTGGTGTAGGCGTAGCGGTCGATCCCGTGCATAGCGGCCTAGCCCACCTTCTCCCCACGTTCTTCGAGACTTTGAGTCTTCGTGGTATTCGCATCCTCCCGCGCCATGCGCTGGCCGCGCTTGAGGCCGAAGAAGTAGCCGATGGTGGCCGCGCCGATCGCGGCCTGGAGCGCGAACAGCAGGCTCTCGGTCTCGCCGCCGGGCGGCGACCACAGCGGCTCGGCCCAGGGCGTGTAGTGCGGGGCGACCTCGGCGATGGCCTGCTCGGCGGCCCCGTCGGAGCCGCCGAACTCCGAGCCTCGGATGATCAGCAGCGGCAGCACGGCCAGGGCCAGCACGGCCACCAGCAGGGCCAGCACGGTGCCGCGTCGGAAGGGCTGGGGTGTGGCGGTCATAGCTCGGCTCCTCTCACGTTCAGCGCCCGCAGCTCGGGCGCGGCGTTGGTCTGCAGGGCGTTGAAGATCAGCACCGTCAGGATGCCCTCGCTGATGGCCAGCGGCACCTGGGTGATGGCGAAGATCGCCGCGAACTTCAGGAACGAGGCTGCAAAGCCGCCCGCCGGGTCGGGGTAGGCCAGCGCCAGCTGGGCCGAGGTGGCCACGTAGGTCAGCAGGTCGGCCAGGGCGGCGGCTAGGAACACCGCCAGCCAGTCGGGGGCGCGGCCCCGCAGCGCTTTCCAGATGCCCCAGGCCACCAGCGGCCCGACCACCGCCATGCTCACCGTGTTCGCGCCCAGCGTGGTGAGGCCGCCGTGGGCCAGCAGCAGGGCCTGGAACAGCAGCACGATGCCGCCCAGCACGCTCATCACCGCCGGGCCGAACAGCACCGCGCCCAGGCCCACGCCGGTGGGGTGGCTGCTCGAACCGGTGACGCTGGGGATTTTGAGCGCGCTGAGCACAAAGGCGAAGGCCCCAGCCAGCCCCAGCAGCAGCCGGGTCTCGGGCTTCTCGGCCACCAGCCTGCGGATGCGCAGGAAGCCCACGGCCCAGAACGGCAGCGCCACCGCGAACCACACGGCGCACCACACCGGCGGCAGGAAGCCCTCCATGATGTGCATGGCGTAGGCGGGCCGCGCCTCGATGGCCGCCATGGCCAGCCCCCCGCCGATGATGATGGCCCAGCGCTTCAGCCGAGCGTGCTTTGTCATGTCGCTTCCCCTTTCACCACTAGAATTTTTTTACCACGAAGACGCGAAGGCACGAAGATTTTTTACCACCAAGGCTCCAAGACACCAAGATCTTTTGGTGGGGAGCAGATGAGTGAGGTTTTCCTCCTCATCATGCCCGCACGATTTAGGGAGATGAATCGGGCCTGCGGCTGCGATCTTTGCCCTACTGCTACGATCTCGATTATGGCCAGCGGCTCATCGCCACGCCTTGCGAGGATTGTTTCACCACAAAGCCGCGCTATTTTTACCACCAAGACTCCAAGACACGAAGTTTTTTGTGCTCCTTGGAGCCTTGGAGTCTTGGTGGTAAATGGTTCTCTCCCCTTCGAGCCTTCGCGCCTTCGTGGTGAATCGGTCCCCCCGCTACTGCTTGTCGCTCACGCCAGCCTCGGCGAAGGTCGCCATCTCATCCAGGGCCTTGCAGGCCGCGATGCACAGCGACTGCGCCAGCACCGCGCCGGTGCCCTCGCCCAGGCGCATGCCCAGGTCCAGCAGCGGCTCGGCGTCGATGCGCGCGAAGAAGGCGCGCTGGCCGCGCTCCACCGAGCGGTGGCCGGGCACCATGTAGCCCGCCGACTCGGGCGCGAGCGTGAGCGCCAGCATGGCCGCCGCGCTGGAGATGAAGCCATCCACCACCACCGGCACGCGCGCCGCCGCCGCCCCTAGGATCAGCCCGGCCAGCCCGCCGATCTCGAAGCCGCCCAGCGCGGCCAGCAGCCCCAGGCCGTCGGTCGGGTGGGGGCTGTGCAGCGCCAGGGCCTGCTCGATCGCCGCGATCTTGCGGGCCAGCGCCTCGTCGCCCACGCCGCTGCCGCGCCCCGTCACCGCCGCCACCGGCTCGCCCGTGATCGCCGCGACGATGGCGCTGGAGGGCGTGGTGTTGCCGATGCCCATGTCGCCGGTGGCCAGCAGGTCGGCCCCGCCCGCGATCACCTGCTGGGCGATCTGGATGCCCGCCTCCAGCGACTGGCGGGCCTGCTCGCGGCTCATGGCCGGGCCTGCGGTGAAGTCGGCGGTGCCGTAGGCCACCTTGCGCTTGATCAGCGCGGGGTGGTCGGGCAGGTCGCTGGCCACGCCCAGGTCGGCCACCACCACCTGCGCGCCCACGTGGCGGGCCAGCGCGTTGATGGCCGCGCCGCCCGCCAGGAAGTTCATCACCATCTGCGGGGTCACGTCGGTGGGGTAGGGGCTGACGCCCTGGCGCGCGATGCCGTGGTCGCCCGCCATCACCACCACGGCGGGGTGGGCCAGCCGTGGCCGGGCCTGCCCGGTGATGCC
Organism: Chloroflexia bacterium SDU3-3; assembly: GCA_009268125.1. Taxonomy (NCBI): domain Bacteria; kingdom Bacillati; phylum Chloroflexota; class Chloroflexia; species Chloroflexia bacterium SDU3-3. Next base: position 553,717 of record WBOU01000001.1, on the reverse strand, counting down.
CGCGATCTGGATGGACAGCGCCTCCAGCCGCCCCAGGCTGCCAGTGGGCTTGGTGAGCTGGTCCTGGCGCTCGCGGGCCTGGCGCATGGCGTCGGCGTCGAGCGGGGCGATCTTGGCGATGGTCTCTTCAAGCAGTGCCATGGTGGTTGCTCCTTTGTATCTGAAGAAGGCTTCTGTGTCCCCTCTGCCGTCTTCTCTCTGCTGCGCCACAGGCGGCTTCGCCTGCGGCGGCGAGGAAATTATCTTCTCTGGCCGTCTGTGGCAAGGGTCAAGATGAGAAGTTACGCTGTACCTTCTGGTGCAAAAACGGTATACGTCGTTGACCCAGGTTTTCGCCAGATAAGACGTCCACATGCAGGGCATTCATACATTGATCCGTAGCGATTTGTATTATCCCGTATATCCGTGCGTGGAATGATCACTAATTCATGCTGTGAGGGATTGGTGTAGTTATGCATAAATCCACACGGGCATAGCACCCCAGGGCCTTTCAAGAGCTTATTGTAAAACTCTATGCCGCCAACACGGTGCTTGGTGAGAATATCGAGCGTTATCCAACCTTCAGTTGGCGATTCAAGCGATATATTTGTCTTAAATTGCCAGGCTGACCCAGGCTGATTTGCATTGGATGAATCAACAAAATAAACATACCCCTCGCTCACCTGTAATGCTTGGGTACATGCTGCAAGCGCTTGAGGAAGCCATGTATCTTCTGGGCGCTGCTCCTGGGCAAGATCAATCAGCCACTGCGGGTCGTATGGTGTCCAGATGCGCTCTTTATTCATCTTGATAGGATTTACTCATTGTTTTATGCGTTGCGTATACCTATATTGGTAGATCGGCCCTATGCTGGGATGCGATCCCCGATGATGGCCCCGCTTGTTTGCTAGGTGTGTGCCATGTCGTTTTGGGTCGGCCCGACCGGCTGCGGCCTCGATGAGGAGGGTTCCGCTTGTGTGCTGGGTGAATGCCCTGCGCGGGCGGCGTCCGGGGGCCAGCCCCCGGAACCCCGGCGAGGGGCGATGCCCCTTCGAACCCCAATTTGTAGCTTTCCCGTGCCGTTTCCTGGCGGCTGGCGTTCGTGCATATGGCCATCAAGACTCTCGCGGCACCTTCGCCGCATGGGCCGGGTGGGTAGGGTTGGGCTTCGTCGGGCGTTCACCTGGCTTCGTCGGGCGTTCACCTGGCTTCGTCGGGCGTTCACCTGGCTTCGTCGGGCGTTCACCTGGCTTCGTCGGGCGTTCACCTGGCTTCGTCGGGCGCTCACCTGGCTTCGTCGGGCGCTCACCTGGCTTCGTCGGGCGCTCACCTGGCTTCGTCGGGCGCTCACCTGGCTTCGTCGGGCGCTCACCTGGCTTCGTCGGGCGTTCACCTGGCTTCGTCGGGCGTTCACCTGGCTTCGTCGGGCGTTCACCTGGCTTCGTCGGGCGTTCACCTGGCTTCGTCGGGCGCTCACCCTCCCCCCACCCATGGCCCGCCACGAGGAATCGTTCTCGTTTGTTCCTTGGAGTCTTGGAGTCTTGGTGGTAAACATGTTCTGCCGAACGAGAACGCATAGGCCGTACCTACTTGGCCGCGCGCCGCCGCAGCTCGCTCAGGCCCATCGACTTGGCGGCCTGCAAAAGCTGCTCATCCAGCGGGTCGGGGTCCTGCCACATGCCGCGCTCCATCGCCTCCAGCAGGCGCTCGGCGATAGACTGCCAGGCCCACGGGTTGCTGTCGGCGAAGAACTGCTGCATCTCCTCGTCGCGCAGATAGGCGTCGGCCACCTGGCTGTACATCCAGTCCTCCAGCACATCGGCGGTGGCGTCGTAGCCGAACAGATAGTCGACCGTGGCCGCCACCTCCAGCGCGCCCTTGTAGCCGTGGCGGCGCATGCTGGCGATCCACTTGGGGTTGGTGACGCGGCTGCGGAACACGCGGCGGGCCTCCTCGCGCAGGTCGCGGGTTTTCGGGCGGGCGGGGTCGCTGGAGTCGCCGAAGTAGCGGGCGGGGTTTTTGCCCGTCAGAGCGCGGATGGTGGCGATCATGCCGCCGTGGAACTGCAGGTAGTCGTCGCTGTCGAAGATGTCGTGCTCGCGGTTGTCCTGGTTCTTGGTGGCCACCTGCACGCCGCCCAGCGCGTGGGCGAACGACTCGCGGTCGGGCGTGCCCTGCTCCTCGGCGGTGTAGGCGTAGCCGCCCCACGTCAGGTAGACCTCGGCGAAGTCGGCGTCGTCCTTCCAGTTCTGGGCGTCGATCAGCGGCAGGATGCCCGCGCCGTAGCTGCCGGGGGCGCAGCCGAAGATGCGGTAGGCGGCGGCGCGCTCGGCATCCTGCTGGCTGCGGCCCTGGGCGCGCAGGCGCTGGGCGGCGGCCAGGGCGTGGCGGCGCGGGAAGTTCTGCTCGGGCGGCTCGTCGAGCGCGATCACGGCCTGCACGGCCTGGTCGATCAGGGCGATGAGGTGCGGGAAGCTGTCGCGGAAGAAGCCGCTGATGCGGGCCACCGCGTCGATGCGCGGGCGGCCAAGCTCGGCCAGCGGGATGACCTCGACGCCCACCACGCGGCGGTTGGCGTCCTGCCAGCGTGGGCGCACGCCCAGCAGCGCCAGCACCTGGGCGATGTCGTCGCCAGCGGTGCGGATGGCGCTGGTGCCCCAGATGCTGATGCCCACGCTGGCGGGGTAGCCGCCCTCGTGCTCGCGCTGGTAGCGGGCGATCAGCGTCTCGGCCAGCCGCCAGCCGGTCTGCCAGGCGGCCACGCTGGGCACCGCGCGCGGGTCGAGGGCGTAGAAGTTGCGGCCCGTGGGCAGCACGTGGGCCATGCCGCGCGTGGGTGCGCCGCTGGGGCCGGGCGGCACAAAGCGGCCCGCCAGCGCGCCCAACGTGTTGGCGATCTCGTCGTGCGCGCCCTGCCGCAGCTTGGGCACGATCCACTCGCAGGCGAAGCGCAGGGCCTGGGCCGCGCCGTCGCGCGCCTCTCCGGGCTGGGCCTGGGGCAGCGCCTCGGCCAGCGCCCCCTCGGCAGCGCCCGCATCCCAGCCGCGCGCATCCAGCGCGGCCAGCAGCGCCTTGGCCTGCCCCTCGATCCACGCGATCATATCGGCGTTGCTGCGCAGCTCGCCCCCGCCCGCTCGGCGCTCGCCGGGCCGCTCGTTCAGGGCGGCCCAGTCCTCGCCCAGCGCGGCGGCTAGGCTGGCGGGCAGGCTGGGGATGGCCAGGTTGGGCAGCTTCAGCAGGTGGTAGAGCAGCTCGGCGAGCTGATCGCCAGCGGGCATGTCGCCCAAGATGTGCAGGCCGTCGCGGATCTGCGCGCCCGTCAGCTCGCACAGGTAGCCCTCGATGTCCTCCAGCAGGTGCGCCACCTCGCGGCCCTCTAGCTCGGCGAAGGCGGTGGGCGTGCCGTCGTCGAGGAAGCTGCCATCCCACTCGTGGCTGTGGTCGCCGTGGTCCTGCTTGAGGATGTAGCGCAGGTCGTCATCCAGCTTGCTCTTCTGGATGGCGTCCCAGATCTGCTTCTGGAGGATGGGCAGCTTGCTGGGGTCGAGCAGCTCCATCTGGTAGTACTCATCCACCAGTTGGGCCAGCTCGGCCAGATCGCCGTAGCTGCCCGCGCTGGTCATCGGCGGGGTCATGTGGTCGACCACCACCGCGTGGGCGCGGCGCTTGGCCTGGTTGCCCTCGCCCGGGTCGTTGATGATGAAGGGGTAGACCAGCGGCACATCGGCCAGCATCATGTCGGGGTAGCACTCGCCGCTCAGGCCCACGCCCTTGCCGGGCAGCCACTCTAGGGTGCCGTGCTTGCCCATGTGCACGATAGCGTCGGCCCGCCATGTCTCGCGCAGCCAGCGGTAGAGCGCGTAGTAGTTGTGGGGCGGCGGCAGATCGGGTTTGTGGTAGATGGCGTTGGGGTCCATGTCGTAGCCGCGCGGCGGCTGGAGCGCCACAAACACGTTGCCGAACTCCAGCCCGGCCAGGGCCAGCCCGCCGTCGTGCAGGTAGGCGCTGCCGGGGGCCGCGCCCCACTGGCGCTCCATCTCGCCCCGGCGGGCGGCGGGCAGCTCGGCGAACCAGCCCGCGTACTGGGCCACCGGCACGCGCTCGGCGCTGGCAAGCTGGCGCTCGGTGAGCCAGATCTGGTCGTACGAGCAGCGGTCGATCAGGTCGAGCAGCAGCCGGTCGCTGCTCTCGGGCAGGCGGCCCACCTGGTAGCCCTGCTCGCGCATCGCGCCCAGCAGCCGCAGCAGCGAGGCGGGCGCATCCAGCCCCACAGCGTTGCCCACGCGCTGGGCCTTGGCGCTGCTGTTGGTGAACACCACCGCCACGCGCTTCTGGGCGTTGGGGGTGCGGCGCAGCGCCACCATGCGGCGGGCCATGCCCACCACCCGCGCCACGCGCTCGGCGTCGGGCACATAGCGCGCCCCGCCGCCGTCGGTCGGCTGCTCCTTGAACGATACGGGCACGCCGATGATCCTGCCGTCGAACTCGGGGATGGCCACGTTCATGGCCGTGTCCAGCGGGCCGAGGCCGCGCCCGCCGCGCATCCAGGTGGCGCGCTCTGCCCCGGCGGCGATGGCCTGGATCACAGGCGCGTCGATCAGGGCGAAGGGGTGCGGCTCGCCGTCGCCGATGGCGAAGCTCAGCGTGTTGATGATCGCGTCCACCGGCGCGGCCTCGGCCAGCAGCCGCAGCGCGTCGGGGAGCTGCCCTGGCTGGCCCTCCTTGAGCGACTGGGTGTAGACGGCGCGGGCGCACATGCCCTGCTCGGCCAGCTCGTCGATGATCGCATCCACAAAGCCGGTGTTGCCGCTCAGCACGTGGGCGCGGTAGAACAGCACGCCCACCGTGGGCCGCTCGCCCGCCGCCGCCTCGCGGTACAGCCCGTGGGCGGGCAGCACCTGGGGCGGGTCGTAGCCCCAGCCGCTCAGCAGCAGGTGGTCGCTCAGGCACAGCAGCGCCCCGGCCACATTGGCCGCGCCGCCGCACTGGAAGTAGGCGCTCACCTCGTGGGCCAGCGGCACGCCCACCGTCGAGCGCGCCATCAGGTCGGGGTCGAGCGCCTCGACGGCGGGCAGGCACAGCAGGAAGCCGCCCGTCTCCGCCGCCCAGCGCTGCAGCCGATCCAGCCCGGCGTCGAACGAGCGGGCGCTGTGCAGGCGGGCCACCACCACGGCGGCCACGGGCAGCAGCTCATCCAGCAGGGCCACCTGGGCCTCGTCGTCCTCCAGCCGCCCGATGTGGGCCATACGCAGCGGGGCGAACTCGGGCGGCAGGTGGGCGCGGGCCTGCTCGATCACCAGCAGGTCGGTGTCGGCCTGGGTCAGCAGCACCATGGCCTGGCCCAGGGCCTGCTCGCGCTGGGCGGGCAGGGCGGGCGCGGCGGTGGTAGCGCTACCATCCCAGCTAAAGCCGTTGAACACGTGGGGGGCCAGCACGGGCGGCGCGGGCAGCGGGCGGTCGCTGGCCAGCAGCGCCTCGATGTAGTCGTAGAGCGCCACGATCAGGGCGTCGTCGTTGAGCGAGTGGAACCAGTAGGGGCGGCCATCCAGCACCAGCATGGAGACGTTGGCCAGCGGGCACGGCCCCAGGCAGCCGCCCTGGTTCAGGTGCACGGTGTTGCGCAGCCTGCGGCGCTCCCACTCGGCGTGGTAGAGGTCGGTGGGCACGGGGGCGTGGCCGCGCTCGGTGTGGCCGCAGCAGCAGCCGGTGGCGCACACCATCAACATGCCGCGCCTGCGCCCGGCGTTCACCATCCGCCCGTCGATCCGCTGGACCATGTTGCGCTGCGGTCGTTCGTCGCTCACATCCACCCCCTGGCCCGCCCGCTGTCGGCGGCGCGCGGGCATAAAAAAAGCCCCGGCCCTGGTCGGGAAGGGCGGGGAGGGGACAGCGACGCGGCGCGAGGCCGCGCGGTTCCTCCCTCCTTGCGACGAGAAGGGCCGAACAGAGCAGCGTTGGGGCAGGCGTCCTGGCTTTCGCGCACACGCGCGATCACAGTTGCGGCACAGCGCTGGACTCTCACCAGCTTCCACCTTTACGCCCTAGCATCCGGGCTAGCGGGTCACCTCAACGCAGATGTTTTGTAGGTTCAACCAATGCGCCGATTATAGCACAGTTCGGCGCGGGCGTGGGGGGATGTGGGAGGGGTTTGGCTAGCGAAATAGGCTCTTTCTGACAATCCGATAGCGGATCTAGACCGCCACCGCAGGGCGCGTTAAAAGGCGGAGATAGCGTTCAATAAAGGCAAGTTTGACCAAGCCCAGATAGTTGAGTGCCAGCTTCTCATAGCGCATGGCCACCGCGCGACATTCCTTCACCCACCCAATGCATTGCTCAATCGTACTCCGGCGACGATAGGCGACCGCATCATAGGTGACGGGGCGACCTGGTTTGACGCGCCCGCGCCGACGTTTGGGGGGGATAACCGGCTGGATGCCGTGGGCGCGCAACCACTGCCGGATGCGACGAGCATCATACGCGCGGTCAGCTGCCAGTGTGCGTGGCCGACGCCGCGTGCGGCCCGATGCCCGTGGGATGGCCACATGCGCCAGCACGCGCTCAAACTGCGTTGACTCGTGGGTCTGTCCGGGGGTCACGATGGCATCAAGTGGCAGCCCATTCCCATCACTCAGCACATGGATCTTGGTGGAAAAACCGCCGACCGAGCGGCCAAGTGCGTGATCCGACGGCTCATCATCGCCATCCCACGTGGGTGCCGTTGGGGCACCTGCTGCCGAGCGATGCGCCCGCACAATCGTCCCATCAACGGCCCACTGCTCCCAATCAATGGCCCCTGCGGCAGCGAGCTTGGTTTGAAGCGCCCGCAAAATACGATCCCATGTGCCATTGCGACGCCACCATGTGTAGCGGTCATAGATCGTTTTCCACTTGCCATACCGCTCAGGAATATCAGGCCAGGGCGCACCGGTATGCAGCCTCCAGAAAATACCGTTGATGATCGGGCGATGTTCGTTCCATGGATGACCCGCCTTCTCGCCGTTGCGGGGCAGCTCTGGCTCGATCAGGGCATAGTGTTCATCGGTCAACTCATACCGTCCCATGATTCCCCGTCTCGATTATGGTCAACCTATAATCATACCATATCCGAGACCGGATTGTCAGAAACAGCCTATTGTAAATCTTTTTGCAAGATATTGTACAAGAAAATATTAGTCCATATAATATAGCATTCGTGCTATACTACCGAAGAAAAAAACTAATAAAAGAAAGCTGATAAATAGACATACAAACCTTGCCCTACCTTTTAAAATAAGAGAATATATAAATAATGCTATCCCTAAGAATAAAAATAGAGGAGCCTGCATTTCATTCAATTTATCAAAATTGATTATACATCCTTCCAGAAAGTAGTATATAAATGTTCCTGAAATTATACCGTATGAAATACCCTTTAATATTATGGTGGTATTGTGTTTTTTATTCATAATTACTCCTATAAATCAATTAAATGATATATCTAGCACACTGCTTTCTGACTGACAGAAAGCAGTGTGCTAGATATATATTAGGGGTTATATGGTGTCCAATTAATAGCATCATGGCCAAGTGGATACCATCCTTCAGCATCATGTCCTCTCACCGTTGTATCGAGCCATTGAAGAAACCTTCCCATTATCGTAGCCTCGGTGATAAGAACTAATCCTCCTCTTGTATCATCATTGATTGTTACTGTACTATGGTTTTTTATTTTATAATACTGCTTTGTATCAAACCCAGCAATAGGATGTTGATCATCAACCGCTCGAACGAAATCTGTATCAACATACCCGAGATCAGACGATGATTGTCCTGGGCCTAATACCATTGTCACCTCCTCAAAACACCTTTCTTCTGAAGAACTAGCACACGAAGGATCCTCAATCCGCTTTCTGTCACCGTGGATTAACACTTCTTGTGAACTTGAATTAATGACAACACCACAAGCTGTGTCACCTGGTTTTATACAGTCACGAGAATGTCCGTTCGGATCGGTCCACTTCACAGGGCTATTCATCACATAGCTGTAGCGGTTGAGGCTCTGCGGGTTGGCCGGCCCCCACGGGCGGCCAAACTGCTGCTTCTGCTGATCGCTGAGCTGGAACCACGGGGCAAGCTGATTCTCCTGGTTAAGTTTGCTCAGGAAGCCCGGCTCCGCAAAGCTCACGGTCAGCGGCTTCAGCGCCACACCGTCCATGCCGCCGGAGGCGTTCCCTGGCACCACCGTATCGGCGCTCAGGAAGCGCCCGAGGGCGGGGTCGTAGTAGCGGGCGTTGTAGTACAGCAGCCCGGTGGCGTCGCGCCGCTGGCCGGTGTAGTCGATGCTGGTCTCGGGCACATCGCCCGCGCGCAGCTTGCCCCACGGGTCGAACTGCTGCTGGCTGGTCACCGCGCCCGCCGCATTGGTGGCGACGCTAATCGAGCCGAGGTGGTCGCCGTGCAGGTAGGTGACCTGCTCGCTTTGGCCGGGCTGGCTGGTGCGCATAGCCACCACCTTTGTTCCAAAGATGTAGTATGTCTTCACCACATTAGTGTCGGTCTTCTCCCAGATGCCCTCGGCGTACCAGGTGGTGGCGTTCACCTCGGGCGTCTGGACGCGCACGCGCGCGCCGTCGGCGTCGTAGCTGTAGGTCTCGTGGTAGGTCTGGCTCTGGCCGCTGCGGTACTGGATGGCGCTCGGGCGGTTCTCGCCATCCCATGTGTAGGTGCGGGTGGCATCGCGCACGACATTGCCGTTGCGGTCGTAGCAGTAGCTGGTGGTTCCGGCCTGGGTCACGGCGTGCGGGCGGGCCAGCGCGCCATCCGGGCAGTCGGCGGACTGGGCACCGTAGCTGTAGGCCACCCCGGCCTTGGTCAGAATGTTGCCGATCAGGTCGTAGGTGTAGTTCTCATCGTAGCCGCTGGCGGGCTGCGGCGTGGCCGTGGGCGACGGCGTGCTGGTGGCTGTGGGCGTGGCCGTGCTGGTGGCCGTGGGCGTGTTGGTCTTGGTCGGCGGCACCGGCGTGGCCGTGGGCGTGCGCGTCGGCGTCGGCGTGTTGGTCTTGGTCGGGGTTATCGGCGTGGCCGTGGGCGTGCGCGTCGGCGTGGCCGTGGGCGTGCGCGTCGGCGTGTTGGTCGGCGTAGCTGTGGGCAGCGTATAGATGTTCGACTCGTAGATCGACTCGAAGCGCGTCCCGCTGCTGTTGGTGTAGAAGGTTCGCGAGTCGAGCTTGCAGGTGTAGGCGGCCATGCCCTGGCATGGGCCGGTGCGGTAGCGGTCAATCGTGGTCAGATCGGTGCCATTGGCGATCCAGTTGGTGAGGACCGCGCCCGTGTCGGCATCGAAGTTCCAGATGCGGCCGTAGGCGGTGATAGTCTCAACACGCTGCCCGCTGGGGCTGATGTAGAGCGCGCGGGAGTCGAACACGCAGCTTGCCGCACTGGCTGCGAACTCGCATGGGTCGTTTGGCGAGCCGTTGGCGCTGCTATAGTAGCGCGCCACCGAGCTTAGGCTGAACCCAAGGGTGCCATAGGCAGCGCCTGTGTCGACATAATAATTGTAGCCCTTGCCATAGGCGGTGATGCTCTCGACACGCTGGCCAGTTGAGGTCAGGAAGAACATGCGCGTATCGAGCACGCAGGTCTGGCCTGCGGCGCAGGGGCCGCCGTTGGCCTGCTGGAAGCGGGCGATGTTGGTCAGCAGCTTGCCGTTATCGCTTCCCCATGCGGCGAGCGTATTGGCGTCATAGTTCCAGATACGGCCGTAGGCGGTGATGCTCTCGACCACCTGTCCATTCGACATGGTGAAGAACGTGCGCGTGTCGAAGCGGCACGGTGCGCCGCCGCTGTAGGCGCAGGGGCCAGTCTGATAGCGCGCGATGCTGCTCAGCGTGCCCGTGCTGATCTGGGTGTAGGGCGACTCGGGGCTGTAGTTCCAGTAGTTCGAGCGCTGCGCGGTGGCTGGCTGGATGGCGCGCTCGACTGCGGTGTTTCGGGCGCTCTCCTGCTGTGCATTTTCCACAGATGCCGCATCCTGCTGCCCAAATTGCGCCCCGGCCTCATCGCGGCGGGTCAGGATCGCGATCTCGGCTGCGCCGATGCGCTCGCGGATCGAGCTGGTGCGCTCGGCTGCGCCGACGCGCTGCGCCAGCTTCCCGACCGCCGCCAGCTGGGGCGACGATGGCGTGGCGCTCCGCAGGCCAAAGGCCACCTGGGGCGTCGTGCAGCGCGTGGGGTTGATCGTCGAGGCGCAGATGAGGCGGTCGCGGTCGTCGTAGCCGAAGCCCTGGGTCTCATTCGCCACGCCGTCGTGGATGGTCGTGATGTTCCCAACGGCGTCGTAGGTGTAGCTGCGGTCGAGGATGCCGCTGGTGCCTACCTGCACATGGGTGAGGCGCAGCGTCGCGGGGTCGTAGCTCCAGTCCTGGGTCAGACCGTTGCCCAGCGTCCACTGGTCGGTCGCATCGGCAGCGGTGTACTGCGTGCTGGCCACGTAGGGCTGCGCGCCGCTGCGGTTCGACTGGAGGCTGATGGGACGCCAGCCCGCATCGTAGCCGTAGGTCACCACCTCGGGGGCCGCGCCATTCACCGAGGGGTAGGTGATGTTTGTCAGCCGGTCGCCGCTGTCGTAGGCCCAGCCGAAGCTGGTGGTCTGCCCGTCAATGGTGTGGGTCGCGCCGGTCTTGCGCCCGCGCGCGTCGTACTGCCAGTCGGTCCGCTCGCCGCCGATGGTCTCCATCGAGAGGCGCTGGCCCTTGCCGAAGGCCACGGCGTCGCCATCCAGATCGGTGTCGTAGGCGTAGCGCACGCTGGTCGGCGCGCTGGGGCAGGGCAGGCTGGCCACATCGCTCTTGCCGCGCAGGCGGTCCTGCTCATCGTAGTAGAGGCAGGTGATCTGGCCCTTGGCGTCGGTCTGATGCTCAAGCGTCCCGGTGGCATTGTAGGCGTAGGACCACACGCCCATGTCGGGGTCGCTCATCGCGGTCTTGTGGCCCAGCGTGTCGTACTGGATGCTGGTGGCGTTGCCCTGCGCGTCCAGCACGCCGATCAGCTGGTCGAGCGCGTCGTAGCTGTAGGTGGTGGTGGCGTTGACCACCCACGGCGAGGGATTGCTGGTGGAAGCGCAGGTGTAGGCGTTGTTCCAGTACTGTGTGTTGGCGCAGTTGCCAACAATCTCGTTGACCTGCATCAGCCGCCCAGATGCATCATAGAACTGCGTGCTGCGGTGCCGATTCGCATCAATGGTATCAGCATAGTTCAGCACATTCCCATGTGCATCGGTGTAGAGATCATAGTGATAGGCTGTGGTCCCTGAGGGTGAGGCCACCTGGGTTGTCCGACCGAGCGAGTCAAAGGTGGTGGTCGTCGAGTAGGGCTGCGAGCCGCGCAGCGTGCTGTAGGTGCTGTCCACACCCGCCACATAGTAGGGCTGGTACTCGCGCGTCGCACGGCCCAGGCCGTCGTAGAGCTTGTCTACCACCACGCTGTCGATGCCTGCGGTCGCGGGGTTATCGCTCTCCTGCTTGGTCTGAATGAGGTTGCCCGCGCCATCGTAGTACTGGTGGCTGATGCGGGTGTCGGTGCCCGCGCGCTGGATGCGCGTGTAGCGGAAGGGGATCTCCTGGTCGTGGTACTCCAGCGCCTCGGTCGGCTGCGACGCAGTGTCACCCGGCTTGATCAGGGCGATCATGCGGCCAAACTGGTCGTAGCGGGCGCATGTCACCGCGCTGGTGATCGGGCTGCTCACGCCGGTGGCGCAGCGCGCCAGGTCGGCGGCGGTGCCATCGGGGCTGGCCACGCCCAGCAGCGTGCCCATGCCATAGTCGTAGACCGCCTGGGTGATCAGCGGGGCCGCCCCGCCCACGCTCGGGCTGGTCATGCTGGTCGGGAAGGTGTGGAAGGCGCTGTCGTAGGTGGTCGTTGTTGTGCGGGCGGTCGCCTCAGTTGGCGGGTAGGCCCGGGTGTTGAAGGTGTGCACCTTGGTGGTCAGATCGTACTGCCGCCAGCCATAGTCGCTATAGGATGTGGCGCTGGTCTGATTGCCATAGGCATCGTAGGTGATGATCGTATCCGTCGCAGGCACATGGCCGATAGGCGGATTTGCGTTGGAGGCCCCTGGAGCCAGAAGCACCTTGGTTGTGCGCTGCACTTCGCCGCGGCCTTGGAGTGCAAAAGGCGAGGTGACATTGTCGTAGAACGTATCGGTCAGCGCCAGCCAGTTGTTTTGCGGGTCCAGGATTAAGGTCTGCCAGGAGCGATCCACAATGTAGCTGCTGTCGGTGACATAGGTCGCATACCACTGCTGCGTAGTGCGAACACGCGCACCATTGACTGACTCAATGGTCTTGGTGACATTGCCATATTGCGCACCGCCATCTTGCAGGGTTGGATCGTAGACATACTCTGTGGTCTTGCTCTGAGTCAGCGGGCTGCTGCCTGTGGTGAACGTCGACTCGGTGGTGGCGCTCTCGTAGGAGAAGGCGCGCCAGAGACCTGCGCGGCGGTAGTTGTTGCTCAGGTTTGCGGCGTTGGCGACCGAGGCGTCGCTGCCGAAGAAGGACAGTTCCTCACGGGCGAAGGTGTGCTCGGTGCGCTTGATCAAACCATCGGACGGCACCTCGGTCTTGTACTCGCGCCCCTTCCAGGTCTCGTAGCGGACCATGTTCTGGAAGCAGGCCGAGGTCTCATCGATCAGCCCATTCTGCCGCACCGGGCCGCAGCGGCCCATCGGGTCGGCGGTCGCGTCGCCGCTGGATGACCCCTGGTAGAACCAGTGGTTCACGGTCTGCATCAACGCGCCCGCGTCCGCCGTTGCGCCGTCGTAGGTGCGCTCGGTAACCTGGGCGTGGCCGCGGAACTCGCGCTTCTCGCCCTGTGCCAGCGTGTCCACGTTGCCATTGCCGCTAGGGGCGTAGGTGGCAAACGCCACGGTGGCGGCCACCTGGATATCGTTGATGGCGGGCTGCGTATAGCTGTAGGTGCTCAGCGAAAACTTGGGGTAGGGCTGGTTGCTGGTGTACTCGCGCAGGATGGAGCTGACGCGGTGGTAGTTGAGGTACAGCGCGCTGGAGTCATTCTGCTGCTGCGTGGCGGTGTAGCCGGGGTAGCTGCGGTAGGTCTCCTCGGTCCACACCGGCTCGTAGCTGAAGGTGATCTTGCCGCCCTGTCCGGTGTCAACCGAGCGCAGGCGGTTGGCCCCAGGCACCGGACCGAGGTTGGGGCCGTAGGGCTGGCCGTAGCGGAAGGTCATCTCGGGCAGCTGGAACGTGCTGGCGTTGCTCGCGATCTCGTCGCGCCCGACCTTGCGGATGCCCGCCAGGGTCAGCGTGGCCTGCGGCCCATCCGAGTCGCGCACGTCGCTGTAGACGCTCACATCGGCCTCGGGCTGGCGGGCCGTGGTGGTGCTCGGCGCGGCGTAGCGCAGGCGGTACTGCATGATCGGCGTCGCGCTGCTTGTCCCCGACGCGCGGGTTGAGAGCGTGATCGCATCCAGCTTGTACACCTCGTGGATGGTGGCAGTTTCCCAGCGTCGGTCAGTATCGGAAGTTCTCGGGAACTCCCATTTGGTATCCACGCCGAGCGGGCTGCGGTCAGATGAGGTGAAATCCAGCGTGTAGCGCGCGGTACCGGTGCCAGGCGTCGCGCCGTCGAAGCCCCAGATGATCTGATCGAGCACGCTGGCGTACTGCATCGGCAAAACATAGCGCCCAATGTTCAGGTTGTCTGCGTCGGTCTTGTAGTGGTAGACAATCGCATTGCCGTGCGTATCGACAACCTTGGTGAGCTGCCACTTGTAGGCCTGGTAGGTCTGCTGGTCATCGCTGTTCCAGAGCGCCTGGGCGAACTCGTAGCGGGTGCCATCCTTCGTCCACACATACCAGCTGTAGTTCGGGTAGCTGGTCTGGATGGGCGTGCCATCGGGGTCGGTGGCGCTGTAGGTGGTGCTGCCGGTGTAGACTGCCCGCACGCGCGAGAAGTTCTCGTCGGTGGCGTGCCATGTCCACTGGTCTAGCGCGGCGGTGTTGCCATAGTCGGTGTTCGGCGCGATCAGTTCGCCGCGCACAATATCGAACGACTGCCCGGCGAAGACCACCGAGAAGTGATCCCACTGGCCAGGCGAGGAGCTGAGGCTCTTGTTGCGCGAGATCGAGCCGTCGGCGCTCAGGCTCCAGCCCTTGCCGACCCAGCCCGCCTGGGCTTTGGCGCGGTTGCCGCCGGGGCCGTCGGTCGCGGCGCTGGAGTAGGAGAGGCTGACGGCGGGCTTGAGGCCGCCCGGCCCGGCGGGCAGCTCGATGGGGTAGGAGTACGAGGCCGCGCCGGTGTAGAGGCTGGTCTGGAAGCTCTTGAGCGAGGGCACGTAGGCTGCCGACGGCGAGGTGCTGTTGGCAAAGGCGAAGGTGCCGGTCTCATCGGCCTGCGCGCTCAGCGTCTGCGTCTCTGCGTTCAGGCTGGTGCTGAGCGCCTGCCAGGAATCCGTTGCCGTATCGTAGTGGAAGAGCGCGATATCACTCTCACGCAGCTGGAGCGCGGCCAGCTGGGCATCGGTGTAGCGCAGCGAGATCGTCGCCGGGCTGGTGAGCGCCCGCGGCGTGGCGCTGCCGCCGATGCTGAAGGTGAAGCGGCCAAAGCTCTGGCGACCGTTGACGGTGGTGTCGGCTGTGGCGCTTTGGGTGAGCGTGGCGTCGGTGACGACCACCGTGGCGTCTGGCAGCGCCTGGGCGGGCACATCCACGCGCAGGCGGGCGGCGGGCGCGCTCACCACGGCGGCGCGGCTGCTGGAGACCGTGGCCTTGGGCAGTGCCACGGTGGGGTCGAGCACCGCGCCGCCCATGGCGGTGGCGGCGTTGACCACGCCGGTGGCGGTGGTGGCGGCGCGTAGCAACAGCGCGTCATCGGGAAGTGCACCGCTGACGGCGAGCTGGGCGGTGTAGCTGGTGCTAGCCTGGCCGGCGAGCTGGGGTGTGAGCCAGTTGATCTGGCCAGTGGCGATCTGGCCACCGGGCGCATCCAGCACGGTCACGCCGCTCGGCAGCGTCAGCGCCGTGGCGATATTGGAGCCAGCGACAGTGGCGGTATTTTCTACCGTGACGGTCACGGTGATTGTTTCACCTTGCGTGACCACTTGGCTGGATGTGGCGATGGTGGTGGTCAGCGCGGGCAGGGTAAGCGCAGGCGCGCCCTGGATGGCGGGACGCGCAGCCACCGGAGGTGCGGGCGCCCAAGGGGTATTGAGGATGGGCGACTGGATGGGTGTGATGGGATATGGTGTGCTGGGCGCGGCGTGGGCCGGGACGCTGCCAAGCAGCAGCGAGGCCGTAACGAGCCGCGCGATTAGCCGCGCGAGCTGGGGGTGGGAGAACATACATCCTCATGAAATGTTAAGGGAATACATGCTCGTTCCAAGGGTGGAACGTTAAGAATTCCAAAAAGAGGACTGCATTTTAATCATAGCAATGCGTTTCGTCAATCAACGGGTTTTCTTTCGTTAGGTATTATTATATAAAGAGTTTTTTAACCACTATCTATATATGAAGATTATATGAGAGAGCAGAAGGTATATTTTGAATGCATTCAAATGTTATGAGTAGGCGTAATTATTAAAAAATTTTGACCGAAGGTATGGCAGAGGAGAGAAAAAATCTCAAACTATCTAGGAAATACAACTAGTAATAGAGGACGCCATCTTCTCGACCTAACACAATCTTGGGGTCGTCAAAGCGCTATGCTTTGCTGAGGTGATGTCTCCCGCGATCCAAATCCGTGAGTTGCTAAGGGGATGTTCCAAGCAGTGTGGCGGCCAAGAGGGTCGAGGACAGACGCAGCTGCACACCGCCCCTGTATCGGGCCACTTGCGTATGCTGTCGGCGGACATGCACCAGATCGATGCTGTCAGCTCGCTTACACCTCGCCCCCGGCTCGCGCCACGGCGGGCCGCAGCCTGGCCCACGCGCCCGCCAGCCGCCGCGCGATCTTGATCACCAGCACATCGGCGATCACGTAGCACACGAACGCGCCCACTGGCGGGTTGGTGGTGTGCAGCGCGCCCCATGGGTTGGCGGCCCAGGCCCAGCAGCCCAGCTGGGTGCCCACCACCTCGATGTAGAGCACCAGCACGCCCATGATCAGGTAGAGCGGGCGCGCGCCCTTGCGCCGCATCAGGGCCAGGAACACCAGCCCGAACAGCGCGCTCAGCGTGTCGCCCCAGGCCAGCAGCGCCACGGCGAACAGCCCGCCGTGGAAGGCCAGCAGCCCGCGCTTCACGGCCTGCTCGTGGCGGCGCACCAGCGGCGTGTCGGCGATCAGCAGGCCGGTGCTGAACAGGATGGCGTGGCCAAAGGGCACGTAGAAGGGCACCTCGCCCGCGGTGTAGCGGTAGAGCTGGAACACGAGGCTGAAGATGTACTCGCCCAGGGCCGAGAAGGGCACGAACACCACGGCCATCAGCCGCTGCTCGGGGCGCAGCGCGAACAGCACCAGCAGCATGTAGAAGGGCGCGGCCAGGTTGCTGTAGATCTGCCCGGCCACGCCGCGCTCTAGCACATAGCGCGAGTCCATGCCCAGCGCGAAGATGACGATCGGGAAGAAGCCGAGGATCATGAGGTTCTGGCGGGTGAGGAGTCGAGCGATCTGCTGCTTCATAGGGCCTCGGGGTGTGGCGGATGTTCGCGCGGGCATTGTACCATAGCTCGGCAGGGCCGCAGATTTTTTACCACCAAGACTCCAGGGCGCCAAGGGAATAAAGATTTGAAGGAGTGAACGACACGATTATCCCAGCGCTTTCCTAATAATCTCTTTTCTCTCCAATGGTTCTTTCGCTCCCTTGGAGCCTTCGCGTCTTCGTGGTAAATCGGTCTTCCCCCGCCCCTTTGCTTTTGCCCCAACCTGTACTATCATAGCGCTGACAAAACAATACTTTTTGGCGCAAACTATAGGCATTGTTGCCACTGCGGCGGTGCAGGAGCGTGGGAGGTGGCTGTGACACACATGCTGCGAATTGGCGCGCGCATCGGGACGGCGGATCCCTACTGGGTGCAGGTGCGCGAGGCGGTCTATCAGCGCGCCGCGCAGGCCCAGGCCCAGCTCATCCCCATCGACATCGGCCACTCGTCCCGCATCCGCGACGAGGAGCACGAGGAGCTGCTAGAGGAGCTGCTGGCCCAGGATCTGGACGCGCTGATCTGCGCCTACATGCCCGACGCGCTGGCCCTGCGCATCGTCAGCTACGGCATCCCCGTCATCCACCTGACCGAGACCGACGTGCGCCACCCGCTGTGCGTCTCGCCGCGCGGCTTCTACGAGATCGGCCAGATGATCGGCGCGCATATGCTGGGCCTGGTGGGCTACGCCGGGCATGTGGTGGCGGTGGGCGGCGGCCTGGCCCAGCACGGCGAGGATGGCCGCAGCCGCCTCAGCGGCCTGCAGGATCTGGTGGCCAGTTACCCGCGCGCGCGCCTGACCCACATCCCCAGCGCCTGGCGCTACAGCCGAGCCTACGGCCAGATCGTGCCCGCCCTGCGCGACATGCGCGCCCCTGCGCACGCCATCATCGGCCTGTCGGACTCGCTGGCGCTGGCCGCGCGCGACGCCCTGCGCGAGCTGGGCCTGCCCCGCCCGCCGATCGCTGGCATCAACGGCGACCCGGCGGCGCTCAGCGCGGTGGCCGAGGGCAGCCTGGTCGCCACGGTCGAGACCTCCGCCGCCGACCTGGGCGCGCAGGCGGTGGATGCGGCCTGCCGCGCCGCCAGGGGCGAGCAGCTTCCTCCCCATCTTGACTATAACCCACGCCTGGTGACGCTCGACAATGTGGCCGAGGTGGGCCTGCACAAGCTGACCGAGATCGCCTCGCTGCCGGATAGGCTGGTGGGCGTGAACCATCAGAAGGACACCCAGCAGCTGGCCCAGCTCCAGGCCAGCCTGGCGATCAGCCAGCGCATCGGCAGCATCCTCGACCCGCGCCAGCTCTCGCACGAGCTGGCCGACATCATCCGCGCCAGCTACGGCTACGACATGTGCCTGCTGTTCCACTGGCGCGAGCGCGAGCGCACCCTGGTGGCCGCGCTGCCCGATGGGGCCGAGGCCCGCGTGGATGCCGTGGGCGGCGAGCTGCCCGCCGAGGCGCTGCGCCAGGGCAGGCCGATCTTCATCGCCGACACCCGCCACAGCCACCGCTTCGCGCCCGACCCCAGCTGGCCGCAGACCCGCTCGCGCGTGCTGCTGCCCATCCGCTTCGGCGGGCGGCTGCTGGGCCTGATCGACCTGCACAGCCGCCGCATCACCCAGGAGTCGCGCCAGACCCTGGCGGGCCTGCAGTCGCTGGCCGACCAGCTGGGCGTGGCCCTGCGCAACGCCGAGCTGTACGACGAGGCCCTGCGCGCCCGCGCCGCCGCCGAGCGCGCCGACCTGCTGAAGACGCGGCTGCTGGCCAACGTCAGCCACGAGCTGCGCGCCCCGCTCAACGTCATCCTGGGCTACAGCCAGGCCGCGCTTGACGCGCCGAACCCCTACGGCGTCGACCTGCCGCCCGAGCTGCTGCGCGATATCCAGCGCATCTCGGCCAGCGGCCAGCATCTCATCCGCCTGATCAACGACCTGCTCGACCTCTCGCGGGCCGAGATCGGCGCGCTCGACCTGTTCCCCGAGCTGGTGGACACCCGCGCCTTCCTGGCCGAGGTGTTCCAGAGCGCCACCGGCCACCAGGGTGCTGGCGTGGAGTACCACCTTGACCTGCCGCCTGCGCTGCCCGCCATCCAGGCCGACCCGCTGCGGCTGCGCCAGGTGCTGCTGAATCTGCTCTCCAATGCCCAGAAGTTCACCGAGCGCGGCCAGATCACGCTGGGGGCCGAGCTTGCGCCGCCGCACCTGCACCTGTGGGTGCGCGACACCGGCGCGGGGATCGCCAGCGACATGCAGGGGCGCATCTTCGAGCCGTTCGTCACCGCCGCGCGCGACGACGTGCGGCCCCAGGGCATCGGCCTGGGCCTCTCGATCACGCGGCGGCTGGTGGCGCTGCACCAGGGCACGATCACGCTGGAGAGCCAGCCCGGCCAGGGCAGCACCTTCCACATCTCCCTGCCGCTGCCCAGCCTCTCGGGGCAGCCCGCCGCGCCCCAGCCCGACTGCGCCGCCGTGCTGCTGCTCTCCAGCGCCGCGCCGCCCGCCGCGCTGGCCGCGCTCTGCGAGCTACGCGGGCTGGCGCTAGCCCAGCTGGGCGAGGGCCAGGATGTGGCGGCGGCGCTGGCCCAGGTGCGCCCCGCCGCCATCGCGTGGGACATGGCCCGCGCCGCGCCCGCCGACTGGCAGATCATCGAGCAGCTGCGCCGCAGCCCGCAGGCCTCGCGGCTGCCCTTCCTGCTCTACGGCGGCGACGAGGCAGCGCCTGCCGCCCTCGGCGTGATCAGCAAGCCGATCAGCGGTGCCTCGCTGGCCGAGGCCATCGCCGCGCTCTACCGCCCCGAGGGCGGCAGGCCCATCCTGATCGTCGACGACGATGCCCAGACGCGGGCCTACTACGCCGCCCTGATCGCTCGCGCTCTGCCCGGCCAGGCGGTGCGCTGCGTCGAGGGCGGCGAGCACGCCCTGCAGTTCCTAGCGGGCGAGCTGCCCAGCCTGGTGCTGCTCGACCTGATGATGCCCGATGTCGATGGCTTTGCCGTGCTTGAGCGCATCCGCGCCAGCGAGCGCACCTGCCAGATCCCGGTGATCATCCTCAGCGGACATATGCTCAGCCGCGCCGACATCCAGCGGCTCGACCACGCCCGCGTGACCTTCCACACCAAGGGCCTGCTCAGCGACGACGAGCTGTCCCAGGCCCTGGGCGGCGAGCTAGCGGGGCGCGACTACCTGGCCCGCCCCACCAGCCTGGTGGTCAAGCGCGCCGTCGGCTACATCCAGCAGCGCTACGCCAGCGACCTGAGCCGCCAGCAGATCGCCGACGCGGTAGGGGTGAGCAAAAACTACCTCTCCCACATCTTCCAGCAGGAGCTGGGCATCTCGCCCTGGGAGTACCTGAACCGCTACCGCATCGCCCAGGCCCGCGCCATGCTGGAGCGCTCGGCTTCCAGCATCTCCGAGGTGGCCGCCCAGGTCGGCTTCGAGGATGCCAGCTACTTCGGGCGCATGTTCCGCAAGCACGTCGGCTGCTCGCCCCAGGCCTACCGCAGCCAGTTCGGCTAGGCGCGGCGCAATGTAGCGCAAAGGCTCAAATAGACTATGCGATATGCGCATATCGCTGGCTGCTTTTTCTAGAAGAAAACCAGGCCGCCGCCCTAGCTCGGGCCTTCCCGCTTCGGTGCGGATTATGGCCAGCCATCATGTGCAGCATCTTCGCTGGATGGGCGGGGCCGCTGGGCTTGCACCACGGCATGTCAGGCTTGCACCACGGCATGTCAGGCTTGCACCACGGCATGTCAGGCTTGCACCACGGCATGTCGGGCTTGCACCACGGCATGTCAGGCTTGCACCACGGCATGTCGGGCTTGCACCACGGCATGTCGGGCTTGCACCACGGCATGTCGGGCTTGCACCACGGCATGTCGGGTTTGCACGCGAATGCAGCAAACAAGTACTGCCCTCATGTTGCCCACCATCTAGCATCCCGCTCCACCCCACCCACCCGGCCCATGCGGCGAAGGTGCCGCTTGTGCAAACTGGCCATATGCACGAACATCAGCTGCCAGTTTGCAGCACGGGAACGCTTAAAATTGGGGGATCGAAGGGGGCATCGCCCCCTCGCGGGGTTGCTAGGGGCAGGCCCCTAGCCGCCGCCCGCGCAGGGCATGCACCACCATCCAAGAGCACCCATTATTTCACGAAGGCGTACCCTGCCCGACCCGACGGCAACGCGCATGTTACTAGAGATGCCTCGTGACGCCGCACAAAGAGACACCTGTTGAAGGGGCAGGCATCCTCGCATGGCGTCACGTTTCCCGTCGGCGCTGGGCTTTGTTCCATGAGCGATGGCGGTGGTAGGTGGTTGGTGGGTGGATGCCCTGCGCGGGCAGCGCCTAGGGGCCAGCCCCTAGGGACCCCGCGAGGGGGCGTGGCCCCCTTCGAAACCCCCAATTTGAGGCGTTCCCATGCCGTTTCCTGGCGGCGGATGTTCGTGCATATGGCCATGAAAACACAAGTGGCACCTTCGCCGCATGGGCCGGGTGGATGAGAGTTTCGATCTCACATGCGGTGCATGGCCTGGCAGGTGTTCTCTCGTCATGTGCCGCATCCGAATGCCCCGCCCGAGAAAGTGACACCCTGTGAGCACTACCCCCCCAGCGCGGCGATGAACTCCTCCTCGTGCGCGGCCAGCTGGCCCAGCAGGTCGGGCAGGGCCGCGCGCTGCTGGGCCGCCGTGGCGTGCTGCAGCCGCCCGTAGATCTGGCACTGCCGCCAGCGCACATCGGCGGCGCGCGGCAGCCTTGGGCGCACGAAGAAGGCGCTGTCCAGGCAGCGCTGCGCCGAGACCTGCCAGCAGAAGTGGCGCAGCCCCTCGATACCGCGCTCGGGGTGGGCCGCGATGTCGTGGGCCAGCGCGCGCATGGCCGCAGGCCCGTAGTGCACCGTGGCCTCGGGCGTGGCTACGGCGGGCTGGGCCAGGCGCGCCCGCGCCTGCGCCACCACCTCGTGCCAGGTCTGCTCCTCGCTGGGCTGCGGGCCGATGGCATCCACCTGCCACAGGCCGTAGGGCCTGCCGGTGTAAATATCGCGCCGCCACGCCGCCAGGAAGTCGGCCAGCGGCAGCGCCACCGCCGCGTAGCCCGCCGGGTCGTGCAGCACCACGCCCGCGCCATCCAGCCCCAGCACGGCCACCGCGTGGTCGCTGCCGCGCAGCGCTTGGTGGTGCGGGATGTAGCTGAGGTAGCCCATGTCGAGCATGCCCGCCGCCACCGGCCCGCGCTCCAGCGCCAGCCGCAGCGCATCCAGCGCGCTGGCGTCATCCTCGGCGCTGGTGTAGCGGTAGCCCACGTTCAGCGTGCCCAGCATCCGCTCGCCAGCCAGGTGGTAGTAGTCGCCGATCAGGGCGAACAGGTCGCCCTCGCGCTGCACATACACAAACTCGAAGGCCTGCCCGCCCACGCATTCCAGCCAGGGCGTCGGGTACTCCAGCCCGTGGTGGCCCAGCACCATCTTCAGGCTGCGCGTCAGGCAGTAGCTCATCCGCCCCGCGAAGCTCACCATCGGTATCATGATATGATCCCCTTCACTCATCCCGCTTCGCGCAGAGCATAGGCCCTGCCCCAGGGGGAGAGTCAAGGGGAACATGTCGGGCCGCCTCGGCTGGCGGGCTGGCCCGCTGCGGCGCGGATCATGGCCAGTGTGCTGGTTGCCGCACCTTCGCCGGATGGGCTAGGCCGCTGGCGCGCAGCGCTACATCCGCGAGGCCATCGGCAGAATGAACAGGTAGATGTTGATCGCGCCCAGCAGCACGATCAGCGCGGCGTAGGGCGCGAAGCTGGCCCAGGTGCGCTGGCCCTCGCGGCGGCTGCTGCGGGCGATCCGCAGCGCGGCGTAGAGCGACCCGCCCACGCCCAGCGCCACCAGCGCGTACTGGAGCAGCTGGATCTGCGCGGTGCCCAGCAGCGCGGTGGGCTGCTCGCCCGCGTGCTGCCCGAACAGCGCCAGCGTGGTGAACAGCACCGCCTTGCCCTCGGCCAGCAGGTGGAACAGGTTGTGCGCGATGTGCCCGGCCACATCCAGCGGGATGATCGCGTAGCCGAAGCGCGCGAAGTTCGCCGCCGCCGTGGCCCCGTTCGCGCGGCTGGCCAGCATGGCCGCGCCCGCCATCAGCGCCACCGGCGCGGCCATGGCGATCACGAAGGTGATCGTGAAGATCAGCGGGTAGCTGGTGATCCCCAGGCTGCGCTCCAGCCAGGCCAGCAGGCCCTGCCACAGCTCCAGCATGGTGATGTTCTGGATGAACACGATGCCCATGATCACCACGGCCAGAAACGCCTCCTCCAGCTTGGGCTTGCGGATAAACCACAGCTCGCGGGTCGGCGGGCGCACCGTCAGCGTGATCGCGTTGTGCGGGCAGACCTTGATGCATGAGGCGCACAGGTTGCAGTTAGCGCTCGAATCCATGGTGCGCGGGAACTCGAACAGCGGGCAGCCCCGGCCCTGCTCGCTGCCGTTGAAGCAGGCGGCGCGGGATGTGCAGGTGGCGCACACCTCGGGCTTGGCCCGCAGCTCCAGCATACCCACGCGGGCGTAGTTGCCCGAGAGGCCGCCCAGGAAGCACAGGTAGCGGCACCACGTCCGCCGCTCGAAGAACGCCCCCGAGATCACCACGCCGGTGGTCAGCAGCAGCAGCAGGATGCCCGACCCCCACGGCGACTCGACGATGCCCCACACGTGGTCGGACCACGTGATCAGGATGAACAGCGCGTCGATGATCCAGATGCCGTACTTCTTCAAAAACTCTGGCGCGCGCCGGTGGTTGCCCACCAGCTTCTGCACCGCGTCGCTCAGCGCGGCGAACGGGCAGATCGCGCACCAGAAGCGGCCCATCAGCACAAAGATGATCGGGATGACCGGCCACCACAGCACCCAGGTCAGCGCCGTGCCCGCGTTGCTGTGCGCCGAGTCCGGCCCGACCAGCAGCTGCCACATGATCAGCACGAAGGCGGCGCTCGTCACCCACTGGAAGATCGCGGGGTACCAGCGGCTGCGCAGAAATGAGGCGATCAGACGGTTGTCAAGCAAATTGTATCCGCGTGTCGGGGTGCTCATGCTGGCTTCTCCTGGGCTGCTGGGGTGCGGCGTCCGTTGCCGCGCGGCTTGGGCGGCGAGATCGTGCGCAGGGCGGCGGCCCCGCCGATGGCCAATAGGTTGACGGCCAGGAAGCCACCCAGCACCAGGCCGCGCGGGCGCTGCTGGGCCACCTCCAGGCTTAGCTCCACCACGCGCTCTTGGCCCAAGCTGTCGCGGAATGCCACAGCCACGGCCCACGTGCCCGCCTCGGCAAATTCGACCTGGGCCTGGTAGCCCTGCCCGCTGGGCTGCATCGGCACGCTGGCGATAGCGTTTTTGGCGTGATTGCCTTCGGCGTGATTGTCTTCGGCGTGGCCATCCTCGGGCATGTTCATCCCCGGCATTGCGCCGCCCTCGCTCTGTTCGTCTTCGGGCATATTTATCCCCGGCATCGCGCTCCCCTCGGCGTGGCTATGGCCTTGCTCATCGGCGTCGTGGCCGGTGTCGGGCGTGGCCATGTGGGGCATTGTGTCGCCATCGTGGGGGTGCGCACCATCGGCGTCGTGGCCGGTGTCGGGCGTGGCCATGTGGGGCGCTGTCCCCTCCTCGGCGTGTTCGGCCTCGGGCTGGGCACTCTCGCCGTGGCTGTGGCCTTGCTCCTCGGCGGTGTGGCCTAGCAGGCGCAGCTCGACGCTCGCGCTGGTCACAGGCACGCCCTGGGGGTCGCGGATGCTCACGGTGATGCGGTTCTGCCCGGTCTGGGCAGGCCCATCGGCGCTCAGGGTGACGGTATATCCATCGCTGGTTCGCTGCTCCCCTGGGCCATCGCCCTCGGCAAGGGCGGCGGCGGGGGCCAGCACCAGCAGCGCCGCGACCAGGGCGGCGAGGCTTCGGTGGCGCACAGGCGTATCCTTTCTCCAAAAGGGCCGCGAACAGCGGCTGGGGAAAGTATCGCGGCCTAAGCTGAGGCCCCGCTGAGTGCGCGCTGATGCGTGCTTGAGGGAACGTGGGGAACGAATACCGTGAAGAGGCGAAGGCCCGAAGGGGAGAACGATTCACCACCAAGACAGCAAGGGGACAAAAGATCTGGGAAAGAGAGGCGACCAGCCCCCCCACCTGGCCCATGCGGCGAAGGTGTTGCTCGTGCATACTGGCCATATGCACGAACACCAGCCGCCAATATTCGGCATTGGAATGATTTAAATTGGGGGTTCGAAGGGGGCGAAGCCCCCTCGTGGGGTTCCTAGGGGCTAGCCCCTAGGCGCCGCCCGCGCAGGGCATCCACCCACACGACAACCACTACCGCCATCGATGATGGGGACACTCGAAAAAGTGACACCATGTGAGGGCGTAGCCCCCGCGCAAGGCACGCACCACCGTCCACACCACTGCCATCTCGAAGGTGTAAGATGACAGCGGTCGTCCGGGGCGCTACCGTGGTCGTCCGGGGCGCTACCGTGGTCGTCCGGGGCGCTACCGCGGTCGTCCGGGGTGCTACCGCGGTCGTCCGGGGTGCTACCGCGGTCGTCCGGGGCGCTACCGTGGTCGTCTGGGGCGCTACCGCAGTCGTCTGGCGCGCTACCGCGGTCGTCCGGGGCGCTACCGTGGTCGTCCGGGGCGCTACCGTGGTTGAGACATCTCCTCCTCGCCCAGCGGCAGCCGCACCATCGCCAGCGTGCCGCCCCCCGCCGCGCCGCGCAGCTCGATGGTGCCGCCGTGCTGCTCCACGATCCAGCGGGCGATTGCCAGCCCCAGCCCGGTGCCGCCGGGGTCGCGCCCCCGCGCTGGGTCGGCGCGGTAGAACCGCTCGAACACGTGCGGCAGATCCTCGTCGGCGATGCCGGGGCCGGTGTCGCGCACGCTCAGCTCGGCGTGCGCCCCGCGCTGGCGCAGCCCCAGGGTGACTGCGCCATCCGGCGGGGTGTACTTCAGCGCGTTGTCCAGCAGGATGAGCAGCAGCTGGCGCAGCCGGTCGGCGTCGCCAGCCACCTGCACTGGCTCGAAGGGGTCGAGCGCCAGCCGCTGCCCGCGCGCCATAGCCCGCGCGGTGTGGAAGGCCTCCAGCGTCAGGGCGTCCAGGTCGACCGGGCCGTGCCGGATGCCCTGCCCGGCGTCGGCGCGGGCCAGCGCCAGCAGGTCGGACACCAGCCGCCCCAGCCGCGCGGCCTCGCGCTCGACCTCGGCCAGCACCTCGTCGCGCTCGGTGGGGGGCACGGCCTGCCGCCGCAGCAGCTCCAGGTTGCCCTGGATGGCCGTCAGCGGGGCGCGCAGCTCGTGCGAGGCGTCGGCCACGAAGCGCTGCTGGGTGCGCGAGGCCTCCTCCAGGCTGGTGAGCATGGCGTTGAAGGTCTGCGACAGGCGGCGCAGCTCGTCGCGGGCGGGCGGCTCGGGGATGCGGTGCGAGAGGTCGCGGGCCTGCGTGATGGTGCGGGCTGTAGCCACCATGGCGTCGATGGGCCGCAGCGCCTGGGCCGCGATCGCCCAGCTCCCGGCGGCGGCGGCCAGCAGGCCCAGCCCGCCCAGCCCGGCCAGGATCAGGCGGAAGCTCGCCATCGACGCGTCCAGCCGCCCCAGCGGGGCCATAGCCACTAGGTAGGCGTCGGTGTGGCCGCTGGCGTGCAGCGGCAGCGCGTAGGTGCGCCAGCGCTGCTCGCCCACCACCACACCAAACGATCCCTCGCCCGCGTCGGTGGGCGCGAGCGCGGGGGCCAGCCCGGCCAGCCAGTCGAAGGCCGGGCCGGATGGCGCGGCCAGCAGCGCGCGCGGGTCGGTGGGCGGCGGCTCGCCCGCCCCCGGCGACACCTCGATCAGCTCGCCCGATGCGTCGTAGAGCCGCAGGGCCACCTCCAGCCCGCCCGCGCCCGTGCCCAAGTGCAGCGCCGCGCCGTGCCCGCCCGTCTCGCTGGCGGCGTGGGCCGCGCTGGTCAGCAGCAGCTGGTCGCGCTCCTCGTAGTGGCCGCGCACGTGCAGCGCATAGGTGAGCAGCATGGCGGCCAGCAGGATGGCGGCCAGCAGCCCGCCGTACCACAGCGCTAGTCGGCCTCGGATCGACACCTAGCCCTCCTCGCGCAGCACGTAGCCTGCGCCCCGGATGGTGTGGATGAGCGGCGGCTCGCCCGCCGCGCCCAGCTTCTGCCGCAGCTGCTTCACATACACCTCCACCACATTGGCGCTGCCGCCGAAGTCGTAGCCCCACACTCGGTCGAGCAGCACATCCTTGGTCAGCACCTGCCGGGGGTGCAGCATGAACTCGTGCAGCAGCTTGAACTCCAGGCTGGTGAGCGCGATCGGCCTGCCGCCACGGCTCACGGCGTGACTGCCGGTTTCCAGCCGCAGATCGGCGACGGCCAGGGTGGGCGGCGGGGCCGCGCCGCGCCGCCGCAGCAGCGCGCGCACGCGGGCCAGCAGCACCTCGAAGCTGAAGGGCTTGACCACATAGTCATCGGCCCCGGCCTCCAGCCCGGCCACCTGGTCGGCGGGGGCATCCTGGGCGGTCAGCAGCAGCACCGGCTGGGCCTCGTCGGCGGCCCGCAGCCGCCGCAGCACCTCCAGCCCGTGCAGCCCCGGCATCATCAGGTCTAGCACCACCAGGTCGGGCGGGGTGGTGCGGGCCAGGGCCAGCCCGGCCTCGCCGCTGGCGGCGGTCTCCACCGCGTAGCCCTCGTAGGATAGCCCGCGCCGCAGCAGGCTGGTCACGGCGGGGTCGTCATCTATCACAAGAATGCGCTGCATATCGTTCTCCATACCCATATGTGCGCCCCATTGTAGACCATGCCGAGAGATCCAAGAAACGAATACCACGAAGACGCGAAGACGCGAAGGTGAGAACGATTCACCACCAAGACACCAAGACACCAAGAGGGCAAAAGATGTAGGAATAGCGGCGGGCCAGCCCTACCCACCTGGCCCATGCATTGGGCGTGATGATGGCAATTCGATTCATCGCCGATGCCCTACCCACCTGGCCCATGCGGCGAAGGTGCCGCTGGTGTTTTGATGGCCATATGCACGAACGCTAGCCGCCTGCAATCAGCACGGGAACGCCGCAAAGCCGTGCCAGCGACGGAATCATGGACCTAGGGGTGGGTCTGGTGCCCGCCCGCGCCGTTCTCTTCGGCATCATCGAAAATCCCTACGATGCGTGCGGTGAAACGCGGTGCGGATCGCATCGCCACGCGCCGTGCTCATCGGTTGGCATTCGATGCCTGCGGCGGCCTGCGATGGGGCGGGCACGAGACCCGCCCCTACACCCGATGCCACAATGCCACGCATCGGGTGTAGGGGCGATGATGGCAATTCGATTCATCGCCGATGCCCTACCCACCTGGCCCATGCATTGGGCGTGATGATGGCAATTCGATTCATCGCCGATGCCCTACCCACCTGGCCCATGCGGCGAAGGTGCCGCTGGTGTTTTGATGGCCATATGCACGAACGCTAGCCGCCTGCAATCAGCACGGGAACGCTCAAAATTGGGGGATCGAAGGGGGCCACGCCCCCTCGCGGGGTTCCTAGGGGCAGGCCCCTAGGCGCTGCCCGCGCAGGGCATCCACCCACCGAACAAGAATGACCGCCATCGCCTATGGGAAACACGTCAAAAAAGTGACCCATGTAAGGGCAGGCCCCTAGGCGCTGCCCGCGCAGGGCATCCACCCACCTTGCGAGAACTATCAGTGTCGCTGATAGGAAACAAGCCCAGTGTCAACCTGACCCGGTCGAGGTTGGTTTTGACCCGGTCGAGGTTGGTTTTGACCCGGTCGAGGTTGGTTTTGACCCGGTCGAGGTTGGTTTTGACCCGGTCGAGGTTGGTTTTGACCCGGTCGAGGTTGGTTTT